>DTUJ01000239.1 GCA_012964235.1 Fidelibacterota bacterium
CCGTGGTCGGCACCTTTAAACTGAATTTGGGTCCGGTGGACAGGCATATGATGCTTGTGGATATATCAGGTGCTCGGCAGGCACTGGACATGGAAAATGCTGCTTCAGAGATTTTGGGCTACACCAATTCACTTTATTATGAAGATCAAGCCGCTGTTGCCATGCGTACGGAATACAATATCAACCATAAGGATAGCACCGATATTTTTAGCCCAATCATGATGGCCCTTCGGGATGCCAACCAGATGGGTACCATGGTGGATTTCAGTAATGCCGCCATGGCCATTATGCTGGTAATATTCTTGGTTATTGTCATGATAGTACTGTGGAACATGGGTCTAATGAATGGTCTGCGCCGCTACGGAGAGATCGGTATGCGCCTGGCCATAGGGGAATCGAAAGGTCAGGTCTATCGTTCTATGATCGTGGAGTCGGTCATCATTGGCTTCATTGGCACTGTCATTGGCACGGCCATGGGGCTCGGTATTACCTATTATATGCAGGAAGTGGGCTTGGATTATTCGGCGGCAATGGAAAGTCTGAGCTCAACCGATATTATTATGTCCAATGTTTTTTATGCCCAGATAACCCCGGAACTTTACTTTATTGGTTTTATTCCCGGTGTCCTCGCCACTGTATTAGGGACTATGATGGCCGGGCGCGCCATATACAAACGAGAAATGGCCCAGTTATTTAAGGAACTGGAGACATGAACAAAATTCTCATCTTTATTTTGTCATACTCTTTTCTAATTGGGCAATCAGATGACATGACCGTTCAGGATATTATCAAAGCCATGGATAATAACCTCAACGCAAAGAGCCGTGTTATCACCAGCAAAATGATTGTTCATGGACGACGTTCCAGCCGCACCATTGAATCCCGGAACTGGGTTGTGGGCACAGATCAAGCCTTCACTGAATATCTTTCTCCGCCCCGGGAAGCAGGCACCAAAATGCTGAAACTGGATGATAAGCTCTGGACCTATTCGCCCCAGACTGACCGGGTGATCCAGATTTCCGGGCACATGCTGCGCCAATCCGTTATGGGTTCAGATATGTCCTATAATGATATGATGGAAGATCGTCCTTTGGAAGAGTTGTACGAAGCAACTCTGGAAGGATCTGTAGGTATCAACGGGAGAGATCATTGGATTATGCTGTTGACTGCAAAAAGAAAGGGACTGTCGTATCCGCTGCGCCGTGCTTGGATTGACAAAGAATATCTACTTCCCATGAGAGAGGAACTCTATGCCAAAAGCGGGAAACTCCTAAAAACATCTACTATGAGCGATATAAGGAAAGTTCAAGGGCGTTGGTTTCCTTCCCAATTTAATTTTAAGGATGAACTGAAACGGAACAGTAAAGGGACCGAATGGGTGATTGATGAGATTGCCTTTGATGTAGACATACCCGCATCCCGTTTTTCAAAAGCAATGTTGAGAAAATAAGGTTGAAAATGCGTGTGTATATTGCCCCGCCACTTATAAACTAAAATCAAGAAAATCATTAATCACACTGCCTTGCTAATCAAAAATCCATAGGGTCATATATATGGTTTTCAACTGTCGGTTCTTATGGCTGCTGTTCATAATTTTATTTTAGGTAATAGTGGAATTATCCATTGTTTGTTCAATCATTTGATAATACTAAATTGATAAGGAAAATTTGGAGGCAATATGTCTGAATGGGTTTTAGTGCTTGGTTGTTCCACTGGTCATGGGGGGGCAGTTTCAAAACACCTTGCAGCAAAAGGATATGGAATACTTGGTTTCCATTTTGACCGTGGAGAGGTAAAAGTGGAAGCAGATTCTTTAAAAGATGAAATATCGGAGCTAAATGACGGTAGAGTATATTTTTGGAACAAGAATGCTGCATCATTGGAAATAATGGATCAGTATATACCGGAGATAGAGGAAATTACCAATGGGAAAACCCTTAAGCTATTGCTTCATTCCATTGCATTTGGGACCACCACTAATTTTTTTGGTGAAAATCCGGTAACGCAAAAACAAATGGACATGACCATCCATGTAATGAGCAATTCTCTTTTGTATTGGACCCAAAAACTATACTTGAGAGATCTTCTTGGAAAAGGCTCGCGCATTATGGGACTTACCAGCGAAGGTAACTATTTGGCTATGGATGGATATGGTCCCGTAAGTGTGGCGAAGGCAGCAATGGAAGCTATTATTAGACAGATTGGATGGGAGTTGGGCAAATATGGCATTACTGCAAACTCAATTCAAGCAGGAGTAACTCCTACAAGGGCATTAACTAAAATTACAGATAGGTGGGAAGAGTGGGTGGAAAACACAAAAAGGCGCAACCCCATGAAAAGAACAACCACACCCGAAGATGTGGCCAATGTGGTTTCATTGCTATTAAGACCAGAAGCAGACTTTGTTAATTGTTCCATCATTTATTGCGATGGGGGCGAACATCGATCTGGAAAGATATAGCTCTCCATTTATTTTAGATTTCGCATAAGTTTTAGAAAAGAGATAATCTATATAAATATAAAATTGTTTTTGCCTTGATATTTTCTTGAAGTGGATGGAGCCGGAGTGAAACAACCTCTGTTTCGGAAATATATATTAAGCTTTACATTTAAATCGGACTGAACCTTGATTAGGGACAGAGACTGTCCGCATCTTTTTAGCTTAAGATTGGGGCTTTTGGGGACTTAGTTCTTCACGTTTTTTAATCAGCTGGACTAAATCATAGTGGCTTGCAGTTGGCTGCAGGTTGAAACTATTTTGAGCTTCTTTTAATGCGAAATCCCACCATCCTTTTTTTGTATAAACCAAGGCAAGATTATAATGAGCGGTGCCCAGCATTTTGAATTCTTCTTTGGATATGTCTTTATATGTAAGAGGTATTAATCGGATTACTTCACGGAACTCTAGAACCGCTTCATCTAATATGCCTTTTTGGACGTACCAATTACCTAATTGCAAATGGCGGTCTGGAGAATCATCCTTACACCCGATCAGAATGAGTAAAAACAAGGAGAGAAAACATCTTCCTGTTACATTATGTATAGACTTAAATACCATAGGTTGGTAGAAATTCCATAGTCACTTACTCTCAATGCAAGGAATATTTTTAATTGTTTTTTAATGATGGATGTATTTGACTGGCAAATCATCAATCAAAAAGAGGAAAAATACTTTTAGGCTACTCCTCCGACCCCTGTTATCTGTGTTGTTTGAATACCTAAAGCTTTTGCTGCTTGATTCCACATAATGTCATCAGGTGTGTTAAATACAAAATCTTTTGAGGTTTGTTGGAGAAGCCAATCACTATGTTCGATTTCTTTTTCAAGCTGGCCCCTTGTCCACCCAGCATGCCCAAGAACGAGTTTATAAGACTCTGGTGCTTCCCCTGAACGGATATCTTGAAGAATAAATTTGTGGCTAGTGAGCGCAAAATCCTCTGACACAGAGACGGTACCTTTTCTCTTATATTCGGATGAATGAAGAACAATCCCCCGTTCAATCATAACAGGACCACCAAAATATATCGTGGGAACTACTTTAAAGATATTTTCTGTTTCCTGATATATTTCTGAAAATAAATCTTTCATATCTGGCTCTTGAAATGGACGATTAATAATCAGTCCCATAGCGCCATCTTTTGTATGCTCACAAATCAGAATGACTGTTTTTCCAAAATAAGGATCCTGCATATGGGGCATTGAGATGAGAATATGGTTTTTTAGAGAGCTCATCGTGAAATGTAACTCTGATTATTGAGATGAACAAAAATATTTATGAATATTTTTGTTAACTGGCTGGAGGAAATTATCTATCTAGTAATAAAACAACAAATCTGTTTTTGAAAGAGTTTAAAAAATCAGTAAATTTTAGGTTCGTCCTTAAATATGAGGAAAAATGAGGGTTTGACTAAATCAAAAACTAAAATACTAATCAGGGGTGCCCGACAGCACAACCTTAAAAACATTAACCTGGATATCCCTAGAGATAAATTAGTTGTTATTACGGGGTTGTCTGGATCCGGGAAATCTTCTCTAGCTTTTGACACTATTTATGCTGAAGGACAAAGAAGATATGTGGAGTCTCTTTCGTCCTATGCAAGACAATTTGTTGGATTAATGGAAAAACCGGATGTTGATTATATTGAAGGTCTTTCTCCGGCAATATCAATTGAACAAAAAATGACAGCAAGAAATCCAAGGTCTACAGTGGGAACCGTGACAGAAATACATGATTATCTCCGTCTTCTGTTTGCCCATATTGGACGACCTCATTGTTGGAAGTGTGAACGCCCCATCCAACGCCAGACAGTACAGCAAATTGTGGATACTGTAAAAAAATTTAACGAGGGTTCTCAAATTTACATCTTAGCGCCGGTTGTACGCAGTCGTAAAGGAGAACACAGGGGGGTACTGAGCGAAATAAAAAAAGAAGGATTTCTTAGGGCACGGATTAATGGTAAGATTTATTCGATTGAAGAGAATATTCACCTCAAGAAACAAAAGAAACATACAATAGAAATAGTGGTAGACAGGTTGGTTTTGGATGGGAACTTTATGGATCGCTTAACTGAGTCAGTGGAATTAGCACTGCACATTGGTTCTGGTTTGCTTATCGTACATAAAGTTTCGGATAAAGATTATTTATTTAGTGAACATTTTGCTTGTCCACATTGTGAAGTTTCGTTGGAAGAAATAGAGCCCAGAATGTTTTCGTTTAATTCTCCTTATGGAGCATGTTCTAAGTGTGACGGGATTGGCTCCCATATGGAGGTAAATCCAGAATTATTGGTCCCAGACAAAAAGAAATCACTTATTCAGGGAGCGATTGTACCCCTTGGGGAACAACCCCGAGGAAATTGGTATGGAAGTATATTGAAAAGTCTTTCAATACATTATGGTTTTGATTTTACAACTCCATGGTTCAGGTTAAGTTCTGAAAACAGGAGAATTCTTCTTTATGGAACCGGAAAAACGAAATTAAACATATTTTATTCTTCCAAGCGCTGGAAAGGAACATATACTGGGGGATGGGAAGGAATGGTTTCCAACCTAATGCGAAGATATCAGCAGACAAAATCTCCAGGGATTCGTGAATGGATAGAACAGTTTATGAGCATGCGCCCTTGTTCTGGATGTCTTGGTTCAAGGTTAAAAAAGGAAAGCTTAGCTGTAGTTATTGGAGGGAAAAATCTTGGGGATTTTTCCCGAATGTCTATAAAGAGTTTTTTAACTTTTATTACAAGCCTTAACCTGTCAAAGACAGAGAATATAATTGCCTCCCAGATTTTAAAAGAACTGAAGGGACGTCTGGAGTTTTTAGTAAATGTTGGTTTGGATTATTTGACATTGGATCGTTCAGCTACATCTTTATCAGGTGGAGAGGGGCAGCGGATACGTCTGGCAACGCAAATTGGATCTCAGCTTATGGGAGTTTTATATGTTCTTGATGAACCTTCTATTGGTCTTCATCCTAGGGATAATACACGCCTTATGAATACATTAAAGAAACTTCGCGATTTAGGCAACTCGATTTTAGTTGTTGAGCACGATAGAGAAACAATAGAAACAGCTGATCATGTGATTGATTTGGGACCGGGGGCTGGAGAGCAAGGCGGAGAAATTATTTTTTCCGGAACACCAAAGCAATTATCTCAATGTAAAAAATCTATCACTGGAAAGTATCTTAAAGGTGTAAAAGAAATTCATATTCCTGTTAAACGTCCTAGAAGATACAAAGAATCATTAAAATTGAGCGGAGCCAGTGGAAATAACTTAAAAGAAATAGACATTGAATTCCCTCTTGGTAGATTTATTCTTGTCACGGGAGTTTCTGGGAGCGGGAAGAGTACTCTTGTAAATGAAACTCTTTATCCAATATTAGCCCGGGATATTCATGGAGCAAGAAAATATCCTCTTTCTTTTGATTCGATAGAAGGATTGGAATATGTAGAAAAGGCAGCGGAAATTAATCAAAAGCCCATTGGTAGAACACCACGCTCAAACCCTGCCACCTATACTGGAGTTTTCACCTATATTCGTGATCTTTTTTCACAAATTCCTGAGTCCAAAATCCGAGGATATAAACCCGGCCGTTTTTCTTTTAATGTAAAGGGAGGGAGATGTGAGGTGTGTAAAGGAGATGGGATTATTAAAATAGAAATGAATTTTATGCCTGATGTATATGTGGTTTGTGAAGTATGTAAGGGGAAAAGATATAATCGTGAAACGCTTGAGGTGAAGTATAAGGAGCAAACGATAGCTGATATTCTGTCCATGTCTGTTGAAAAGGCGTTGAAATTTTTTGAAAATATTCCTTCAATAAAGAAAAAACTTACCACGTTAAATGAAGTTGGCTTAGGGTATATTCGTTTAGGGCAGCAGGCTACCACTTTGTCTGGCGGAGAAGCACAAAGGGTTAAACTGTCTGCGGAATTATCCAGGGCCAGTAATGATAGAACAGTTTATATTCTTGATGAGCCGACAACTGGATTACATTTTGAGGATATCAGGATGCTACTTTCTGTGCTTCAAAAGCTAGTTGATCAAGGGAATACAGTGATTATAATTGAACATAATCTTGACGTAATAAAATCTGCGGACTGGATTATTGATCTTGGCCCCGAGGGAGGCGACGAAGGGGGAAATTTAATATTTTCAGGTACACCAGAAGAATTAATTCATAATTCTCATTCATATACCGGGAAGTTTTTACGGAAGAGTTTTGATGGTCAGTAAGGATTGGGAGAGTTTAATAATTTTTTTCAAAGCGCAAATGATCCAGCCCATCCTTGTAAAACCCTTAATTTCATTCTTACCTTCTAGATTATAATTATGCTTTATTAATGTGATTATGGTTTAAAAATGACGGAAATACATATAACCAATCCTACCCCTATTAAAGAAGACTTAGTGATGGAGAAATCTCTTCGTCCTTCTCTTTTTGATGATTTTATTGGACAAAATGACATAGTGAATAATTTAAAACTCTATATTGAAGCAGCTAATCAGCGTAATGAGTCTTTGGACCATGTTCTCATTTTTGGCCCCCCGGGGTTAGGGAAAACTACGTTGGCCAATATTATTGCAAAGGAGATGAATGTAAATATTAAACCTACTTCAGGACCAGTCCTTGAACGTGCAGGCGACTTGGCGGGGATGCTCACTAACCTACAAAGCAGGGATGTTTTCTTTATTGATGAGATTCATAGAATAAACAGTATTGTGGAAGAATATCTATATTCTGCAATGGAAGATTATTCTATAGATATAATGATTGATAAAGGTCCCAGTGCTCGGAGCATTCAGCTGAGCATTGAACCTTTTACTTTGATTGGTGCAACAACTCGGTTAGGAAATCTGACATCTCCTCTAAGAGATCGTTTCGGGGTAGTTTTGAGAGTGGATTTCTATAATTCGCAGGATCTTTTCCAAATTATTAGACGTTCGGCTGAGATTCTAGGTGTGGAAATAAGCAATGATGGTGCTATAGAAATTGCCAGCCGCTCACGTGGAACTCCTAGGGTTGCAAATCGTATTTTGAATCGAACAAGGGATTATGCAGAAGTGAAAGCAGATGGGGAAATAACAAAAGAGGTTGCAAAAGCATCTCTTGAAGTTTTGGGGATTGATAAAAACGGCTTGGATGATATGGACAGAAGAATTTTATCAACTATTGTAGATAAATTCAATGGTGGGCCAGTTGGGGTTGGTTCTCTTGCTGTGGCTATTTGTGAAGATGCTTCCACCGTGGCAGATGTATATGAACCGTTTTTAATAAAAGAAGGATTTATTCAACGTACATCTAGGGGCCGTGTTGCTCAAGAGCGAGCATTCAAGCTGCTTGGACGAACATCAAAAACACAACAAGGGATATTTAATGATTAACAAAAAGGTTAAATATAAATTAGCAGAATTTGAATTTCCACTTCCGAAAAAATATATTTCTCAACATCCATCTCAAAGGCGTGATCATGCTAAGCTAATGGTTCTTCATAAAGACACAAAAAAAATAGAGCACCGCAAGATCTTTAATATATCTGATTATATAAGAAAAAACGATCTAATTTTGTTTAATAATACTAAAGTATATCCTGCAAGGCTCTTTGCTATTAAAGACCATACAGATGCAACAGTTGAAGTTTTTCTTCTCAGAGAACTGGAAAATAATCTTTGGGAAGCGATGGTTCGTCCAGCGCGGAAGGTTCGTATTGGGAATAAATTGGTTTTTACACCAAAAATTTACTGTGATGTTATTGATAATACTATTTCTGGAGGGAGGGTTGTTCGGTTTGAATATGAAAAGGGAAACAGCATTCATGAAATTATAGAAAAGATTGGCACACCACCGCTACCTCCATATATTAAACGGCCTATAGAGCACAGGGACAAACAGCGTTATCAAACAGTTTTTGCTGAGAAGCGAGGATCGGTTGCTGCCCCAACTGCTGGTCTTCACTTTACAAATAGATTATTAAAAAAACTAGAAAACAAAGGAGTAAAAATTGGATTTATTACTCTTCATATTGGGGTTGGAACTTTTCGTCCTGTCCAGGTTGAAGATTTAAACCGCCATCAAATGGACTCCGAATATTTTGAAGTTTCTCCTGCTACAGCACTTGCTATTAATGAGGCCAAGAAAAAACGTCGGAACGTTATCGTGGTTGGTACATCTACAGCTCGCGCACTTGAAACAGTGGTAGTTTCGGGCTTTCAGGTTACACCAAAACGTGGCTGGACAGATAAATTTATTTATCCACCATATAAGTTTAAGATGGCAGATGGATTGGTGACCAATTTTCATATGCCGAAAAGTACACTTATGATGATGTCATCAGCTTTTGCTGGTCATGACTTTATTCTGAAAGCCTATCGAGAAGCCAAAAAACATAATTATCGTTTTTTGAGCTATGGCGACGCAATGTTAATTGTATAATATAATGTTTGGGGGTTTCCAAGGGTTCTAATTTTTTGTAATGATATCAAAGGGGAAATCTAAAATTCTTCTTGCAGGAGCAGTAATTCCAGCGGCAGGAAAAGGTAGTAGATTTGGTGAAAAAAAGCAGTTTAAATTGTTAAAAGGGGCCCCCCTGCTTAATCATGTGCTCACGGCCTTTTTAAAATCTGACCTTATTTATGAAATTGTAGTTGTTGTTCCGGAGGAGCAAGTTCAACAGATTGAAAGACAAGTAAGGTCTACGCCTGAGACAAAAAATATAAGAGTCGTTTCTGGTGGAGAAAGAAGGCAGGATTCAGTTTCTAATGGAGTAAAAGTTCTCTCAAATCAGTGTAAACTGGTGTGTATTCATGATGCTGTTCGGCCTTTTGTTACGAAAGACATGATTAATGATACAATAAAAAGATGTGGTAAATACGATGGTGCTATTATAGCAACTCAGGCACAGGACACAATAAAAAGGGTACAAAACCGCAGGATTAAAGAGACAATTAATCGTAGTGATATTTGGCAGGCACAAACACCGCAGTCTTTTCAGAGAGAAAAACTTAAAGAGGCGCTTGAATCTGCTGATAGGGACGGAGTTACTGGTTCAGATGAAGCTTTTTTATTAGAACGAATTGGGTATTGTGTTTCGGTTGTAGAAGGGACTTCAGATAACATTAAAATAACAACACAGGAAGATTGGTTCGTTGCAGAGGCAATTTGGGAAGAACGATATGGTTAAAATGGGCATAGGGTATGATATTCACCCCTTAAAAAAGGGAAGCCACCTGGTTGTAGGTGGGATGAAAATATCAGGGGAATTCAGCTCTGAGGGACACTCAGATGGGGATGCATTGATTCATGCTATTATAGATGCAATCCTGGGGGCTGCCAATCTTGGGGATATTGGACAATTTTTCCCCAGTGATGAAAAAAAATGGAAAGGGATGGACAGTACACACTTTTTATCAACCACAATAAAGAAAGTCCGTTCTGTTGGCTATAAACTAGAACATGTAGATACGGTAGTGATACTTCAAAAACCAGAGATTAGACAGTTCATTCCTGAAATGCAACTTAAGCTTGCTCAGGCTCTTCAAACGAACAAAGAAAATATTTCTGTTAAAGCAACGACAACTGATCATCTGGGATTTATTGGTACAAGTGAAGGCTGGGGTGCCCTGGCTATTGCATCTTTATCAAAGCTGGAATGATTGCGTGGACAGATTAATCCTTCGGTCTTTTGCTAAGGTTAATATTGGACTGAAAATCCTCAAAAGACGACCCGATGGATATCATAATATTCATACAATATTTCAAGAAGTAGATTTTCACGATAATATATATCTTGCTTTACAGGATGACGGATGTTCTTTAGCAGTTGATAAATCCGGGATACCCAAGGATGGGACGAATAGTTGTGTCATTGCATATAAAATGATAAAGAATCACTTCCCGGAAATTGGGGGGATATCAATTCGAATGGAAAAAATGATTCCTCATGGCTCTGGGCTTGGGGGAGGTTCCAGCAATGCTGCCACGGTTTTAAAAGGGTTGAATAAAATGTATAATTTGGGCATGGAAAATAAAATTCTTGAAACAATTTCAGCTGAGATTGGTGCTGATGTTCCGTTTTTTATTAGAGGGGGTACTCAGGTTGGAGATGGTATCGGCAATGAATTGGGACCAGCCGAATTAGTTAATGGTACATATCTTTTGATTATTCCAGATATTTTAATTAATACAAAATGGGCATATGGTAAAATAAAAAATCATTTGAATTGTTCAGATCAAAGACCTAACTTTGCCAGCTTTTTAAAGGAAGGCAATTTGTCCTTTAAGTTTATTCAAAATGATTTTGAAAAAATAGTTATTCCAGCATATCCAGAAATTGGAAGAATCAAGGATAGGCTTTCGGATATGGGTGCTACATTTACCAGTTTGTCGGGCAGTGGTTCGACTGTGTTTGGAATTTTTGACGAAGAAGCAGATGCAAAATCAGCTAAGTCTTGCTTTCAATCTCAATATCAAACAGTTCTCACCCTTCCGACAAATCACGGAATTTAGACAGAATTTATTGTCTTTGTTTTGGTTAAAACAGCTTATTGACCCATTAAATTTTGTGGGGAGTCGTCTAACGGTAGGACACCGGGTTTTGGTCTCGGCGGTTGGGGTTCGATTCCCTACTCCCCAGCAATTATGCAGAAAAAAATAAACGATTTAAAGGTTTTTTCAGGACGGAGTAATCCGGGTCTCGCTACTCGAATTACAGAGTATCTTAAAATTCCCTTGGGTCAATTGACTATCAAAAACTTTTCAGATGGTGAACTCTGGATCAAATATGAGGAGAATATCCGCGGGAAGGATGTTTTTATAATTCAATCTACCAACAGTCCAGCTGAAAACATTATCGAATTGACCCTTCTTGTGGATGCAGCAGTGAGAGCATCAGCAAAACGAGTAACTATTGTTGTTCCATATTTTGGCTACGGTCGCCAAGACAGGAAGGACACCCCGCGCGTGCCTATTTCTTCACGGGTAATGGTAGATATTTTTACCGCAACTGGAGCGGGCAGGATAATTAGTATGGATCTTCATTCAACTCAGATTCAGGGATTTGCCTCTATACCATTTGATCATTTGTATAGCCGGATGGTTTTGTTGGATGAGATTAAAAAACTTGAATTGAACCCAGAGGAATCTGTTGTTTTATCCCCGGATGTTGGTTCAGTAAAAATTAGTCAAGCTTATGCGAAGCGGCTTGGAATGCATTTTGCTCTTATTGATAAGCGGAGATATGCTCCTAACAGAGCGGAGGTCGTTAATCTCGTTGGTGATCTGAAAAACAGGGATGTTATAATTATTGACGATATGATTGATACAGCAGGTACAACGGTAAATGCTGCGGAAAAGGCCATTGAAAACGGTGCTCACTCAGTCATTGGGGTTGCAACCCATGCTCTATTGTCAGGAGAAGCTATAGAAAGATTGAAAAAATCACCGATCAAGCAATTTATTTTTACAGATACAGTTCATGTACCTGAAGAAAAAATCCTTCCAAATATGCGCTTTGTAACAGTTTCCGGTATTTTTGGCGAAGCAATTCGCCGGATTTATAAAGGAGAATCTGTAAGTGCTCTTTTTAATTTTTAATAGGGAGTTTATAAAATGACACCACAATATGAATATTTAGAAACATTAAAAAGAACGGCTTCTGGATCTAAAGGAGCAAAGGCACTTCGCCAAGAAGGAAAAATTCCAGGTGTTTTCTATTTTAAAGGCGAAGAAAGTATACATCTTTCTTTTGATAAAAAAACGTTGTTGAAATCGCTTCATATGGGTGGCCATATTTTTGAGTTGGAACTGGACGGAAACAAACAGTATGCAATGATAAAGGAAATTCAATATCATCCAGTAACTGATGAAATTATTCATATTGATTTTATGCGTGTAAGACGAGATGAAAAAATAACCATCTCAGTGCCAATAGCTTTAGTAGGGGAATCAATTGGGGTAAATGAAGGTGGTGTTATGATGCAGAGCCTTACCTCTCTTGAAGTTAGCTGCCTCCCTGAAAATGTTCCTGAACAAGTTACAATGGACGTCACAGAGCTTGAAATGAATAGCAGTTTAACTGTTGCAGACATTGCTGTTTCAAAAGAATTTGATATTTTAACATCAAATGACTTGACTGTTGTTAGTGTGCAGGCACCGAAGGAAGAGGAAGAGCCTGTTGTTGAGGAAGAAGAAGTCTTGCTGGATGAAGAGGGCGTTCCAATTGAAGAAGGTGAGGCAGAAGGCGGCGAAAAACCTGTTGCTGAAGGTGAGGATGCACCACAGGACAAGAAAGCGGATTCTGAATAATGACTGTCCTGGTGGGTTTAGGAAACCCCGGCAGGAACTATTCAGATACGAAGCATAATTTCGGTTTCTGGGTCTTAGACAAGTTTGCCGAAAAACGATCTTTGAAATTTCAAGCAGGAAAAGGCGATTATCTACTGGTAAAATCTAACGATATTGCCCTTGTAAAACCGACCACCTATATGAATAACAGTGGTATGGCTGTAGCGGACTATTGCAGATATTTCCAGAATACAGCGGAAGAATTGCTGGTAGTTTATGATGATATTGATCTTCCCCTGGGAACTTTGCGGTTTAAGCCTAATGGAGGGTCCGGGGGGCACAAAGGCCTGGAGTCAATTATCTATCAACTGGAGTCGGAAGATTTTAATCGCTTGCGTATAGGGATTTCCGCTGAAAATGAAATGGGGCCATCTGAACGATATGTGCTGTCACCGTTTCCGAAAGACTGGACTGAAAAAATTAATGAAATGATTGAAAAGGCATGTGACGGAATAGATTATTTTCTTACACATGACATGAAAGAAACAATGAATAAATTTAATGAAAATACGAATGTGAAAGGAATTGATGGATAATCTTTACTATGTGTTGGGTGCTGGTGTTTTGGCTATGTTATATGCCTTCTGGAAAACCAATTGGATAAATGGGCAGGATGAAGGAACCGATAGAATGAAGCAGATTGGTGCTAGTATTGCTGATGGTGCCATGGCATTTTTAAAAGCTGAATACCGTGTGCTAGCGATTTTTGTTGTAATAGTTGCCTGCCTATTAGCATTTGCTGCAAATAGTAACGGTGATTCCTGGCTAGTATCAATATCATTTTTAGTTGGGGCCTTGGCCTCTGGTTTGGCTGGATTTTTAGGCATGAGAGTTGCCACGAAAGCAAACAATCGAACCACCAATGCAGCACAATCCAGCTTGGCAAAAGCATTGAATGTTGCCTTTACCGGCGGATCCGTAATGGGTCTGAGCGTTGTAGGGTTGGGCGTTTTAGGTGTAACCGGCTTATATGTCATTTATAATTATTTTGAACTATTTTCCAATTCTCAAAAATTAATTCAAGCTATTACAGGGTTTTCATTAGGAGCTTCTTCAATTGCATTATTTGCAAGGGTTGGGGGGGGTATTTATACCAAGGCTGCTGATGTAGGTGCTGATCTGGTTGGTAAGGTAGAAGCAGGGATTCCGGAAGATCATCCATTAAATCCTGCTACCATTGCTGATAATGTGGGTGATAATGTGGGTGATGTTGCAGGCATGGGGGCTGACCTCTTTGAATCTTATGTAGGTGCAATTATAGGATCAATGGTGCTTGGCTGGGCAATATTTGGTGAATTAGCTTATGTAACCCTCCCCTTATATATTGCTGGAGCGGGAATCATTGTTTCCATTATAGGAACTTTTATGGTCTCCGCGAAAGAAGGGAGCAGTCCCCAGAAAGCGTTGAACATTGGTGAATTTGGATCCTCCGGAATTATGGTAATAGTAATGTACTTCTTAATCACCAATACGGTTGAAACCAATGCAATGGGCATTTTTTATGCCACACTTATTGGACTGGCGGCAGGTTTAGGAATTGGGCTCATCACAGAACATTACACCGGAACTGGTACCAAGCCTGTTAAATCCGTTGTAGATCAATCCATCACAGGTTCAGCTACCAACATTATTGCTGGCTTAGGGGTGGGAATGCAGTCAACCTTTATCCCGGTATTAATAATTGCAGTCGCAATTGTATTTGCGCATCAGAATGCGGGGTTATATGGCATTGCAATGGCTGCCTTGGGAATGCTGGCAAATACCGGCATCCAATTAGCGGTTGATGCCTATGGTCCCATTTCGGATAATGCTGGTGGGATTGCTGAAATGGCAGGGCTGCCTCCTGAAGTAAGAGAACGAACAGATAAACTGGATGCTGTAGGTAATACTACGGCTGCAATTGGTAAAGGATTTGCAATTGGTTCAGCGGCTTTAACAACTTTGGCATTGTTTGCTGCATTTAGTGAAATAATAAAAAGTAAATTAGGCGAATCACCATTTTTAATTAATATTTCAGAGCCAATTGTTATGGCTGCATTGTTTGTTGGAGCTATGTTGCCATTCTTATTTTCATCTTTAGCAATGGGCGCTGTGGGACGGGCAGCAATGGCTATGATTGAAGAAGTCCGTCGTCAATTTAGAGAAATCCCTGAATTAAAAGCAGCACTGGAAGTATTGGGCAAAGGCGATGAGTCCTCCTGGTCTGATGAAGATAAATCTATTTATGAGGCAGGACTGACAAAAGCAGATCATGGACGCTGTATTGAAATTTCAACTCAGTCTGCCATTAAAGAGATGTTATTACCTGGATTATTAGCAGTTGTTACGCCCATATTAATTGGACTATTAGGCAATTTAGTAAATATGGGACCACAGGCTTTAGGTGGTTTACTGGCAGGCGTTACAGTAAGTGGCGTTTCCATGGCAATTTTCCAATCCAATGCAGGCGGTGCCTGGGATAATGCTAAGAAAATGATTGAAGAGGGAACAGAAATAAATGGGGAATCATATGGAAAAGGTTCCGATGTTCATAAAGCAGCGGTGGTTGGTGATACTGTGGGTGATCCATTTAAAGACACATCAGGACCATCTTTAAATATACTGATTAAGTTGATGTCTGTAGTGTCATTGGTTGTAGCCCCATTTTTATTTTAATAAAATTTAATAAGGAGTACTTAAATGAGATACTATGAAACACTTTATATTGCCAATCCTAATTATGAACACGACCGTTTAATTCAACTAATGGAAAACGTTGCTAATGAATTAAATGGGAACAAGGTGTCAATTATTAATCATTATATATGGAGTAAAAAACGACTCGCTTATTTGATACAAAAGTATAAATATGGTACGTTTATTATCCTGCATTTTGAAGCTGAGAAATTTGATTTTCTGAAAGATTTTGAAACGTATTTGAAATTGGATAAATCTATCCTGAGACATCAAACAATTTTGTTGGACAAAAAACCTGATAAATATGATGAAAGAACGGAAGAAACATCTAAGGACAAAGAAAGGAAAGAGAAAGAGCCAGATGACACAGCAGAAACAATTGAAAGTTCTGAAGAAAAAATGGAACCTGAAGTACTTAAATCTGAAGAAGAATTAAAAATAGAATAAAGAGGAAGTCATGGCATTTAATACAAAAAGGAAGTTCTGTTATTTTAAAGAGAATGCAATTACAGATATTGATTATAAGGACACCAAACTCCTACGGCGATTTGTCACCGATCAGGGAAAAATCAGGCCACGAAGGGTAACGGGTTCTACCGCAAGAATGCACCGCAAATTGGTCAGGGCAATCAAACGAGCACGGAATATTGCTTTAATGCCTTATATTAATACTGAACAGGAAGGTTCGTGATGGATATAATTTTACTTAAGGATTTAGAAGGGTTTGGCTCTGAGGGTGATATTATCAATGTAAAGCCCGGGTTTGCAAGAAACTATCTTGTTCCTCGAGGCCTTGCTTTACGTGCTTCGAAGAGAAATATGGCTGTAGTTGAAGAAAAAAAACATATTAAGGAAGCACAGGAAAACAGGATTGAAAAAGCGAACAAAATCCTTTCCGAAAAACTTACAAAAACAACTCTTACAATTGAAGTGCAGGTTGGGGAAGAAGAACGCATATTCGGCTCTGTAACTTCACAGGACATTCAAGGATCCTTAGAGAAGAATGGAATATCTATAGATCGCAGTGCAATTTTGATAGAGGAGCCTATTAAATCTTTAGGGGTTTACAATATACCGGTGAAGATCACAGCAGATCTTGAAGCCGATTTAAAGGTTTATGTTATAAAAGCGTAAATTAATTTTTTTGGTTTTTATATTCTTTCAGGGATTTATTATTAAATTCTAACTTGATTATTGTGTGGGTTGCTAGCCAATGTTTTTACTGGAATTTTGTATAACCCCTTTTCCCGTGGTAATTTATTACATGCCATAAACTGTATTTTGCAATAGCCTTCCCTCTTCGTATAGATTTGAATTGACGAAGCAATAGGATCTCATCAAAATAACGTTTTAGCTTATCGGGAAAATTTTTGCCTGTGGTAAGATAAAGGTAATTACCACCAGAAAGATTTTCATCCGGGTAAAGAAATGAGTACAGTGTTTTATGATAACCGATAGAGAGACAGGTTGCCTCCAATTCTGGTTTTATGTATAGATTTACCATAGATGGGATCTGGTAATTATTTGCAACAATCCTATAGTTTTTAAATTTTGATTCTGTTGCAAGATAGTTTCGCAATTCGTTGGGAAATGAGGTAAAAATATGATAACGATTGGTAATATCTAATTTTCCCTTGAGTGGCAACAGGGGGAAATAGGTTTGAACAGTAACCAGCAATACGAGGAATATGGAGTAAACTATTTGAATTATAAATTTTTTATTTACTTTATCAGGAATTTCACCCATTTTAATGGCAAAAAGTAAAATACCTCCCAAAAATGCTGGAGCCGGCCAGTTCAATTCAAACCGGAAAAACAAAGAATGGGTAACAAAATAAATGAGAGGAATGACAGAAGTAAGAGCAAAATATATATGGGCAGGTTCTGTCTTATTCTCTAAATTTTTACTATTGATCAGTACTTTAAAAGGGAGAAAAAAACAGGCAGCGAACAATATGGGACCAAAAAGAATTCCCAGCCCAGCCCATAGCTCAAGAAATGTTTTGATGGATCCGCCTTCTGTAATATGAGCTCCCTGGTATCGAATAAATGTCCAGTCATTCTGCAGGTTCCAGATGATGAAAGGCAATAATATTATAAAAGCCAGAACAAAAGATAAATAAAAATATCTTTGTCTGAGTATTCTACGGTACGATTTCATAAGAACTGGGAAAAGTAAAATACCCAAAGCTGGGAACAAGGCTGATATTTTAGATAACAGACCAAATCCAAGGCAGATACCGGCAGGCAGGAACCAGGATTTGTCATGAAAAAATGCCATATAGTAGAATATAATGAATAGAAAAGAGAAAAATACTAAGGGCACATCTGGTGTCATCACTACTCCATTTGTATGGAACAGTACATTTGTGAGCACTGTTAGAGACATAATTGCACCGGTAGTTTGATTAAAATGTTTTTTGCCAAAAATATATAAGAAACAGCCTAAGGAGGTAAGCAGCACCACACTTCCAACCCGAATCCCAAAGCCATTTTCTCCGAATATGGTGGTGAAAGTTTTTATTAGGAAGGCGATGAGTGGTCCATGGTCAATGTATCCCCATGCTAAATGGCGGGAATAAATGTAGTAATATGCCTCGTCATCAATTACCATGGTAGTTAAAATAAATCCCAACCTTAAGAACAGGAGTCCGATGGAAATTATTATTAGTGATTTAAATAGGCGGTTATCCATTTTAATTTGTTAAAAATTTACGCACATCTAAACAAGAATTATTGCAGGAATTTATTCTTTAGCTTTTTATTGCCTAGAGATTAATCTACCTTCTATCTTTCATGATTATGTTTGTTGATGTTGCTTTCCCAATCTCTAGTTATAAGGTATTTACTTATAAAGCTCCACCGCCTTTGGTTGAAAAAATAGCTGTTGGTATCAGAGTAAACGCTCCCCTTGGTAGAGGAAGTGCCAGGGGGATTGTGGTTGCGGTGCATAAATCCAATCCATATAAAGGCAAAGTCCGTGAGATTAGGTCGTATGTAGATGACAAGCCGGTTTTGGATAAACCATTATGGGAACTCATTATCTGGATGAGTGATTATTACCTTACTCCAATTGGCCAGGTTGCAAAAACAGTGCTTCCTTCAAAATTATCCACCCGGTATGCTCCTCCTACACTTTGGATGATTCGTATTTTATCCAAAGGGGATAATGCAAATTTGGGCAAACTGGGCAAAAATGCTCCAACCCAAGCTAAAATATTAGACCAATTAAAAAATTATAAAGATTTTATTCAAGTTTCGGAGCTGAGGAGTTTTGCCAGTAGTCCTCTAAAGGTTTGTCAAGGACTGGAGGAGAAAGGGTTAGTTAAATTGCTTAAAGAGACCAGGACGCCGAATATAACCGCCTTTACATTTGACCCGATCTCAAAGGAGATTTATTTTACAAAAAACCAACGGGAGGTGTTACACGACCTTTCATTAATGTTAAACCCAAAAAAGTTTTCCTCCCATTTATTACATGGTGTTACAGGAAGTGGAAAAACAGAAATATATATTGAAATTTCCAGAAAAGTGTTAGCATGCGATCGAACAGTGATTATTCTCCTCCCTGAAATTTTAATAACCCCCCAAATTGCAGGTCGTTTCAGGGCCGTGTTTGGTGATACTGTTGCTTTATGGCATTCTAAGTTAACCCAGGCTGTCCGAGCCTGGACATGGAAACGGATTTGTTTGGGTGATTTTAAAGTAATCATTGGAGCACGAAGTGCAATTTTTGCCCCAGTAAAAAACCTTGGATTGATTGTTGTGGATGAGGAACAAGAATCTTCATATAAGCAGGAATATCCAGCACCAAAATATCATACCAGAGAAGTGGCATTGATGAGAGGAAAGCTTCATAAAGCCATGGTAATTATGGCAAGTGCTACCCCAAGCCTTGAAAGTTATTATAACCAGATAAAGGGGAAATTCACCTATCTTCAGTTATCTCATCGTTATGGGGGAGCGAAATATCCACAGGTGTACGTTGTAGATATGAAAAAGGATCAGGAAGAGGCTGGTAAGATCGGGCAGGTGTTTTCCGGACTTCTGTTAGATAAAATTGAGGACAGACTAAATAAATCAGAACAGATCATTTTGCTTCAGAACCGCAGGGGTTATTCTCCAATTTTTCGTTGCAATGACTGTGGTGAGATGGAAATGTGTCCGAGATGCAACGTGACGCTGACCTACCACAAAGTTGGAAACTCTCTTCAGTGTCATTTCTGTGGTTTAAAGAAAAAAGTAGTCAAGTTACAATGTAAGCATTGCTCCGGTCATAATCTGGGATTACTTGGGATAGGAACGCAAAAAGTGGAAGATATTCTTATAGAATCCTTCCCGGGCGCTAGGCTGGCCCGGCTGGATTTTGATACCACACGATCCATTTCCTCTATTACTAACGTACTTAAAAAATTTAGTTTAGGTAAGATTGATATTTTGTTGGGAACCCAGATGATTGCAAAAGGATTGGACTTTGAAAACGTAACCTTAGTTGGTATTATAAATGCAGACACAGGATTGCATCTCCCTGATTTTCGTGCAGGGGAAAGGGTGTTTCAGCTGATTTATCAAGCATCGGGTCGTTCTGGCAGGCATAAAAAACCCGGTGAAGTTGTGATTCAAACCTATGATGCGGAAAATGCCGTTATAAAACAAGCTACGAAACTTAATCTTAAAAAATATTATAATATGGCTCTTAGCGAAAGACGTGAACTGAATTATCCTCCATTTAGCTGGATGGCAAATCTGGTATTTTCGGGTAAGAAAAAAATTACTGTCATGCGTAAAGCTGATAAAGTTCGATCAGGGCTATCTGGAAAGTATAAAGGGCTGGATATTATTGGGCCTGCTCCTTGTTACAGGGAAAGGCTGCGAGGTAAGTACCGGATACAGATTGTTTTTAAGTCCGCTAAATCTCAAGATCAAAATGGATTAAAACTCCATCATTTTCTTCAACAAAATTTTGGTTTGGAGATTAATCAGCAGACCCATTCAGGAGTTATAGCCTCTCTTGATATAAACCCTGTTTCAATACAGTAAATCAAACTAAGTTGTCAAAAGGAAAAACCAAGATAGTCATGAAATCGAAATTTATCTTTTTTTTATATTTTTATATAGTATTTGCTATTCGACTTTTATCGGCCCAAACATCTTATCCGGGATTAAACACCTGGTACCACCCCCAAAGTATTGCTATGGCTGGTGCGGGTTTTTCAATGCTTTCAGTAGAAAGCGACATTAAAAATCCAGCACTTTTAAATGAAAGAAAAGGGTCTTTACATCTTGCACTTTTGCTGTATCCTGCAAAAATAGAGGCGGGGATTATTTCTTTATCCATGCCGCGAAGCAAAAGGGTGTATTCTTTTGGTTTAAGACATTTGAATTATGGGTTTTTTGACGGTTATGATGAGTACGGAAATCAAACAGGACCCTATACCTCTGGAGATGAATGGCTGACTGTTTCTGTAGGGGAAAGAAGAGAGGGAAATAGAATTGCCTTGGGGGGCACACTGGGAGGATTTTTTAGCCAGCTAGAATCCTATCAGTCGGTTCTGATAACATTTACTGTGGGGGCTCTTTTGTATATTGATGAATTTGATGCAAAGCTTGGATTATCATTGGGGAATTATGGCTTTATATTTAAACGATACACACGAATAAAAGAACAACTTCCTACTAGGTTAGTAGGAAGTTTTGTTAAAAAATTAGCTCATTTGCCACTTCAATTAAGTATAGATATTGGTTATGAACTAACCTCACCTTTCTGGTTTCGTTTTGGTGGAATATTTCAATTACCCTACCGGTTTCAATTAAGAGGGGGGATGTCGAGTGACAAATATTTCCAGAAAACAGGAAACAGTATTTCCTCGGACTATTTAGGCAGTTCTGGTGTTGGGCTTTCATATGCTTATGGGAGATATAGTTTTGATATTAGTGGTTATTTTTTTGGGACAGGTGGATGGATTTCTGGTATTGGCACAAGCATTAAATTATAATTAAATATCTTTTTAAAAGGATTAACACGCAAAAAGACACGGCGACGGTAAATATTGTCAAATTCCTAAAATATTTAAGGAAACTGATAAATTAGGTTAATTATATTATTATAATTTATAATATATTTAATAAATTCTTATTAGGATGCTGGATCAAAAAGACCATTTACTTTTGAAACTATTGCAGGACAATTCCCGCATTTCAGCTAGCGAAGCAGGCGAGGAGTTAGAGTTGTCTGTCCCGGCAGCTTCTGAAAGGATTAAAAAATTATTGGATGGAGGTTACATTAAGAAGTTCACAGCACAATTAGATTCAAAAAAATTAGGGCTTGATCTAACCGCATTTATATCTGTAGACAGTTCATCATCCTCTCACTATGAAGATATTATTGTACAGTCAAAAAAAAATAACTCTGTGCTGGAGTGTCACTCAGTCACAGGCGAAGGAAGTCATTTGCTGAAAATCTGTGTGCAAAATTCAAGTAAACTTGAATCTCTTTTAAAAGAGATTCAAGGATGGCCAGGTGTTGTGCGGACACATACGTGGGTTGTGCTTTCAACTTTTAAGGAAAGCATAAAATTAAATATTGAAATGAAGGATTAATGCTAAACGTAGGAGAAAAATCACATGTCAAAACTTAAAGCAGAATACATTTGGTTAGATGGTCATAAGCCAACATCTAAATTGCGTTCAAAAACAAAAATTATGGATGGACCCGTGAAAACAGTTGCTGATATTCCACAGTGGGGTTTTGATGGCTCCAGCACCATGCAGGCAGAAGGAAGCGATAGTGATTGTGCTCTCATTCCTGTATGTTTTGTCCCTGATCCAATTCGGGGTGGTGATCATATCTTGGTGATGTCCGAAGTTAACAATGCTGATGGCACACCCCACGTTACTAACACACGTGCACCATTAAGAAAAGTAGTAGAAAAATATAAAGATCATGATCCATGGTTTGGAATTGAACAAGAATATACTTTCTTCCTGGGCCGTAACCCACTGGGTTGGCCGGAAGGCGGCTACCCTGCACCTCAGGGACCTTTTTACTGTGGAGTTGGTGCTGATGAAGTTTTTGGGCGGGATATTGTTGAGGACCATATGGAAGCCTGTATGGAAGCCGGGATAATGATTTCTGGTATAAATGCCGAAGTAATGCCTGGCCAGTGGGAATTCCAGGTGGGGCCCTTAGGGCCCTTGGCTGTTTCAGACGAATTATGGATTGCCCGTTGGCTCCTCTATCGGCTCGGTGAAGATTATGGTGTAAATGCCACCCTGCATCCGAAACCGGTAAAGGGAGACTGGAATGGTGCAGGTGCTCATTCCAATTTCAGCACAAAATCCATGCGGGAAGATGGCGGAATAAAAGTCATTGAAGACGCATGTAAAAAATTAGAGAAAGCACACAAACGACACATTGATGTATACGGTGCACATAATGAAGAGCGGCTCACGGGGTTGCATGAAACATGTAGTATCCATGATTTCAGGTATGGTGTAAGTGACCGGGGTGCATCTGTCCGTATACCTATGGACACGGCCCATGCGGGGAAAGGTTACCTTGAGGATCGCCGGCCTGCTGCAAATATGGATCCCTATCAGGTTTGTGCTGTGATGATAGAAACCACCTGCAGTTAACAGGCATTCACTTTAATAATACATTAGATATAGTAAACTATAATATTGGGAGTGTTAATAGTAAGAAAGGATACCACCTATAAAATATAGGGTGTTTTTATTGTGTGCCTGATGGAATTTATTACATCAGACCTTTTGGATTAATGATAATCCCGAATGATACCCCGGCTTTGATTTGTGGAACTGCTCATTTGTGAACTAATATTTTATTTTGTTTAAATAACCCATAATTTTTTGTTAAGGTGAAAACCAAATCATAGTCATTTTAGATTAAATAGAATGAAAACACCTGTAAAAATCGCATTGTTTGGATTTGGTAGAATCGGAAGGAATATTTTCCGAATCGGTTACGATAATCCAAACTATGAATTTGTTGCCATAAGCGATTTCGGCGAACCGGAATCACTGCACTATTTGTTAATGCGGGATTCAATTCACGGACCCATGAAAGACGACTTCATCCTTGAAGATAATCACCTTATTTACGGTAACCGCCGGACCCGTCTTTTGGTGGGAGGCGCGCCCGGGGCACTTCCATGGGATGCCTATGATGTGGATATTGTTCTTGATACAACGGGCGCATACCGCAAGAGAAAAGAACTTGAACCGCATTTAAAAGCTGGTGCAAAACGTGTGATTGTTTCCAAACCACCGATCGATGAAATTGATCGAATTGTAATCCCCGGATTAAACGATAAAGAAATACAACCCGGTGACAGAATTATTTCCACCACATCTGCGACGACGCAGGTATTAGCATTGACGTTAACTGTTTTGGACCGTGAATTTGGAGTCGAACGGGCTATGATGACCACGGTTCATGCCTACACTTCCGATCAACCTCTGGCTGATGCCGTACGTTCAGATTTAAGACGAAGTCGCTCTGCGGTAGAGAATATTATTCCAAACGAGACCTGGGCTCCCTATTATGTGGAATCCCTGATTCCAAAATTTAAAGGGAAACTCAGTGGTGTTGCTTTTAATGTTCCTGTACCAAATGGTTCATGTATTGATCTCACAACTGAACCCAAAGTTGTGCCCACAGTGGATGAAGTGAATGCTGCCGTAAAAAAAGCTGCCGAAAGTGAATTTAAGGATCTTATAGGTTATACGGAAGATCCCATAGTTTCCAGTGATCTTACCGCCAGTGGCGAAACCCTGGTGTTTGATTCAAAAGCAACGATGATCGCTGCTGGTAAACTGGTCAAGACTATTTCTTGGTTTGATAATGGTTGGGGATTTGGGAAAAGAGTGCTTGATGTCGTTGATTCCTATGCAACCCTGAATGACCGGGTGGAGGTGCAACCATGAGAATCGCAATTAACGGATTTGGAAGAATTGGACGCTCTGTCTTTCGGATACTGAATACCAGAGATGATTTTGAGGTAGTTGCAATCAACGATATTGCTGATAATGATGCACTTATATACCTTCTGAAATATGACACGGTAATGGGAAGGTTTCCGGATACTGTGCATACTGAAAAAGATGTACTATATACTTCTACAAACGAAGTGAAAATGCTGGCAGAACGCAATCCAGCTGATCTACCATGGAAGGAGTTAAGCGTAGATGTAGTGGTCGAAGCAACGGGTATCTTTAGGACTACAAGATCATTGAAACAACATCTGGCAGCTGGTGCAAAACGAATTGTCCTGACAGTGCCAGCAAAAGATGAAATCGACTACACTGTCGTGATTGGAGTAAATGACAAAGGATTAAACCCTGACCATAGAATCATTTCCAATGCCAGTTGTACAACAAATTGCCTTGCACCAATTTCTAAAGTTCTGAATGATGCTTTTGGAATTGAATATGGTGTTATTAACACGATTCATGCATACACAAATGATCAACGCTTGGCTGACGTTCCACATTCTGATTGGCGGCGAAGCAGGGCTGCCGCTGAAAACATTATTCCAACCACTACAGGAGCCGCCCGTGCTGTCGGGAAAGTACTTCCTGAGCTGGCGGGGAAACTTGACGGTATTGCCATGCGTGTGCCGGTGGCTGACGGTTCGGTAGTTGATTCTGTGTTTCAGTTGAAGAAATCCGTAACTGTGGATAAGATCAATGAGGTCGTCCTGAAAGCATCACAGACATCTGGGCTTGAGAGAATATTAGAGTACTCAACTCTGCCGGTGGTGTCAACAGATATCATCGGGAATCCGCATTCGTCTATTTTTGATGCACCATTTACACGGGTTATAGAAGGTAACTTTGTAAAAACATTGAATTGGTATGATAATGAGTGGGGCTATTCAAATCGTGTTGTCGATTTGATTGGACTCCTTGGTGGTTTCGATTAGAATATTAACAGTTCAAAACACATCAATATCGTTTATACAGTTTATAGAGTGGATATTTTATAGGTTTAAACAACAACCTGGTAGAAAATTACAATAAACCAAGTTAATTAAAACGGGGTTTATTATCATATTAAGAATCAAATATTTTTTAGAACAGGAGTTGTAAATTACCGTAATAAAATAGAAAGCAATACTCCAAAATGGTTTTTTTATTTTTCTCATTACTAGTAATGGCTAAATTTCTTTGAAGGATTTTATGGATCAAAAACGTGGGATATTATTTGATTTGGACGGTGTTTTTTATGTGTCGAATCAAGCGATTGATGGAGGGCAAAAACTCATTGACTCACTAAGAAACAAAAGTATTCCTTTCAGATTTCTTACAAATACAACGACAAAAACCAGAGGCCAGCTTACACAAGAGCTTAATAATCGGGGCCTCATAGTTCGAGAAAAAGAAATTATTTCTGCAGGTCAAGCAGGAGTTACCCATTTAAGAAAATGCGGGTCACCGCCATGTTATTTGCTCATCAGTGATGAACTGAAAGAAGATTATTCAGAATTTGACTGCAGTGATCAAAAACCTGAATACGTCGTTGTGGGCGATCGAGGACATGATTGGATCTATGATGATATGAATGAAGCATTTCGGTATATGATGGATGGAGCAGAATTATTGGCATTGCATAAAGGGAAATATTTCCAAGTGAGAGATGGTCTGGATTTGGACATCGGTGCTATTGTCACTGGACTGGAGTATGCAACGGGTAAACAGGCAATCACGCTTGGTAAGCCCAACAAAGAATTTTTCCAGGCAGCACTGGATGATATTGGGTGTTCATCAACAGATGTTATCATGGTGGGTGATGATTTGATTAATGATATTGGCGGAGCTCAAAGAACAGGTATGAAGGGGGTGCTTGTCCGTACAGGAAAATTTAGGAAAAGTGATTTATCACATTCTGATGTTAAACCGGATTTTATCATTGAATCCATTAATGAATTGGAAGATATACTCTCATTATTATGAAACACGAAAATACTCTATTTTCGAAAAACTTATTGAGTTGGTATGATATAAATAAAAGAACATTACCATGGCGGAGTGAGTCAGATCCCTATCGAATATGGTTATCTGAAATAATGCTTCAACAGACCCAGACCGAAAGAGTGAAACATTACTACTTTAAATGGCTAAAAAGATTTCCTTCTCTTAAATCTGTTGCAAAGGCTAAGGAAGAAAGCTTATTGAAGGTTTGGGAAGGTCTCGGCTATTACAATCGATGCCGCAATTTTCATCGTGCTGCCAAGACTGTCCTAAAAGATTATAATGGTAAAATACCTAATGAATTTAAGTTGTTCAAGTCCCTTCCAGGCATAGGTGATTACACTGCAGCTGCTGTTTTATCAATAGCTTTTGATATTCCGCTTCCCGCTATTGATGGAAATATAAAACGTGTGATGGCACGGATGCTGAGAATTAAAATCATTACAAAATATAATTTTAGGCGGATACAAAAGGAGTTAGAAAAATTCATTGATAAAACCCGACCAGGAGATTTTAACCAGGCCTTAATGGACCTGGGCAACCAGATTTGCCGCCCTAATCAGGCTCATTGTTATGCCTGCCCTATGAAATCTTTCTGTAGAGCTGCACAGACCGATCATCCGGAGAAATATCCCCGGCCTGAATTATCTAAAGATATTCCCCATTACGATGTTGTTGTGGGACTGATATGGAAGAAAGGCCGTTTCCTCATATTAAAACGGGACAACCGAAAACATTTAGGAGGACTTTGGGAACTCCCGGGAGGGAAAATTGATTATAGAGAAAGCCCTGAGAAAGCCTTGATACGGGAAATCAAAGAGGAATGTAGTGTTGATGTTATCTTGGGAAAGAATACCGAGCCAATTAAACACCGATATTCCCATTTTTCCATTACAGTAAGAGCATTCCATTGTCAATTACATAATGGTAAGAAAGTTTTGTCAAATCAACCCAACCGATGGATAACACCTCAACAAATAATTGAATTTCCTTTTCCAAAAGCCAATCATAAGCTTTTCGCCAAAATAAATTTTGAGGCTGACAATGTTTAGGACTTTAATTTCTCTGATTTTATGGCCCCTGACGTTTATTGTTTTCACTTTTGTTGTGGGGGGAGGGTATTTGTTTTTGCTTTTATTTATTCATCCAGAAAAACTTCATCCTTTTGCACGAATTATATGTCGAATACTTTTAGCAACAGGTGGTCAATGGCTCTCTGTGCGGGGGACGCCTCCTCCGAAAAAAGAGCAGCCATATTTGTATCTCTTCAATCACCAGTCATTGTTTGACAGTTTTATGCTTGCAGCAGCTATTCCTCATTACATTACGGCTGTAGGAGCGAATAAACAGTTTAGTTGGCCAGTATGGGGTTATCTTGTAAGGAGATATGGTGTCATTCCAATTAAACGAAGGAAACTGAAAGCTGCAATTCACAGCTTGCACTTAGTTGAAGAGGCCGTTAAAAAAAGGACTTCTTTTATTATTTCACCGGAAGGTACCCGCACACTCACAGGAGAAATGGGACAGTTTAAAAAAGGCGCTTTTCATGTGGCAAAAAACACCGGTATTACTATTGTTCCTGTTGGTATTCAAGGAGCCTTTGATGCTAAAAACAAGAATGATTGGCGGTTAACACCGGGTATACTTACGTTACATTTTGGGGAATTAATTAAGAAAGAGGAGTATAATAATATGACTGTAGAGCAGTTAAGAGATTTTACTAGAAATAAAATTAGTGAATTAATTCAATCTAACTAGAATAACGGTTAGCTAGTAAAGAAATTTAACAGATTAACTAAAGGAAAAACGTATGAGTTCAAAGATTTTATTGAAAACAATTAAGGAATATCAAAAAAGCATTGAAGAAAATGCTCAAATTAAACTGGCACGGAATGCAGCGGCACGAGGGGAGATCACGGATCTGGCAATGGATTGGGAAGCTTTCCGCAGGATTGACCATACATTTTCTGAAATGGTCAGCGGTCAGTTAGAAGTCACTAACCAGAAATCAAGCGGGAGGTGTTGGGGTTTTGCAGGCCTCAATCTTTTCCGGATTTATCTGGGGCGGAAATATAATTTGAAGCAATTTGAATTTTCTCAAAGTTATTTTATGTTCTGGGATAA
>DTUJ01000240.1:0-1727 GCA_012964235.1 Fidelibacterota bacterium
TAACTTCAACAAAGTTGCTACAAGAAGCATCACTACACCCGTCATTGCCATCAAAGTCCAAGGCATAGCCACCGCCCTGGGCCAATACAAAAGTAATTAAGGGAAATACAAATACAGCGCTTCGAATGAATTTTGTCAGCATATCCTGAATACGGCATTACTGCGCATTATCTCTCAAAACGATCAATACCAACCATTTAATATAATCCTTAAGGATTTGGTTCATTTAACTGATGGATCCATAGTTATAATATAAGTGTGTTTAAAGGTTATATAGAATTCAGGAAAATACCAATTTCTAAGTTGGAAATGTGATTTGGATCACAAATCAACCTTTTTAATGTGAGAGTAACATATAACATATAAACAAGAGGGGTGGCCCAAAGGTTGGGTGTGTCCCTTAATTTCCTGATAATTATAAACTTAAGCTTTTATAGGAGAATAGGTATCTGGGATTTGGATATACGAATCTTGCATTTTGATCCTCCATGGGTATACTAGTCGTGTGGAGCTTGTAAATACTGGATTTATTGTGCTGTCTATCCTGAATCAAATCCTAGACTAGCCGGCATATAACTCGATCAATGTGCAGATAAAATACGCAGTGTGATTATAGTTTGTTAATATCCCTATATTTATATATTCTATAATAAGGGATAAATTTTATTATAAATAATATATTGTATATTGTTTAATAAAAAGTAAATTGTCCCATGTTATATTTATTATATTTAAGGGATAACATTTAGTAAGCGCAGGAATAATGATCAAGCAGGAAACAACTCAGGAAGTCTATAACCGTCAAAAATGCGTTGGAAATTCATCCGTATCGAAAAAGGAAATATCATTTCTCCTGGATCAACTAGATAAAAGATCTGTGCATCTGATAAAAAAAAAGGATATGCTGGTACGACAGAAAACAAGGGTGGACAACGATCTGAAACAAACGGAAAATGAAATAAAACGGACGAGAGAACGCTTGAATCATATTGTCAATAGTGATAAGCAAGTGTCCATATCCCTGAAGAAACAGCAATCAAATCAATATATAAAGGGAAGATTCTGGTGGGAAGGAAAGCAAAGGGATGTTCAGATCGGTTCGGAAAAGACGATAATGTCGATTTTGGATACTTTAAGGGAAAATAAACTTATTGACAGGGTAAAGGTGAAGAGGGGTCAAAAATTCAACTGGAAACATTTTCATAAAGACAAGAAAATTGCTGAGGCGGTCCAAATGATTGCTAGAATCAAGGCAGCTGGATATATTTTAAATAAGATCATTAAAGAAGAATCCCTGGCTCGATTGAAAAACGGGCCTGAAAAACATAAGATCCCTGCTGAAAAGAAACACCCGGTTTCTGCATCTACCATAGTTGAAACAGAAAATTTGAACATTGATTGGTACGATGGATGGAAGAATGAAAATTTCGGAGAAAATATATGAATCCCGCTTTCCGGAATATAGAGAACCAGCCAGTTCAACAGGCTGAGCTAGAATTAAAATATTTAAAACAAACCATCTATGTGTTGCGAAAAAAACTGGAAAATACAGATATCATTCAGGAAGAGAAAGTCCAGGAAATTGAGAAGAGGGATAGGACTGAGATCAGTCAATTGAAGGATACGGTGAACTCACTCCGTGATAATTTAGAGCGGTCTCGCATTGGAGAGGAGGAGCGTGTCCAGCAGGCGGTGAGCAAGATAAATGATGAGAATCACCAGTTAAA
>DTUJ01000240.1:1737-6831 GCA_012964235.1 Fidelibacterota bacterium
AGGAGCGTGTCCAGCAGGCGGTGAGCAAGATAAATGATGAGAATCACCAGTTAAAAGGAACGGTGAATGCCCTGCGTGATGAACTTGAGCGAACGAAAGTAAGTAAGGATGAAGAGGTACAGCGCGCTGTATCTACTGCCAACGATGAGATCAGTCAATTGAAAGATACGGTGAACTCACTCCGTGATAATTTAGAGCGGTCTCGCATTGGAGAGGAGGAGCGTGTCCAGCAGGCGGTGAGCAAGATAAATGATGAGAATCACCAGTTAAAGGGAACGGTGAATGCGTTACGGACCGAGATAGAACGAAACAGGTTTTCTCTTATGGATCAGGTGGATAAAAAAGGCCTCGAATTCGAGGGACAAATCCTTCAATTAAAAGACACAATAGTCATATTAAGAAAAAAACTGGAAGAAAATTATGCATAGTAAACAGACACGATCAGCGGGTCAGTCCCTTATAAAAAAAGAAAAATTCAATGAACTCTTACTGCAGATTACCAATGATATGGCTGCCAGCCAGACATTGGATAATGCCTTGGAGACCCTTGTAGAGATCACCACATCCACCATTGGAGGTGAACGGGGAACCATTTTCTTAAACGATGAAAATTCCAAGGAACTTTATTCACGGGTTGCCCAGGGGAATTTCCGTAGGGAGATCCGGATCATGAATACAAAGGGCGTTGCAGGGTGGGTCTTTAGTCATAAAGAGGGCGCCATCATCCCTGATGCGTACAAGGATGACCGGTTTGACAAATCCGTGGATATGAGAACAGGTTACAGAACGAAAAGCATATTATGTGCTCCACTTAAAACTGTGGGAGGCGAAGTGATCGGTGTTTCACAGGTCCTGAATAAGATTGTTGGAAAATTTAACGAAGATGATCTTGAGATACTTGAGGCCATGACAAAGCAGGCTGCAATTGCCATTCAAGGGAATATCATTGTGGAACAGATTGAAAAATCCAGGAAACAGGAACTGGAATTTATGGATATTGTTTCCCAAGTCTCATCCGAATTGGAACTGGGACCCCTCCTTGAGAGAATCATCGGGACAGTAACAAAAATGTTGAATGCAGAACGATCCACCCTGTTTATCAACGACGAAAAAACAAGTGAATTATATACGGAGGTTGCGGAAGGCGTCGGAAAAACTGTGATACGATTTCCCAATCACGTCGGAATTGCAGGCAATGTATTCACCACTGGTCAAGCATTGAACATTCCCCATGCCTATGCGGATCTTCGTTTTAATCCAGGCTTTGATCGAAGCACGGGATATTTTACCCGGTCCATGCTTTGTACACCAGTGGTCAATAAAAAAGGGAAGCGGATCGGTGTCTGCCAGGTCTTGAACAAGCGGGAGGGGCCATTTACGGATGAGGATCAGAAAAGACTGGCGGCATTTACTTCTCAAATTTCTATGGCTATCGAAAATGCAAAATTGTTCAACGATGTCCAGAACGAGAAAAATTACAGCCTGGGGATGTTATCTTCCATGTCGAACGGTGTCATTACTGTAGATGAGGAGGGGAAGATCGTTACATGTAATCCGGCGGGGCTTAATATCCTGAAGATAGGAAAATTAAAAGAGATCATTGGAAAAGAGATCAAGGAATTGTTCACCGGTACTAATGCTTGGTTGGTGGAAAAGATTCAAAGAAAGGAAGTGCAGGATGTAGAAGATGATGACGATGATGAAGAAGGAAAAAAGGAGCCGAAAGAGGAAACATTCATGGATGTGGAACTGGAACTAGGCGGTGAGACTGTATCAGCGAATATAAGCGTTCTGCCCTTGCTAGGATCGGAAAGCGAATCCCTAGGATCCCTCATAATGGTGGAGGATATCAGCAGCGAGAAGAGGATGAAGTCTACTATGTCCCGCTACATGGATCCAGGCCTTGCGGACAAACTGTTGAACGAATCGGAAGAGGACATTATGGGCGGGAAGGAAAGCATAGGAACCGTCCTATTCTCCGATGTGCGTAGTTTTACCACCCTCACCGAATCCCTAGGGGCCACCGGAACCGTCGCGCTTCTTAACGAATATTTCACCATCATGGTTGATTGTATTACGGGAGAGGGCGGAATGCTGGACAAATTCATCGGTGATGCGATTATGGCTATTTTTGGAACACCGGTTTCCCATGATGACGATCCGGACAGGGGTGTCCGGGCTGCTATTAAAATGATGGAAGAATTATACATCCTAAATGACGCACGGACCAAAGCGGGGCAGATTGCCATTGATCACGGAATGGGTTTGAATACTGATACGATTGTCTCAGGAAATATCGGTTCACCGAAACGGATGGACTATACTGTCATAGGTGACGGTGTGAATCTGGCGGCACGCCTGGAGAGCGCCTGCAAACAGTATGGAGTGCGGATCATCATCAGCGAATATACGTTCGAAGGACTAAAGGCAACATACCGCACGAGAGAGATCGACAAGGTTATTGTAAAAGGAAAAACCCAGCCCGTGCGTATTTTTGAGGTGCTGGATTATCATAATAAGAATACCTTTCCAAATATGATAGAAGTACTTGGAAATTTCAACAACGGTGTGGAATATTATAAGGATGGGCGGTGGGATGATGCGAAGAAATTATTTCAGGAAGGGTTGAAAGGAAATCCCGATGACCTCTGTTCAAAAATGTATGTGGAGCGATGCGACTACATGAAAAAGAATCCACCCAAAGGTGAGTGGGACGGTGTATGGGTCATGAAAACAAAGTAGGACTTTGATGGCAACCCGGGCACAAGGAAAGAAAATAAAAAAAGGGATCAAGAAAGACGCTAAGATCCACCTTCGGCAGGCTATTAAGATAGATCCTGACTTTTTGGATGCCCGCTATGAACTGGGATCTCTTCTTTTGTCTGAAGGAGAGCTTAAAGGTGCAGAAGAACAATTTAATAAAGTTGTCAAACTGGACAACAACCATGCTGAGGGTTATTATAAACTTGCCCTCATTAGTGCGGAAAACAGGAAAAACAAAAAAGCTAGGGACCTGTTTGAAAAAGCGGTCACCATAAAATTTGATGATACTAAAATCCAGTTTGATTACGGACTGTTCCTGAAAAAGCTGAAAAAATATGAAGAGGCTATAGAGCATTTCACCAAAGCTATTGAGGCAAACCAGAATTTTGCCGAGGCTTATTTTGAATTGGCCATGCTCCTAAAGGATCCGGAAGATTATGACCGGGCCAAAAAGAATTATGAGACAGCTATTGATATCAGGCCTGATTACGGAGATGCGAACTATTATCTGGGGAAACTAGTGATGACAGGTATACAAAAAGACAGCGACGGGACGCTGCTTTTCAAGCCGGAAACAGACTATGCTGTCACATGTTTTGAGAAGGTGTTGAAGAAAGACGATACCTATTCCAAGGCTCACCTGCGCCTGGGAATGATTTACGCAGACCGTGATGAGCATGATGAGGCCAATAAACATCTAAGGCTTGAGCTGAAGCTAAACACTCGATCTTCAAAAGCCCTGTATCATCTGGGGCTGGTCTCAAAAGCCCTGAGCAAAGAAAAAGAGGCCATTAAATTTTTAAAACAGTCCCTCACCCATTATTCAAAAAGCTATCTCACTCATTTTCATCTGGGACTTCTACTAAAGGAAAACCAGGATATTGATAAAGGGATCACTCACCTGAACAAATCAGTTGAACTGAACCAGGAATTCGATGAAGCCTATTACTACTTGGCACGATTCTCTGAAGAAAAGAAAGACCCTGAATCTGCCAAGGAGCACTACATGAAAGCCATTGCCCGGAATCATAAACACCGGGATGCTTATTATCACTTGGCACTGTTAATGAAAAAACTGAACGTTATGGAAGAGGCCAAGGCCTACATGGAAAAAGCCATTGAAACGGATCAGAATTTCACCAAAGGATATTATCACTTGGGACTTATCCTGAATGACCCCAGCAATTATGCCGATGCCCGGAAATGCTATCTCACTGCCATTGACATAGAGCCCTCCTTTTTAATGGCTCATTATCACTTGGCCAATCTGCTCAGTTCCGGGCAACGATTAAAAAAAGACGGAACTCTGGTCATCAGAAAGGAATTAAAACTGGCCAAGAAGCATTATATTGAATCTTTGAGGCTGGATCCGAAATTCCCTAAAATCCACTATCACATGGCCCTGCTCTTAGAGGAAGAAGAGAACCTTACGGATGCTGAGAACCACCTGTTAAAGGCTATTGAGCTAAATCCGGATTACGCCAAAGCCCACTACCGCTTGGCATTGCTTTTCAGAAACAGGGAAATGGCGTGAACAAGGTTCTGCATCATCTGCACCGGGCCGTTGAATGTGACCCCAGATTTGCCGACGCTTATGTAAGCTTGGCTAGGGAATACAAGAAAGATGAAGATCCGTCTCATTATACTAAATTTATAAAAAAAGCTATTAGCATAGACATGAAGCTGATAAGGGAATTAGAAAAACAACAGGTAGATTATGCTGGACAAAACCTTTTTGGCTTAGTTAGAAAAGTGTTTTTTCTTGAACTGGAACAGAAACGCCATTTATCCAACCTGCTTATTGAGTTGGGGCACTTCCATTTTGAAAACGGTGAAATCAAAAAAGCTCAGCGGATTTTTGAAGATGCAGAAATGGTGGATCCCTTGAATGCAGATGTGTATTACTATTTCGGGTTAGTCTACCTGAAACGCCAAAAATATAAAAACGCTCATAAGTCTTTCATTCATTGTGTGGAAAGGGATATTCACCATGCCGGCGCGAATCTTGAATTAGGAAAGCACTTTCAAAGAACAAAAGACTATCAACTTGCTGAAGTACATTTTTTCTGTGCCTTAGAGACATATCCCTATGAACCTGTTATTCATATTTTGATCTGTAAGTTATGTATTAAAACTAATGACCTGAGCTCAGCGAAGCATCATTACGAGAGCGCTCTTTCCATGGATGCTTCGAGTAAAGACAGAAAACTGGAAAATATATTAAATATTTAAAAATTTATCCCCACCTTTTTACAAAAAGGTGCTCTACTTCAACAGCACCATCTTCTTTGTCTGAACAAACTCTCCTGATACCAAAGCAAGATGGACTTG
>DTUJ01000241.1 GCA_012964235.1 Fidelibacterota bacterium
CAGGCATATTTAATCTCGACAGCGCTTCTTTTATTGCTTCCCCACCCATCGCGCTATAGAAATGATCCTCATTATCTTTTTCTTCGTCTGAAACAGCAAAATATCCATACTCTTTTTCTAAGTCAAAATATTCTTCTTCACTTAGAGTCTCGAATGGTTGACGACCACTTTTACCAGGATCAATAATCAGATAATTTTCATAATAGATAACCCGTTCTAATTCCCGTGTACTGAGACCCAATAAATAACTTAATTTGCTTGGAATAGATTTCAAATACCAAATATGAATAACAGGAACCGCCAAGGTGATGTGTCCCATTCTGTCTCGTCGAACTTTCTTTCGAGTGACTTCAACCCCACATCGATCGCAAATAATCCCTCTATACCTAATGCCTTTATACTTTCCACAATGACATTCATAATCTTTCACTGGCCCGAATATTTTCTCACAAAACAGCCCATCTTTTTCTGGTTTATATGAACGATAATTTATTGTCTCCGGCTTGATTATTTCACCATAAGAGCGAGCTAAAATCATTTCCGGGGAAGTCAGATTAATAGTTATTGATGAATATTTTTTTGTAGTATCAATTGTCGTTTTCTGGATGTATGTCAAATCTAAACTCCCTTAGTTTAATTCTACATTTATACATAATCCTTGAAGCTCCTTAATAAGGACACTGAAGGATTCGGGTGAGCCTGGTCGTGGCATGTCTTCACCCCTTACGATGGCATTATACACTTTAGAACGACCATCCACATCATCCGATTTCACCGTTAATATCTCCTGCAAGAGATGGGCGGCACCATATGCTTCCAATGCCCATACTTCCATTTCGCCAAACCGCTGACCCCCAAACTGAGCTTTACCACCCAGTGGTTGCTGTGTGATGAGAGAGTATGGACCGGTTGAACGTGCATGCATTTTATCATCAACCATATGATTGAGTTTCATCATATAAATATTTCCGACCGTAACGGGGTTTTCAAATGATTCGCCAGTTCGGCCATCAATAAGCTTGGTTTTACCAGTAATAGAAAATCCTGCTTTCTCAAGTTCTGCTTCTACCTCCTTCGGAGTAGCACCATTAAATGCAGGCGTTTTGTATTTTATTCCGAGAGCCTCTCCAGCTCTCCCGAGCATTGTTTCGTAAAGTTGGCCTAAATTCATACGGGAGGGTACACCCAATGGACTCAGTATAATATCTACAGGTGTTCCATCTTCCAGAAAAGGCATATCTTCTTCTGGGATTATTGCTGCGATGACACCTTTATTTCCATGTCTTCCTGCAACTTTATCCCCAATTTGAATTTTCCGTTTATTCGCAATAAATACCTTCGCTAACTTTAAAATACCCGGCTGAAGCTCATCGCCAATTCTGAGATTAAATATTTCTTTTTCCAAGTGTTCTTCAATTTTTTTCCACTCTTTTCGGAAAGTTTTCCAAACAATTTTTATTTTTCTCCACTGACTTTTATTATCGATCCACTGTGTGTCCTGTACTAACTGTTCAAAATCATACCCTTTTAATCTTTTCTCTGTTAACTTAGTCCCTTTTTTAATAATGGTTCGGTCATTAGTAATATCACGGATACCGAAAGAAACTTGATTTTTCAACAAACTGAATAGCACTTCGTCACGTGTTTGTTTTAAGCGCTTTTTGTCTTCACGTGCCTTTTGTTGGAAAGTATCAATCAAATTTCGCTCTTCTGCACGAGTTCGTTTTGCCCGTTTTTCAAACAACTTGGTCTTAATGACCACACCTTTAATACCTGGGGACGCCTTTTTAGATGAATCTTTCACATCACCAGCTTTTTCTCCAAAAATCGCACGAAGAAGCCTTTCTTCAGGAGTCGGATCGGTTTCTCCCTTTGGGGTTACCTTCCCAATCAAATGGTCACCTTCTTTTACTTTTGCGCCTACCCGAATTATTCCATTTTCATTAAGATCTTTTGTCGCTTCTTCACTCACATTAGGAATTTCTGCAGTCAACTCTTCAGCGCCCCTCTTTGTATCTCGAACTTCTGTTTCAACTTCATTTATATGTAAAGAAGTGAAAACATCATCTTTTACCAATCGATCACTTATAACAATTGCATCTTCAAAATTATAACCGCGCCAAGGCATAAAGGCTACTCGAATATTTTGCCCCAGAGCTAATTCTCCTTTATCTGTAGCTGTTCCATCAGTTAAAAGCTGCCCCTGCTTTACCGTATCACCTTCTTTTACAAGAGTTTTCTGATTTTGACAGGTATTTTGGTTTGAACGAATATATTTTCGAAGTGGGAGTTCAATTAAATTATCACCTTCCATCAAACTCAGAGAATCAGGCAAATCTGTTGTCTTAATGACAATCCGTTTTGCATCAGCAAATACAACTTTTCCATTGGCAGGAGAAATAAGACACGTCCTTGAATCTCTTGCAACTATCTGTTCTAATCCGGTCCCAACAATGGGTGCTTTTGGATGCATGAGAGGAACTGATTGGCGCTGCATATTTGAACCCATTAATGCACGATTTGCATCATCATGCTCAACAAAAGGAATTAATGCAGATGCAACGCTCAAAATCTGATTTGGTGCAACATCCATGTATTGGACTTCGTTTGGACTGACGACTGGAAAATCACCCTTTATACGCACACGTATTCTTTTATCAATCAAACGGTTTTTGTTATTGGTTGACGCATCGGATTGTGCAATAAAAACGCGGTCTTCATTATCCGCAGATAAATATTCAATATCTGTAGATGCAAAAGCAGCTCCATTTTTCTTTTCCACTTTTCGGTAAGGCGATTCAATGAAACCATGACGATTGATTTTAGCCATAAGAGCTAAAGAAGATATTAATCCGATATTGGGTCCTTCAGGAGTTTCAATAGGACATAATCGTCCATAATGGGTATAGTGAACATCACGTACTTCAAATCCAGCCCGTTCACGGGTTAATCCTCCCGGACCAAGAGCAGAAATCCTTCGTTTATGTGTTATCTCTGCGAGGGGATTTGTCTGATCACCAAATTGTGAAAGTTGACTTGTCCCAAAAAATGTATTAATAACAGTGGTTACTATCCGTGCATTAATGAGATCTTGAGGTGTGATAGATTCAGCTTCTCGCAAATTCATTCGTTCATGAATGGTTCGAATCATTCGGCTAAGGGCCGTACCAAACTGATCTTTCAACTGCTCACCTACTGTTCGAACTCGGCGGTTCCCAAGATGATCAATATCATCTGTTCCACGATCACCCTTACGCATATCTATTAAATAATTAATTACCTGAAGAATATCATCAATCGTTAAGACAGTATGCTCGATGGATGCATTTACATTAAACTGTTGGTTTAACCGATATCGCCCAACCTCACCTAAATCATATTTTTTGGGACTAAAAAGCATCCTTTCAATAAATTTTTGAGCAGTTTCGAGAGTTGGCGGCTCACTGGAACGAAGTAACTGGTAAACAACCTTTAAAGCCTCTTCAGTATTATGGGTCGGATCTTTATCAATTGTATTTAGGATTAACATAGCTTTGAAGTTTTTTTGTCCATCAACTAAATTTATGGATTTAACTCCAATTTCTTTTAATGAGTCAACCATTTCTTTTGACACTTTTTCTCCAGATTCATAAAATATCTCACCAGTTTTTGTGTCAACAATATCCTCTACAAGAGATGCACCAATATAATTCCTTTCTACATCTTTTAGACTTACTTCATTTATACATTGAAATGCTTTGAAAATATCCTTGTTGGATGAGAAACCAAGTGTTCTCAATAACATAGTTACAGGAAACTTTCTTCGGCGATCAACAATTACAAAGAGACTATCATGGATATCTGTCGTAAAATCAATCCATGTTCCTCTGATTGGAATAATTCTTGCCTGAAAGAGTCTTGTTCCATTTGGATGAATAGAATCATCAAAAAATACCCCTGGTGACCGGTGCAGTTGGCAGACAACCACCCGCTCAGCCCCATTAATGACAAAGGTACCCTTTCCTGTCATAAATGGAATATTCCCAAAATAAACATCCTGCTCAATAGAATGGATAAACTTATTTCGGTTCTCCTCATCCGTGATATGAAGAATTAATTTAACTCTTAATGGTGCAGAATAGGTTACACCTCTATCAATACAATCCTCATCGGTGTGTTTAGGAGTCCCTAAATAATAGCTTTTATATTCCAATACATAATTGCGGTATGAGTCCTCCATAGGAAACATATTTCTAAAGACTTCTTCCAACCCAACATTTTGCCTTTCATCCACTGGAATATTGGACTGCAAAAACATTTCATAAGACTCAGTCTGGATATCTAATAAATTAGGAAGATCTAAATGAGATGGAGTTTTCTGGAATGAAACAGTTTTTTGTGAAATATTAGTCGTGGCTCCCAAAAGAACCTCCTTTGCTAATTATGAAACAAAAATTGAACCAAAAAATATTGCCAAAGATTACTGTCATTTTAATTCGACTGTAGCACCAGCTTCTTCAAGTTTAGCTTTGATCTCATCAGCCTCAGATTGCGAAACACCTTCCTTAATAGGCTTGGGTGCAGAATCCACCAATCCCTTCGCTTCTTTTAAACCAAGACTTGTTATTGCCCGCACAGCTTTAATAACATTAATCTTTGCTTGACCTATTTCTGTCAGAACAACATCAAATTCAGTTTTCTCTTCACCTGCTTCAGTTTCTCCCGCAACTGCCGGTGCAGATGCGATAGCAACCGGTGCTGCTGCTGATACACCAAATTTCTCTTCAATTTCCTTTACTAATTCGGAAACTTCAATCATATTTGCTTCTTCAAGATAGGACAAGACATCTGCTCTACTAGTTGCCATTAATTCACTCCTTACTTTTAATGTGTTATTAGGATTTCTTTTCTTTTAAACTTCTCAAGACACCAACCAATTCAGACATTGATGCATTTAAAGTATTCACGAACATAGTTAAAGGACTAATGAACATCGCCACAAGTTGGGCCAGTGATTCTTCCCGTGATGGTAAAGTAGCAATGCGATTAAATTCATCACCCTGCAAAACCTCACCTTCAAAGATTATCCCTTTCACTGTGGGTTTTTCATGAGTTTTCTCAAATACCTTCAATATCTTTGCAGGAATAATAGGTTCGTTGTAAGAAATAGCCAAGGCGGTTGGTCCGGAAAGGAATTTCTCAATCCCTTCTATCTGATTATTTTGGGCGGCCAATTTGATCAGAGTATTCTTTGCAACAGTATATTCAATGGATGCTTGAAAAAACTGACTCCTTAATTCCGTAATACTGCTTACATCCAGTCCGAGAAAATCAGTAAAATATATTGCTTTGGCTTTTCCTATTTTTTCCGTCAATACCTCAACCTGTGTTATATTATTTTTACTTGGCATAACAGTTACTTTATAGTTGTGTGATCTATTCTAATACCTGGGCCCATAGTAGATGAGACAGTCATTTTTTTGAAATACTGCCCCTTCACCGAACCAGGCCTGGCTTTCATAATTGTTTCGTAAATAGTTTGAATATTCTGGACAAGAGCATTTGCTTCAAATGATGCTTTTCCACACGGGACATGGATTATTCCTGTTTTCTCTACTCTAAGCTCAACCTGACCAGCTTTTAATTCTTGTACCGCTTTGCCAATATCCATTGTTACGGTTCCACTTTTCGGATTGGGCATCAATCCTTTTGGACCCAATACCTTCCCTAACTTTCCCAGTTCAGACATCATATCCGGGGTAGCAACAATTTTATCAAAATCTGTCCAACCATTTTTTATTTTCTCTAAATATTCCTTATTCCCGACAAAATCTGCTCCAGCATCTTTTGCCTCTTTTTCTTTTGGACCCATTGTCAAGGCAAGAATTTGTACTGTTTTACCAGTCCCATTTGGCAAGCCAGTTGTTACTCTGATATTTTGATCTGCATGACGTGGATCAACGCCAAGGTTCATTGCCAAATCTACCGATTCATCAAAGTTTCCACTTGTAAATGACTTAACTAACTGAACCGCTTTTTCAAGTGGATAGGAAACAGTTCTGTCAAATTGTTCTTTTTTAACTGTTTTATTATTTTTTGGCTTACTCATATTTTTCTTAATCTACAACTTCAATTCCCATACTTCGTGCGGTTCCTCTGATCATATTTACAGCATTATCCAAGGTGTTTGCATTTAAATCTTTAAATTTAATCTCCGCTATTTCTTTTAAATCTGCTAATGTAACCTTTCCAACTTTTTCCTTATTAGGTTCTCCGGATCCCTTTTCAAGTTTAGCAGCTTTGAGAAGAAGGGAAGAAGCAGGAGAAGTTTTTGTGATATATGTAAAACTCCTGTCTCCAAATACCGTAATTTCTACTGGAATTATCATTCCAGGCTGATCTTTGGTGGAAGCATTAAATGCCTTGCAAAATTCCATAATATTTACACCATGCTGTCCCAGGGCTGGACCTACAGGCGGAGCAGGGTTAGCTTGCCCCGCTGGAATTTGTAATTTAATAAACCCAATAATTTTCTTTGCCATGGCTCCCTAACCTATTTTTCTAATTCAACCTGTAAATAATCTAGTTCAATTGGAGTGGGTTTCCCGAAAAGACTTACGCTTACTTTTAATTTTTGTTTTTCATTATTCACTTCTTGGACGAAACCAGAAAAATCTAAAAAAGGACCATCTATGACCCTGACCGGATCTCCAACCTTGAAAGGTATAGAAATTGCCTCGCGATCTTCGCCATTTTCACCAACGCCAATAATCCTATTGATTTCTTCCGGTTTTATCGGCTGTGGTGATCCTTTTGACGCTACAAAATTCATC
>DTUJ01000242.1 GCA_012964235.1 Fidelibacterota bacterium
AAAAAGTTAATCATATTATTCACACTTGCATTGTTCATTTAGGATTGGTGGGGTATAATATTTCAATTCATTCGGCGGCTATATTGTCTTTTGGAGAAACTTAATCATCCTTATCATGGTTATTCTTAATAAGAACCAAATCAATAAATTGGTTACTATGAACGAAGCTATTGTAACAATGAAAACTGCTTTCGTTCAATTAAGCAAGAGAGAAGCAAACATACCGGTACGATTGAGCACGGATATTCCAGGTAAAAATGCTACATCACTGGTGATGCCAGCTTATTTATTGGATAGTCCATATTATACAGTAAAAGTAGTGTCGGTGAATTATTCCAATCCTCAAAAAGGGTTGCCATTACTTCATTCATCGGTTCAGGTATTTGATGCTTCTAAAGGAAACATAGTGGCAACATTAGATGGTGAATCTATTACTGCCATCCGGACTGGTGCAGTATCCGGACTGGCAACTGGTATACTTGCAAAAAAAGACGCAAAGGTCGGTGCAATTTTTGGTACGGGTGTTCAAGCTAAATCACAGGTTGAAGCCATTTTGTTTGTGAAAAATCTGGAAAAGATTTTGGTCTTCAGCCGCACTAAGGAATCAGCTGAATTATTTTGTAACCTCATTTATGATACATTTGGTATTAAAGCCAGTACCGGGAATAAAGATTCATTAAAGGAAGCAGATGTGATATGCACAGCTACACCATCGAAAAAACCCTTATTTGATCATAGTGATCTAAACTTGGGAGTTCACATTAATGCCATTGGTTCCTTTAAGCCACACATGCAGGAAATTGGCATTGAAACAGTTATTAATTCAAAAGTAATCGTTGATAATAGAGAAGCATGCGAGGTGGAAGCTGGGGATCTTATAATACCGGTAGAAGAAAAGAAATGGTCCTTTAATTTGGTTCATGGTGAATTGGGACAGGTTATTTTAGGAGAAGTCTCAGGAAGGGATTCGGATGATGAGATTACATTATTCAAATCTGTGGGGAATGCTATTCAAGATTTGGCGTTGGCAAATCTGATCATGAAAAAACTAAATCATGATAGCAGTAAATAAACTTAAGAATTGGAATCCGCCTAATGGATGGATAGAGTTCCAAACCATTGATGCTCATACGGAGGGGGAACCACTCCGAATTATTTTATCTGGGTACCCGAAATTGAAAGGTAAAACGCTTTTGGAAAAAAGAACTGATGCACATCGTCATCATGATGAATTACGAAAAGCACTCATCTGGGAACCCAGGGGCCATGCGGACATGTATGGTGCTATCATCGTTGATCCGGATACAACCAGTGCAGATTTTGGTGTAATTTTTATTCATAATGAAGGATATTCCACAGGTTGTGGTCATGCCGTCATCGCACTGACAAAAGTCTTTGTAGAAACAGGATTGGTTCCCATGAACGAACCAGAAACAGAAGTAAAAATGGACGTGCCATCTGGATTAATTAAATCCTACGCAAAAGTTAAAAATGGACAGGTGACAGGAGTACGATTTAAGAATGTCCCATCTTTTGTTCAATCAATTGGTGCAAAAGTTGATGTCCCAGGGCTCGGAACGATTAATTATGATCTTGCTTTCGGCGGTGCATTTTATGTTTTTGTAGATGTTGCACAACTTGGTTTGGATTGCACATCGAAGTATCAAAATCAATTGATTGAGACTGGAATGAAAATAAAACATGCGGTCATGAGTTCGGTTGAAATGGTTCATCCCTTAGAGCCTGATATGAATTTTCTTTATGGGACGATTTTCACTGATGTATCCAAAAATCCGAGTCATCACAGTCGAAATGTCTGTATTTTTGCAGAAGGAGAAATGGATCGAAGTCCCACAGGAACTGGTGTCAGTGCCAGGGCAGCCATTCTCCATGCCAAAGGCAAGATTAAGCTCGGCGAGTCTATTATAATTGAAAGTATTATTGGTTCGACATTTTCAGTAAAAGTGGTTACAACAACAACTTTCGGGAATTATGATGCTGTTATACCTGAAGTTAGCGGTAATGCTTACATAACCGGGAAGAATACATTTTGGATAAACCCGGAAGACCCATTAAAAAATGGATTTATTCTAAGATGATAATATTTAGAAATATTAATTTAATTATTATATAAACTAATAAAATAAATTGCTTAAGAGGAACTCTGCAACAAAGGTCTATGGTTTCATTCAAGAAGAGGAATGACCGTGCTTGAAACAATCGTCCATGAGTCGACTGCGGAGCATACAGGAACGGTAATCTGGATGCATGGATTGGGTGCTGATGGACATGACTTTGAATCATTGGCTCCGATGATGGATTCACCACATACGCGTTTTGTCTTTCCTCATGCCCCAATCCGGCCAGTAACAATAAATGGTGGAATACGCATGCGATCTTGGTATGATATCCGTAATCTTGTAAGTGGGCCTTACAATGATAGAGAAAGTTTAGAAGAAGTAGAGGGAAGTCACACTTTATTACTAGAACTAATTGAATCTGAGCAACAAAATGGGGTTCCGTTTAAGCAAATAATACTTGCAGGTTTCAGTCAGGGGGGTGCAATGTCACTCTATACTGGATGTAGGTTTCCACACCAATTGGCTGGAATCATGGTTCTATCTAGTTATTTGTTGTTTCCAGATGCCCATAAGACTGAATCACATCCATCAAATATTCAAACACCGATATTGTTCTGTCATGGAAGTCATGATCCAATGGTAGATATTATACAGGCGGGAAAGAAGTCTTACGATTTATTGGTTGAAGAAGGCCGAACATGTGAATGGCATGAATATCCAATGGGACATGAAGTGTGTATGCCTGAAGTTAGGGAAATAAGTCGATGGATATCCGAATGTATACCCTGAAACTCATTTTGAATCAAGGGATACTCAAGAGTCCGAAAGTTCTAACACAGCACCAAAATCTGAATGGGAATAGCCTCCAAATTGATTCCTCTGGGTAAATTGAAGAGACTTTTATAGCATAAACTAAAAGGAAATGATTATGAAAAGCATAGACATTAAAAGTGTAATAATTGGAGTGTTAGGTACGATTTTGGTTTTTGTTTCAATAGGTGCTAAAAGCCAATATGAACACTTGAGTGATATAGTGTGTAATTCAATAACAGTTTTGGATGATGGGACTGGTGGATATATCAAAATCTCCAACTCTGATGGTAAACAGACATCCTATCTTGGGACTGCTGAAAATGGTGATGGTTTTCTTACAACCTTCAACTCTGATGGTAAAAAGACAACCTTTCTTGGAACTGCTAAAGAAGGTGGTTTTGGTTTTCTTACAACCTTCAACTCTGATGGTAAAAAGACAACCTTTCTTGGAACTGCTAAAGAAGGTGGTTTTGGTTTTCTTACAACCTTCAACGATGGTAAAGAGACAACCTATCTTGGGACTAGTGAAGGTGGTTCTGGTATACTTGAAACCTTCAATAAACACGGAGTAATGGTTGGGTATTTTGGTTCAAACTAAGAACAAGATGGAATAATAGGACTGGCTGACCGCAAGGGTGATGTAGGGTGGACTGCATCAGGCAAAGAATAATCTTGGCTAAAAGAAGGTGGTGACTATACTTTAGCAGAAAACTCACCCTGTGCGGGCACGGGGCAGGATGGTACGGATATAGGCGCATATGGGGGTTGTATGTGAAGCACTATCTACTGTTCAAGATGTGGTACCGCTAAGATTTAGCCTTAACCAGAACTTCCCCAATCCATTCAATCCTATTACGACTTTAAGGTACGACTTACCATCAGATGCATTAGTTACTCTGAGCATTTACGACATGCTTGGCAGGGAGGTCACCCAACTGATGAACACTACACAAGATGCAGGCTTCAAATCAGTCCAGTGGGATGCTACAGATTCGTTTGGTAAGTCTGTGAGTGCAGGGGTCTATCTTTACCAGATATAGGCAGGAGAGTTTGTGCAGACGAAGAAGATTGTGCTGTTGAAGTAAATTTGTGGTACAGACTTTTTTGTCTGTACAGTTTAGGTAATTTTTCCTTCGTCAGATTACAAATATTTTTAATTGATCTTAGTTGCCTAATAAGATACTTTGTTTTTTTGTCTTAAATTAAACTATGCCTGAAGACTCTAAACCAAAAAGAAGACTTGCTGCAATTGTATTTACTGATATCGTCGGATTCACAAAACTCTCAGCAAAAGATGAGACCAAGGCAGCGGAACTAATTAAAAGACAAAGGGCCCTGCTAGTACCTATTATTCAATCCCACGATGGCGAACTGTTAAAAGAAATGGGAGATGGACTGTTACTCTCGTTTTACAGCGCCACCAGTGCAGTTGAATGTGCAATAGCGATACAGAAAATAGCGAATACAATCGATGACCTGAATCTGAGGATCGGTATACACCAGGGTGAAGTAATCATTGACGGAAAAGATATCATTGGTGATGATGTAAATGTTGCTGCAAGGATCGAACCATTTTCTGCGCCAGGAGGTGTCGCAATATCCAATGCCGTTCAGCAGGACATTGCCAGCAACGCAAGCTTTAAGACAAAACTGGTAGGAAAGCCAAAGCTTAAAGGTGTTCAACAAGATATTACGATATATTGTATAATTTCCCATGGACTTCCTGAAACAAAACTCTCTGAAGTTTCTGCCAAACTTGAAAAGCAAACCCCACTATGGTACTATATTCTTCCTGCAGTCATCTTAATAGGAGTTACAACATATTTTTTAATACCAAAGAAGCCAACAATAGCCTCTGTGGCTGTCATGTATATGGAGATCAGGGGAAATGAAGAAGACCAATATTTAGAGACCATTACCGAAGACCTGATCTTCGACCTCTCAAGTGTCTTGCCGGGACAATTAAAAGTATCTGAGCCTGCAGCTGTAAAAAAACTGAAAAATACCGATCTTGAAATAGCGGAGATTGGAAAACGCTTAGATGTTGAATATATTTTTAAAAGCAGTCTTCAAAGATATGGCGACGGATTTAATCTGCGGTGCAAATTGATTGAAGCAAATACAGGAACGGATAAATTTATCAACAAATGGTTTATTCAAAGTAACGGTCTTCAATCCATTGTCAGCGTATTGGTTGATAACATTATCAGCGGATTGAACCTTACCGCTACCGGTGGTATAGCTAAAATTGAGTATGACCCTGAAGCCTATCAACTTTACCTAAAAGCTAAAGATCAATATGCCCGGAGTGATGATTACGAAAAAGATAAAAAAGCAATGGGCCTGATGAAGGATGCTATTGCCCTTGATGATAATTTAGTAGCTGCTCAGCTCAGGCTCGGACTGATGTACTATGAGAATGGAGAATACGAAGAAGCAGGCAAACTGTATGAGCAGTCACTGAATAAAAGTAAACAGTTGGAAGATAACACCAATATAGCTGAATCCTTGCGAAAACAGGGACAACTTTTCAGGAAACAACGACAGTATGACCCCTCATTGGAAAAATTCAATGAAGCATTGTCTATTTTTACGGTCATGAACGACAAAAGCAACATGGCAAAAACAATGAACAGTATTGCCATACTATATTATAGATTAAAACGTCTGGACGAAGCCTTAGAGTATTGGCTCCAAGCCTTTAACATGGCCAAAGGATTTGACGATAAACTGAAAATATCTAAATATGTCAATAATATAGGGATCTGGTATTGGAAGGACTATGACTATTCAAAAGCTATTGATTATTACAATGAAAGCCTGTTGATTAAGGAAGAGCTTGGAGACACAAGGAATTATGGAAAAACACTGAACAATATGGGCCAGGTTTATTACGATATGGGAGATTTTACCAGTTCCATAGATTATTTCAATAAAAGTATATCATTAAAAGAAAAATTGAATGATAAGAAAGGATTAAACTCAACGCTGTTGAATCTTGGTAAAGCTCAGATATGGAACACAAACTATCAGGGTGCGCTTGCCAATTTTAAAAGAGCATTAACTATTTCTAATTCATTTAATGATATTGTTCATATATCTGAAAGATATGAGGCAATTGGCAGGGCATATTTCAGCCTTACCAAATATGACAGTGCAGGCTATTATTTGAATAAAGCAGACAGTATTTTTCAGGAACTTGGTCCCGGTTTCTATGAAAAGAGGCTATCAACTTTATCCTGGTTAGCCATCATGTCTGTAAAAAACGGCCAAAATGAAAGAACACAAAATTATGTAAAAAAATTTGATGAAATAAATACAGACTTTGATCCAAAAAGCAAGGATATAATTTCATTAAACTGGAATATGTATCAAGTTCATGAATTAACAGGGGATAAAAAATCCGCAAAGGAGTACTTAGAAAATTCCTATTTAGAAATAAGATCACGATCAAAAAATATAAAGAATAAGGATGACAGAAACCAGTATCTGTCCATAAAACTCCATCAGGATATAACAGCTGTCTGGAATAAGTAATGGTTGCATAATATTTTTTTTAATTCTGTGACTTATTTATAATTTCTTAGACTTTAGGAGGAAAATATGAAAAAAATAATTTTTAATCAAACCCCGCCAAATAGCGGGGTTTTTTTTCCACCTCTTTGGAAAAAAGTGGGGGGGGGAGGGTAAATTGAAGAAAATATTACTTATAGTTCACTGATTGTATATAAATTGGTTTTAGGGTAATTTTAACCGATTCTATCTAGGAGGACAAGATGAAACAATACATAATCGGATTTATTACAGGTGCTTGTCTTATAGCAAGTGCGGTCATGTTTATGGGTGCTCAGAACCAACATAAAAATTTGGGTGATATAACGGTTAATTCGATAACGGTATTAAGTGATGGGAGTGG
>DTUJ01000243.1:0-15745 GCA_012964235.1 Fidelibacterota bacterium
CGCTGGACAAAGTGTCCGTCTCCATGACTATAAATGCCACTGCAGCGACTTTGCTGGCATTATATATTGTTACCGCTGAAGAAAGAGGCTTTTCTGCTTCAAAACTACGAGGTACAATCCAGAATGACATTCTTAAGGAATTCATCGCCCGGGGAACCTACATATATCCACCGGAACATTCAATGCGGCTGGTGACAGATGTTTTTGAATTTTGCTCCAATCATATCCCTAACTGGAATACTATTTCCATCTCCGGTTATCATGTCCGGGAGGCTGGAAGTACCGCCGCCCAAGAACTTGCCTTCACCATCGCAGACGGCATTGCCTATGTACAAACAGCGGTTGACAGGGGTCTTGACTGTAATAAATTCGGAAAGCGACTGTCATTTTTTTTCAATGCTCACAACGATTTTCTCACGGAGATTGCCAAGTTCCGGGCAGCCAGAAGGCTATGGGCAACAATTATGAAAGAACGATTTGGTGTTACCAATGAAAAAGCGTTACACTGCAGGTTCCACGTTCAAACAGGAGGCTCTACCTTGGCAGCCCAGCAAATAGAAAACAATGTGGTTCGCACTACCATTCAGGCAATGTCTGCGGTGCTGGGAGGAGCCCAGTCCCTTCACACAAACAGCAAGGATGAAGCTCTAGCACTGCCTACTGATGAGAATGTCCGCTTAGCGCTCCGTACCCAGCAGATTATCGCCTACGAATCGGGGATTACCAATCATCCTGATCCCATGGCAGGAAGCTATGTCATAGAAGAATTGACTGATAAACTGGAATCAGAAGCACGGCAATTGATTCAGGAAATTGATAACCTGGGTGGTGCCGTCAAAGCTATTGAAGCGGGCTGGATTCAAAACCAAATAGCCCGGAGTGCTTATGATTACCAACAAAAAGTGGATTCCAAAAAACACATTGTTGTAGGGGTCAATCGTTTTCAGGAAGACACCCCAAAGGAACTTGATTTACAATCAATTGATACGGATGCTGTCAAAGAACAGATTAAAGCAGTGAAAAAGTTCAAGCAAGAAAGGGACAATAATCAAGTCAAGAATCATCTGGACAAATTGGAAACTGGTGCCAGAGGAAATGATAACCTCTTGCCCCTGATCATCAAGTGTGTAAAAAACGATTGTACCCTGGGTGAAATAGCCGACACTTTCCGCACAGTGTTTGGCGAATATAACCCCACTTTCTAATAAATAACTTCTGAGACTCACCAGTCTGTGGCCTTGCTTATATATAAGAATATACGATTTCAAAGAGAAAAACTGGCCCTTTTTACCTCCATCATTTTCAACCCAATGATAATATCACTGGGTGCTTTTGGAATCCTCATTTTTGACCGCCCACATATTTCTGAAAATGCTAATGCAATCTTCTTCTCCTGTTTTCTTTTTTCCAACTTAATTCCTGTACTAACTGTACTTATCCTGAAAAAAACTGGAAGAATATCGGATTTGGATGCCTCCCGCAAGGAACAGAGGTTCATGCCTTTATTCCTTGGCATAGTCTATTCCGGAATAGGATTCCTTGTGTTGAATTTTCTGGATGCAGGAAATCTTACACAAGGACTTATGTTCTGTTATATGATCAACACAGTCATAATTATGGCAATTACCAGACACTGGAAAATATCCATTCATGCCGCCGGGGTTGCAGCCCCCATCGTTGCTCTATGGGTTCACGGTGCTCATTTCCCAATTTTGATGAGCGGGGTGATGATTCTGGTGGGATGTTCCCGTGTCATCTTAAAAGCCCATAGCGTATCGCAGGTTTTCGCCGGACTCCTCTTGGGATTATTTCTGACCTGGATACAACTACATTTATTTTTTCTGTAATATTAAAATTGGGATAGAATTAAGGAAGAACTCAGAACCTGTATAATGGAGAAATCTTTATTTCTACTTCATAGCTTGGGAATTCATTTGCTAATGAATCCTCAATTTCCCGGCAACAGGCAATCGTGCCACTCTGATTAAGACTGGCAGAGGTATTTACTCCAAACAGAATTACATTATGCTTCTCCGTTTCAATGACCCGCAGATCATGCCAATTGGTGATCCTTTCATCCTTGCTCCAAGTCACATCTAAAAAGGAACCTACTTTTTGTACCATGGGATTTTCCGGTTGGACAGGATCAATATGGACGGTTGGTTCCACATTGTAGGCTTGGCTCAAGGCTGTTTCCACTTCTTCAGCAATATCGTGCGCTCTCCCCTGGGTTTCTGAAGCATTTATTTCAATATGAATACTGACAAACCTTTCCCGTCCATACCGATGGATGGAAATATCATGAACCCCCAAAATTCCATCAATTTTTTGAACGATGCCTCTCACATCCTCTACTTCTTCAGAGCTTGGTGGTTTCCCAATTAAATCATCAATAGCGCTCTTGGAAATTTGGATGCCTGTCCAGATAATAAATAAAGCTACTCCCAATCCTACCCAACCGTCTACTTGATGATATCCAAACCTTCCCGCGATCATTGCCACGACAACCATGAATGATGAAATAGCATCAGTCCGGTGATGCCAAGCGTCAGCATGGAGAGTCCCTGAAGCAATTCTGGCAGACAGGAATTCTGCATACCTGGCAGTAACTTCTTTTAATAAAATCGTACAACCAATTACTGCAATCATCCACCATTCCGGGTATATGGCACTAGGGGATATAATCCTGCTTACAGCAGATTCAATAATTTCAATTCCCGCAACACACAAAAGAACGGCAATGATCAGGGTGGCAATATATTCCGCACGTCCGTGACCATATGGGTGTTCTTCATCGGCCGGTTTTTCCGACTCATGAAAACCCCAGATGACCACACCGGAGGATAATACATCAGATAATGTGTGGACAGCATCCGCCAGCACACTAACAGACCCTACAAGAAAACCAATGATAAGTTTAATAAAAAAAAGAAAACTGTTAATGAAAACCGAAATCCAGCCCTGAAGCTTCCCAATACGGGTACGATAATTCCTGGCAGGTTCTTTACCTTGGTGTACGAATTTTTCAGTGATTAATTCAAAAAAAGACATCAAATTTTAATCCATCATTACTTCTCTTGAACCAGCATTAGAAGGTGTCGTAATAAATCCTGTACATTCCACTCCGTGATTATTGAATTCTTTTTCCATCTCATATTTAATCTTTTTTGCCCTTTGGTGTGAGTTGGAAATTGCAAAAATCGTAGGGCCAGCTCCAGATATGGTACATCCATCTGCACCAGCTTTTACCGCTGCTGATTTAATATCTGCCAACCACGGGATAAGCTTTGTACGGGCAGGTTCAATGATCATATCAATTAAATTGTCTTTTAATAGAGCATAATCATTTTTACAGAAAGCGGCTGTTATACTGGCAGTGTTAGCCATATTGGTGATAAAGTGTCTTTTGTCAATTTTATTCGGTATTACATCTCTGGAATTTTTGGTAAGGATTTGAATGTTTGGAATTATCAGCACCAAAATGAGTTCATCAATTGTACCCAATTTTGATACTTTTAAAGGATCAATAGATTGGGTGAGAGTTGCACCTCCCAAAATAGAGGGAGCAACATTATCAGCAAAGTATCCTCCGCTAACGTAGGCTTCTCCCTTCATTGCTGCCAGGATGAGTTCATCTTCCGATAAACCACCATTAAATAATTCATTTACTGCATATGCACCTGCTGCCGCAGAAGCAGCACTGCTTCCTAATCCGGAACCAGAGGGCATTCCTTTTGTGAGGGTCAGTCCTACTCCGTTTTTTATATCCAAAGCACGAAGTGTTTCTTTTGCAGCAATTCCGGCTGTGTTTTTGTCAGGATTATTTGATATGTCATGATCCGCATTAAAAATATTTTCTATAACTACTTCATTTCCAGAAATCTCGCGAGCTTCAACCGTGTCTCCTAATCCATCGATCGCCAAACCCAAAACATCAAAACCTGGCCCGATATTACCAATGGAGGCGGGAGAAAAAACTTTTACTGAATTCATAAGTCTAACACCATTTCCAGAGAATGTAAAGAGGGATCAATGGTTTTGGTTTGATTAGCAAAAGTATTGGAGCTATCCTCATGATATTCTACCGATGCATTAGAAAACTTACTGCCATGTGCAGTAAGAATAACAACAACGTCTTCATTTACTTTTATAATTTCAGCATCCCTCAATTTGATTGTCCCTGCCACAGCTACGGAACTATTTGGACAAATGGAAATCCCCAGCTTGTCTATTTGTGCTTTCCAGTCCATAAGTTCTGTCTCAGAAACCGCTTCCACGACACCGTTAAAATGCTGCAATTCCCCTACAGCCTTCTGATAACTTACCGGGTCACCAATCTGGATGGCTGACGCCTTGGTTGGTTTTGCCTTTTGAGGTATGAGCTCTGCATATCCATTCTTATAACTTTCATACAACGGAGATGCTCCCTGAGTCTGTACACCAGCCAGGCGAGGAAGCTTGTCGATAATCCCCAATTCGTATAATTCCCGGAGGCCTTTCCCTAAAGCGGAGATATTTCCGGCATTGCCTAAAGGGATCACAAACCAGTCCGGCACCTTCCAATTCAACTGATGAAGTATTTCAATGCCGATGGCTTTCTGCCCTTCAATGCGCACTGAATTCATGGAGTTTAAGAGATAAATATTGTGTTTTTCAGTAAGCTCCTGAACCAGTTTCATACAACCGTCAAAATCGGTTTCAATGCCCACCGTACGGGCACCATATGTAATGGACTGTGCCAGCTGATCGGGAGAAATTTTTCCCCTGGGAAGCAGCACAATACCCTGCATATTGGGTACCGCTCCAGCATAGGCTGCCATGGCTGCCGAAGTATCACCTGTAGATGCACAGATAACATGCTTACAGCCCAGATCATTCGCCCAGGACACGCCAGCCACCATACCCCGATCTTTGAAACTTAAGGTAGGGTTCATACCTTCGTGCTTCAGTTTCAAACTGCCGAATTCAGGGAATCTATGAGATACATCGTACAGGGGAGTATCGCCTTCCTGAAGGGAAATAATGCTCTCTTTTGGCAAAGAAGGAAAGAGAAGGTTCTGATAGCGAAAGAAAGCAGTTTCTCCCATACGCCCATTCAGTGATGCCTTCCAATCACTGGCATTGGGAATAGAAGTATTCAGATCATGAATGACTTCCAGAAGGTGGCCACAGTCACAGCGGTACCGGATGTCCCGGATATCATATTCCTTGCCGCATTCAATACATTTGAAAATTGAAAGTGGAGCTGTCATAAAAAATTATTATACAGTCAGGTTATCCATAAATTCACCGGCAGACATATCTTCACAGTTGAAAATGTATTCTTTCAGTTGAGTTTTTGCACCTGAATCAAATTTATCACCTGCAAGGGAATTAAATTTATTCTTCAGGTCATCCATGGTCATAGGCTCCCGAGGGTCGCCCTTTGGATATTCAAGATATTCCGAATACTCATTCCCCTCATTGGTTGTGATGACCACCCTGGAGGGTTGTTTTTCCGGAAACATTTTTTCGAATTCCTGAGAAGGTTCTCCCTTGATTTTATCAATGACCTCAAATATTCTGGGATCATTCAATTTTTCATCGGAAAATGATTCTGCAGTGATCTTCTTATCCACCATGGCGGCAGCCAGGCAATAAGGGAGTGAATGATCAGCTGTTTCTCTAGATTCAGGGCGATATTTAGCAGGATCAAATAGGATATCATAGGCCTGGGAAAAACAGGTAACCTTCACTTCCTGGATATCTGTGTAATCCAGGTCATTATTAATCATGGCATTCAATACGCAGGACAAATGAGTATGTGTTAACGCTTCAGTTGGAAATGCCTTCATACCGCATTCCATTATTTTGTAGCTATCACCTAAGCCCCCAACAAGGACATCCACATCCCAGCTCCAGGATGACACACCGTCCCGACCTTCCATATCAGTGGGATTCAGTGATTCCTCCTTGGCATTCCATCCGATGAATGCATCCATAAAGCCTTCCTTACCTTCAAATACTTTTTCTGTGCCAGAATAGCCTTTCTTTGCCATCAATGCGGCGAAGACACCGGATTGAACAGCCATGGGATCTACAGTGTTTTTCATCATGGTGAGTTTCCCTGCTGTAGGGCAGCCAATAGTATGGTTATGAGAACCGGATATCCCAATAGCGTTTACCATCTGATTCACATCCAGCCCCAAAAGCTTTCCAGCTACGAGGGGAGAGACAAACTGAGTGAGTGTAGCATGGTGCCATTTCCGTTCGCGGACACCTGGTTTTGCAAATAAACAAAGACGCTGCTCAAATTCATAGGCTAGAACAATAGCCACCATAACATCCTTCATATTGGTGTTTACCAGTTCTCCAACTGCCCAGGCTGCCGGAATGATATCTGATGGGTGAGAGGGGTCTTCTTTCCAGTAAATATCATTAAAATCCAGCGCCCGGACCATGAGGGAATTGATCAACGTGGCATTGACAGCTGGTAACTTGTCGCCAAATCCCAGAACAGTGGATTCGCCTTTGCCACCCATTTCCATATAAATATCCCGGATGATGTTCACATCCCTAGTATGATACCCACCATAGGCACAGCCTATGGAATCATACATATAGCGTTTCACCTCATAAATTACATCCTCCGGCAGGTTTTTAAATTGTAATCCAACTGCATATTCAGCAATTTGTCTGGAAATTGATTTATCCATTGTTTCCCTTATAATTTGTCAATGATCGCATCTGCCATTTGAGCGGTGGATGCAGCACCTTTTTCAACCACATCTGCCCGCCCGGACATCTTTGCCATGTCATAGGTCTGTACTTTGCCCTCTACGACCACTTCAGCTATCGCTTTTCGGATATTTCCGGCAATATTCTGTTCATCAACAAAGTCCAGCATCATGCAAGCTGACTCTACCATGGCAATGGGATTCACAATTGACACTGGATAATCGGCATATTTGGGCGCACTGCCGTGTGTTGGTTCGAAAACGCCGATACCCGTTTCAGGGTTGTACTGGGCACTGCAGGCAAATCCAAGCCCTCCTATAAGTCCTGCAAAACCATCAGACACAATATCACCGAACATGTTTCCTGCTACAATAACGCCGTAATTTTCCGGATTCTTGGTAAGCCACATCATCTGGGCATCGATATTCGTATTCCACAGTTCAATGCCGTGAAAGTCTGCTGTCTGAATCTGTTGCGCCATTTTATACATCATTCCCGATGTTTCCCGGATTACATTGGGTTTTTCACACACCGTAACAGACTTGTAGTTATACTTTTTGGCATGCTCAAATGCAGCGCGAATTATTCGCTCTGTGTATTTTTTCGTAAATATCCGGGTAGAAACGGATACTTCCTCAACAGGAGCATCTCCAAAGTTTTGGCTAAATTTCGGATGTGTCATAAGGGCATCATATACCTGTGATGGCGGATTGCTCCATTCCACACCGCCGTATAAACCCTCTGTGTTCTGCCGGAAGATGGCCACATCCACTTCGGGTTCTTCGATAGTATCATTGGTGCCTCTCCGGATAAAATTCAGGGGGTTCCCTGTATAGGTCCGACATGGGCGAAAACAGATATCAAGGCCAAAATGCTGGCGGAGACCAACGATAGGACTGGAATACACCAGGCCTTTTTTCTGTAGCTCTGGTGCCAACTCTTCAAATGCTTCATCCTTTGGTTTGGATGTAATAGCACCGAAAAGGCCGATTTTATGTTCTTCAATTAAATCTAAAGTACGTTGAGGTAGTGGATTGCCTTCTGTGCACCAGAATTCCCAGCCAATATCGCCTTCTACATAATCCGCTTCAAACCCTGCAGCATCCAGTATATGTATGGCTTCTTTCAGAACAACTTTTCCAATACCGTCACCCGGTAGACACACAATTTTATGCTTTGCCATAATTTTCCTTTTTAATTTATAATTCCTTTCACTGAGTGTAATTTGTTTTTATTTCCCGATGAAAGAGCATATTTAAATCCCTTCCGAATTGCTGCCGCTCCGATTTCTCCATCCTTCCGCAAGGCAATGTAAGCAATCTGAAATGCGAGTTCACCATCATGTCGACCAATTGTCCTTCCTAATGCTTCCTTACAGGCATCTTGAGGAGCGTAGCCTTGACGCATCAGTTCCACTATCAGAAAACTTCCTGCTACCTTTATCACCTCTTCTCCACGCCCTGTTGCTCCTGCAGCCCCGATTTCATTATCAACGAATAATCCGGCACCGATGATAGGGCTGTCTCCTACTCTGCCGGGAATCTTATATGCAAGACCACTTGTAGTGCAGGCGCCAGCCAAATTCCCAATCGAATCCTGAGCCAATAGACTAATTGTGTCGTGATCATCATTGGGTCCCAAATCATCCTTTTTCCCCAGCTTCTTCTTCCATTTTAACCATGCTGTACGTGATTCCTCCGTTAACAGGTTTTCTTCTTTAAAACCATGAGTTATTGCAAAACTCTTTGCTCCTTGTCCTACCAACATCACATGATCGGTTAATTCCATTACTTTCCGCGCCACTGAAACAGGATGTTTGATATCCTGGAGATATGCCACAGAACCAGCGTTTCCTTGTGAATCCATGATGCAGGCATCCAATGTTACATGTCCGTCCTTATCGGGTCTGCCCCCTAAACCGACTGATTGTATAGTGGGATCAGCTTCAGATATTTTGACACCCGCTTCAACTGCATCTAAAGCGTTGCCTTGTGAAAGGAGTAGTTTCATTGCCTCTTCATTCGCTTTAAGCCCATGATTCCATGTGGATAATGCCATTGGGTTCCTTGACCGTTTGATAGTTTCAACATCTGCCAGAATCAAGGTAGGTGCTGCAGCAGAAATCAATCCGGTTTTAATAAAATCTCTTCTCTCCATCCCTAAATATGTTCTTTCACCCAATTCTCTAACCCCCCGGTAACAATCAATTCCTGTGCCGCTTTTCCTACGGGGTTGAAAGGGTATTGTTTATCACCAATGATGATAAGCGCTTGTTGAAAATATACACTTGCAGTCCACCCAGTTTTCACCGAAAGTATATTATTTCCAAATTCTTTTCTCAGATCAGACAGCAGATCCGGAGCCTCTATGACCAGAAAGCCATTATTGATTGCATTGCGTTTATAGGTTTGACTGAATGAGCCGGCTAAAACCATTTGAATACCTTTGTACATAAGGGAAGTAGCAGCCTGCTCCCTGGAAGAACCAGTACCAAAATTATTACCCCCAACAATAATATCTCCTTTTTCCACTATCTTCCTAAACTCCGGATCATAGTTTTCCATCACCACTTCAGACATTTGTTCTGGTGTAAAATCATCAATATAAGTGTATTTCCCGGGATAGATTCCATCAGTGTTTAAATTATCCTGGTAACAGAAAATAATTTCTCCATCCAACTTTTCAGGAAATCCTGCTAAAAGTGATACACTACTTTCTCCAGACTTTTGCTTTTCATTTTCAGTAATATTACCTGCGGGTGATTGATTATCAAATTCAAATGGTGGTGCAATTTTTCCCGCTATAGCGGATGCCGCTACTATTGAAGGGGATGCTAGATAAGCTTCCGCAGTAGGATCACCCATGCGGCCTTTAAAGTTTCGGTTGGTTGCAGAAATTCCCACTTCTCCCGGACCCAACAAACCAACACCCAAACCAATACAGGGTCCACAACCGGGAGGTAGAGGTGTGGCTCCAGCATCAATAAGTATTTGCCAGTCACCCCGTTTTTCACTTTCAGCCTGAACTTCGCTGGAAGCTGCCGCAATATAAAATTCCACACCTGCTGCAATCTTTTGCCCCTTAATGGTATTGGCTGCTTCAGATAAATCCTCAACCCGGCTATTAACACAACTCACCAGATAAGCCTTATCAATTTTGATATTTTGCTCCAATGCGTCTATAATGTTTGTCATAGTTTTTACATGATTGGGGCCGGAAATATGGGGAGTCACAGAACAGAGATTTAATTGGATCACTTTTGTATAGAATGCATCTTCATCCGCTTTCAATGGATTATTTTGTAATGCTTCAATCCTTTGAGCGTTCATTCTCGGATGATTACCATTTTCACCGTCACTATCGGATGGCACACCTTCAAGTCCCCGGTTATTTATAAATTTTGCTCTATTCCCCAACCAGGCGATAGTAACTTCATCAATCGGAAAAACACCGGCCAGTGCTCCCCATTCCGTCGTCATATTGGCAATGGAGAGGCGTTCATCTACACTTAGTCCTGATATTCCATCTCCATTAAACTCAAGTACATGATTCAAGATCTCATCGTTATTAAATAGACCGCAAAGAATGATGATAACATCTTTGCCAGTAACTCCTTTTTGTAGTTTGCCAGTTAGTTCAACTCGGGTAACAGGGGGGACTTGCCACCAGGTTTTGCCAGTTGCCCATAATGCAGCCGCATCCGTACGGACTACGGGGGACCCGAGACAACCTAAACCACCATACATATTTGAATGGCTGTCTGAAGCAACAGCCATGGTTCCCGGCCAGGCATAGCCTTCCTCACACATAATTTGATGACCAATCCCTCTTCCAGCAGGATAGAAATCCACTCCCATTTTCATTCCAAATGCTTCTATACCGGCATATTTCTTCAGGTTTACTTCAGATTTATCCTGCACATTATGGTCCAATGTAAAAACAGGCTGTCTTGGATTGGCCATTTTACTGGCACCAATAGCTTTGAATTTTCCCATTACCGCTCCGGTATTGTCATGGGTCATTACATGAGCAGGTTGGATAGAGATGAAATCTCCGTATTGAACAATATGACCCGGCTCTAACCCAACCGCATGTTTCTGTACAATTTTCTCAATCAGGGTCTGAGGCATGGAGTGAAAGATTATGCTTTAAAGGGCTCAAAAGAGACGAAGTCGGCATGATGCACAATAATAGATTCAACTGTTCGCTTACCCAAGTCGCCTTCTTTGGAATGGGTACCAATAATATGCTGTACTTCAGGAGGAAGATCAAAGCGTGCAGCAATGGCTACACCACTGAATGGATGCCGAACCATTTTGCCGTAACTGCTGGTTGAGAGCTTCCCATCAACCATTTCATACTCCAGTAATTTGCCTACATCAATAAGAATGGCACCGGAAATCATGATGTCCATATCTACCTTGATTTCATCACCAAAATTATCCACCATCTTTTTTGCAATATCTACAGCCAACTGAACGCAGGTCCGTTTATGGTTCATAAAGGATATATTGCAATCCTTGATGAGAAGGGAAAATGGTATCTCTTCTAGGTCCTTTGGTTCTAATGAACTCTGTTCAATAGCATATACCCAGGCATCCAGCGTTTTTGAACGCAGGTCATCATCTTTGATCCAGTTGATTTCGGGCCAGATTTCCAATACCTTATCTTTCATTATACCTCCCAGAATAACTTATTTAATTGCTATATTGGATCATAGTTAAAAATTAAAGTTCAAACCAAGACTGATTTGCAGAACATCTGTTTTGGATGTGCTTGGATCAAAAGTAGTTTGAACAGGCCCATCTTGTGGATCAGAAAATGTAATTGCTCCTTCCTTCAGATATTCTGCTTCAGCGCCAATCATATATCGTGCATTGATAAAAAATGATAATACTCCTTCAATACCACTATCCTCACCTCCTTTAATATCACTATCCTCATCTCCTCCAAAGGAAGTCAGGCTTATTTCCAGTCCGCCACCACCGCCATAGCTGAAGGAATTATCTGAATAATTGGTTGAACTTGCAATTTCACAATCATCATAAGATGTTTCATTATCATCATAACAGTTATTATTGGTGAGCTCAGTCGTAGTACTTAGATTTTTCATTCCCAAAAGGCCCTCAAAATACGGCCTTACGTTTCCCTGGAATGGAATTATTTTCAATAATAAATGACCATATGCGAGATCATTTGTCGTTTTTTCAGTAATAGTAATTAAATCAGTATAATAGCTGAACGGAATTTGTCTCTCTGAATTACCATATTGGGATATACCTACATTGAGTCCAAGGCCAAATTGCTTTGATGGATACCACAGACCATTTATACCAAGACCAAAACCTGTTGGCACGCCTTCATCTTTAAACTCACCCTTGGGCAGCTGCCCAATAAGTGCAATATCAACACCAAAATTTCCAGAGAATGCACTGGAAATAATCAAAGCAGACAGTAGTATTTTTTTCATTTTATCTCCCATAATGGATTTACTACTAAATAATAACTATTTATTTACCTTAAATATCGAGTCAATGACAGTTCCGTCTACCCATTTGACGACTCCAACAACCTCGTCTGTAAATTCCGGTTTGTCCAGAGGTGCACCTACCAGATCATCTACTTCTTCTTTTATTTCTTCAATTTTCCGAATAGGCAGACCGCTTTTTTTAGTGGCTTTAATCAAATCTTCACGTTTGGGATTAATCGCAATTCCACGTTCTGTGACAATCACATCTATGAGTTCTCCAGGACCCACCAGGGTAGTTACTTCATCAACGATGATAGGGATTCTGTTCCTGAAGGAAGGAATAGGTAGTATGGTGCATTTACTGAAGAGGCAGTTCTGCCAGCCACCGATCCCATGGAGCATCTGTCCATCTGAATGGGTCACCACATTGGTATTAAAGTTGATATCGACTTCAGTTGCACCCAAGACAACAGCATCCAGAATGGATGCAAAATTCCCCTTCCCATGCCAGTTATAACTGGTAAACGGTGAAGTATTGATATGCCCTGAATTTTCCCGCATAGACCGTACACCTTCCAGGTCAAATGTCTGTCCATCCAAAATAAAATCTGTTAATCCTTCTTCCAACATTTCCACCAGATATTTTGTAGATCCTCCCCGGATAAAACGTGCCTTTACGCCGGCTTCTTTCATCAGTTCACGTAGATAAATGGCAAATGACAGAGCTGTACCACCAGCGCCAGCCTGGAAGCTAAAACCATCCTGCATAATGCCGACTGCTTTTACAAATTTGGCAGTGAGTTCTGCAATAAACAGTCTGTCAGGAGATTTTGTAATTTGCGTGGTACCGGACACAATTTTCTCCGGTTCGCCCACTTTATCCAGAACTACTACGTGATCCACATTATTCCCCTGGATCTGCCAGGGCACGCAGGGGAAGTCCACCAGGTTATCGGTCACCACAACCACATGGTCTGCATAAAGTGAATCTGCCAGCCCAAAACCCAAGAGTCCACAGGCAGAGGGACCCCGGTCGCCTGTGCAGTTTCCAAACGGATCTGCTGTAGGAGCAGCGATAATAGCGATATCTATGTGCACTTCACCATCCTGGATCGCCTGCCATCGTCCGCCATGTGATCGTAAAACTGCCAGTCCTTTCATCTTTCCATCAGATGCATAATTGCCCAACGGTCCATTTAAAGAACCCTCTATATGGTGAATAACTCCATTTTCCATATGCTTGATCATGGGTTTATGACAGGGAAAGGATGCAGATGGGAACCATCGTAAATTCTTTACGCCCATTTTAGCTGCTGTATCAAATACCTGATTCATCACCAGGTCGCCATTACGGAAATGGTGGTGGTTAGAAATGGTCATGCCATTTTTGATACCGCATTTCTTAAGGGCTTCTTTCAGGGAGCCTACCACTTTATTCCCTGAAGACGGATAGTCATTGCAACTGCGGATAGGGGGTGCCGCTTTTACGCCTTTGGGCGAGTACCTGCCGACTCCCTTAAATGGAATCGCTTTAACACCATTTACCAGAGTAGGTACTTTACGGCCGGCAGCATTCTTAACAAGTTTCAGCTTTTGTCCCATGCCACCTTATTTCCGTTTCCAGTTTTTTGGTACAAGACCCGTTGCCATCGCCAAATTTATGGTATTTTGTGCTCGTTTGACTACGGGAGGATCAATCATTTTACTACCGAGAGAAACCACTCCCAGCCCTTTGGCCTCCGCTTCATCAAATGCTCGGACAATCTTTTTGGCTTTTTCCATTTCAGGCTCTGTTGGTGCAAACTCTTCATGAATAGGCTTGATCTGCCTGGGATGGATGCAACCTTTTCCATCAAATCCTATTTCTTTTGCTTCTCTCAACGATTCTCTTAGGGCATCTTCATCATTCACATCGCTGAACACGGTGTCAATGGCCTGTATGCCAGCCGACCGGGCAGCATTTACCACCTGGCTTCGTGCAAAGAGTGATTCACGACCCTGATTGGTGCGCTCTACACCGATATCCGCAGTATAATCCTCTAATCCGATGGCAATGGCCACATTGTTTTTGCTGGCTTTGGCAATTTCCAGTGAATTCAGAATCCCGGATGCACTCTCCAGGATGGGCATGAGAAATACCGGTTCTTTTCTGCCACAGTCTTTTCGGATAGCTTGAATTTTTTCATCCACTTCAATTAACTGCTTTGCCGTTTCTACTTTAGGGACAAGAATGAGATGCACATTATGAGGAATCACTGCTTCCAGATCTTTCAGGCCGGTTTTCCCCTGGTTAATGCGTACCATTCGTTCCGCACCGAAAAAGTCCAGCGTCCGCAATACATTGCGGACAATAAGTCGGGCAGTATTTTTTTCAGATGGCGCTACTGAATCTTCAAGATCCAGGATAATGGCATCAGGTTTATGGATGCCCGCATTCAGCATGAGCTTGGCCTGGTTCCCCGGTAAATAGAGACGGCTCCTCCGGAAACGATCCGCTTTCGATTTGTACTGAGCATGTTTCTTTAACTCTGGAAGTGATTCAGCCACAGTTTTGGGATTAGCTGCTTTTACAACTGCTTCAATCCGTGCTTGAAGAACAAAATACTGTCCGCCGGTATCGGTGACCTCTAACCGGCCATAGCTGATATGTAAGTCGGATAATGTAGTACTGCAGATACCATGTAGTTTCGATCCATGTAAAACTGCAGTTTTAGAATGTATCGTTGTTATAATTTTACCGGACTTAGCAGGAATATAGGTGACACAGAAATCTGCTTTCCGTTGGAGATTACCGCTTGTATACTGACGTGTTGCCATTTATTGTCTTGATAGATGAAAAAATAAAAGAAAATTTATCCTTGGCAGAAGTACTTTAGCAATATAATCTGAAAATTAAGATAATTGTCATTTTACAAAATACCATGGTCAGCGAAAGAATACACATCATTCCCAGCAATAATTAGATGATCATGAACAGATACATCGATGGATTGAGTTGCTTCTTTCAATTTTTTGGTAATGGCGAGATCATCCTGGCTGGGGGTAGAATTCCCGCTTGGATGATTATGGACTAATACTATAGCAGCCGCATTATTATCTAAAGCACGCTTCACTACTTCCCTTGGGTAAACAGCTGAAGTGGAAAGTGTGCCCTCAAAGAGTTCTTCCAATTTCAGAATCTGGTTTCGACCATTTAAATAAATTACCAAAAACACCTCCCTGTTTTTATCCCTAAGGTTGTGTTGTAGATAATCCAACACTTCATCGGATGAACGAATGAAATCTTTATCTATAACTCTATCAGCCAGATAACGACGAGCGACTGCCTAGGCAATTTTAAGTCCAAAAACATTATTGTCACCAATACCTTTTATTTCTTTCAATTCTTTGGAATCTGTTTCCAGTACGGCTTTCAGGGAACCAAATTTTTTCAGGGCATTTTTGGCGGGTTGCTTACAGTCTTTTCGAGGTGTACCAATCGTTAACAACAGTTCAATAATTTCATAATCATGAAATCCTTCAAGTCCACTTTTCAGAAATTTGTTGCGCAGACGTTGT
>DTUJ01000243.1:15845-28159 GCA_012964235.1 Fidelibacterota bacterium
ATAATCATGAAATCCTTCAAGTCCACTTTTCAGAAATTTGTTGCGCAGACGTTGTCTATGACCTTTGTTGTTATTTTGAGTACTCATATTTTTAAGAATTCGAGTGTTAAAGTTATTTTTTCAAACTTTTCAACTTTGATATAAACTCCCTGAGCTCCCGAACATTCCCCAACTCAATTTCACCAGAATCCCACTTCAGTTTAAAATCTGATTCAGAATCCGATCCCCCCTGTTTTTGATACAACTGAAATAAATCCCCTTCTTCTCTCGGTTTATTGTAATGAAGCGTAGCTGTAATCTGATAGGAAAGGTCTTCCAGCATATCATCTACCACACGTACAGGTAATTTTTTCTCAAACAGGTTTTGCTCAATTCTTGAAAATCGCATTCCTTTCACAACATAATCCTGGTATGCCTCCCAAGCAAAAGGGGCTGCTTTTTTTACTGATTCTGCCATGGCATCAGAATAGACACGAATTTCATACTGAGCATGACTGTCTGATCGTAAACTAATGAAATGAAGTAAATTGTGAAGGTCATTTTTCCAATACCACTCTGTGTACAAATTCACCGGAAGAATAGCGCGTGCTAGTTCGCGGGCTACACCGGCTTCGTTCAATTCGGAATATATGGAAAAGCTACGCGTGGAAATTTCCTTGAAATAATCCAGAACCTTTTGTTTGAGTTCAGTAGGTACTTTCCCTTTCCTGCCCTGCTTGTTCAGAGCACTTTGAAATTGAATATGTTCCAAATCGGGATAATAAAATTCATCCCGCGCTTCAGAATAACGCAGAGAATATTCGTTGATGTTGGCGGTACGGTGTCGAACCCATTGCCGGGCAGCAAAAATGGGCATTTTACAATGGAACTTGAATTCCACCATTTCAAAGGGGGTAGTATGACGATGCCGCATAAGATAGCGAATGAGCCCTCGGTCCTGGGATATTTTGCTGGTTCCTTTTCCATAACTCACCCTTGCTGCCTGGATAATGGCATCATCTCCTCCCATAGAATCCACCAGGCGGACGAAGCCTTTATCTAAACATTTGATGGCATCTTTTGGTATTTGTTTCATTTTAATTTCATGCAGCTAAAACGTTACATGTTTTATCGACAGCTCTTACTTCACCGGCGATTAAACCGGGTTCAATGAGCGTCTTTTCTTGATTGAAAATAACATTATTCCCATTCAGATTAATAAGTTTTCCGCCAGCTTCAGAGATAATACAGTGTCCTGCACAAATATCCCATTCATTTTTCGGGCGCAGGGATGCAAAAATATCCGCTTTCCCGGCTGCCGTCAGCCCCAATTTGTATGCTACACTGCCTATGGGTCGCAGTTCTTTAAATACATCCTTATACGGCTGCCACAAACCACGCCGGGTTTCACTCCGGCTGTTCAAGATAACCATTTCTTCAACGCTCACTTTTGAAACACAGTAAATTTGGTCACCATTCAGAAATGCACCTTTTCCCCTTTCTGCTGTAAACAGTTCTTCCGTCACTGGATTATACAGCACACCCATAATGGGCTGTTCATTTTTCACAAGCGCAATACTCACCACAAAATGCGGGACTCCTTCAATAAACTCCTTTGTCCCATCAAGCGGATCCACAATCCAGATATACTCTTTGTCCAGGCGGTCTGGTGAATCTACTGTTTCTTCCGAAAGCCAACCATAATCCGGACATTCACCTAATAAAATTTCTTTGAGTTTATCATTTGCGGCATGATCCGCGGTGGTTACGGGATTATGATAGCTTTTATCTCTTATTTCGTAATCCGCTTTGTAATAATTAAGAATACAGGTGCCGGCTTCCCGGGAAGCCTCCACAGCAAGATTTTGTTCAAAATTCATGAATCGAAACTTATCAATTGTTCGGTTTATTTCCTTCCATTATTCAAACATTTATGCAAACAATACTTTAATCCTCTCAATAAAACAAACTTCTTGAAAAGATTGCATAATATCCTTATGTTGCTTGCTAGTGAAAAGGGTCTCTGAAGGACAACAATAAACCTTTTTTATCCGAATCAAGATTTTGAAACTAAGATTGTTTCATAAAAATTTTTCCCTCCTTCAATATACCCTCTCATTAGTTAAATAAAGAAGTCAGGAACAAACTGTCTACCTGAAATTAGAAGCAGAAAGGTGTGTTTGTCCTATATGGCATTCATGTGATTATGAGAACATGAATTACGTACAGGGTATATTATGAAAAAAGAAATTTATATTAACGAAAGTATGGGGGAAACCCGCATTGCTATCCTTGAAGATGACAAATTGGTTGAACTCTATCTGGAAAAACAAGGACAACAACGCACGGTGGGTAACATCTACAAAGGAAAAGTGGAAAATGTGATTCCTGGGATGCAAGCTGCCTTTGTGGATATTGGTTATGAGGTTAATGCCTTTCTCCCATTTTCGGAAATCCACAATGGTGATTACCTCCTTGAAGATATTGATCCCACTAATGGAAAACCATCAAATTCAAAAAAGAAATCAAGTGGAAACGGAGACATAAGTGTCGATCTCCAAACCGGACAAAATATTTTTGTACAGGTGATCAAAGAAGCATTTGCATCTAAAGGACCTCGCGTGACGACAGAAGTCGCATTTCCTGGAAGATTACTTGTACTTGTCCCAGGGACAAATTACATTGGTATTTCCAAAAAATTATGGGATAAATATGAAAGAAGACGGCTGAAAAAAATCATAACAAATCTCAAAGAAAAAGGATTTGGAATAATCATTCGAACCGTTGCTGAGGGAAAAAGTGAAGAAACAATCCGTAATGACTACCAAATGTTGATGAAGAACTGGATAAAGATGGATCAAAAATCTAAAAAAATTAAAGCACCTGCCTTGATTTATCAGGATCTTGAAACCGCATCCAGCATTATTCGTGATTTGTTGACACCCGATATTGAGAAAATTATTATAGATTCAAAAAAGTTATACCGAAAATTGCAATCTTACCTTGATGAAGTATCTCCCAACCTGACCTCCAAACTTGAACCATTTAAAATTAAAGTCCCAATTTTCGAAAGTATGGGGATTGAAGATGAAATAGCGAAATTACTTCGACCGAAGGTATGGCTCAAAAGTGGTGCCTATTTAATTATAGAAAAAACTGAAGCTATGGTAGTTGTTGATGTGAATAGTGGTCGTTTTATTGGGAAAAAGCTCCATGAGGAAAATTCTTTTAAAATCAATATTGAAGCTGCGAGAGAGGTTGCCAGACAACTCAGACTGAGAGATCTCTCAGGTCTAATCGTTATAGATTTTATTGATATGGAAAAAGAAGAAAACAAACGGAAAGTATACTACGAACTGCGGAAAGAACTTAAGAGGGATAGGGCAAAAGTAGCAGTTTCTCCTATTTCCGATTTTGGGTTACTGGAAATGACTCGTCAAAGAATACGCCTTAGTATTTTAGATACCATGAGTGATGACTGTCCTACATGCAGAGGCTCAGGCCGGATTATTTCCAAAGATACTTTGATCACTCGAATTGATCATTGGTTGAGAAGATATAAAACAAAAAAACAGGCATTACGATTACAATTACACCTTCATCCAAAAAATTATCAATTTTTTAAGGAACAAAAGAAAAAAGCTCTGCGTGGTCTAATGTGGCAAAATTTTGTACATCTGAAAATCGAAGAAGATCCAAAGATACGCCGGGATGAATTCCGATTTTTTACGGCGAAAGACGGTATAGATATTACTGATAAACTACCACTTGGAAAAAAAACCTGACTCAATTAAATTTGCTGGCTTTACAGGAGGAATAAATGTACGCAATTGTTGATATAGCAGGAAAACAATACAAAGTATCAGAAGGAGCAAAACTGAAAGTAGCCAGTTTGGACAAAAATACTGGGGGAAACGTCAGTTTTGACAAGGTTCTTTTAACTGATAATGGAAAATCGGTGAAAGTTGGAACTCCCACACTTAAGGGAGTAAATATTAATGCTACAATACTTGAACATGGCAGGGAGAGAAAAATTCTTATTTATAAGAAAAAAAGGCGAAAAGGCTATCAACGCAAAAATGGTCATCGACAGGGGTACACTCTTATTGAAATAACGAAAATCAAAGCAACGACAGGTACCACTAAGAAAGCACCAACAAAAGCCAAAAAAGAAAAACCAGAAACAATGAAAGAGGGAAAATAGTAATTATGGCCCATAAAAAAGGACAAGGTAGCTCAAGGAATGGCAGAGATTCAAATGCAAAACGCTTGGGAGTAAAAGTTGCTGACGGACAAAAAATTCTTTCTGGCGGAATCATTCTCAAACAACGAGGAACAAAAATTCATCCTGGAAAGAATGTAAAACGTGCAAACGATGATACCTTATTTGCAATTGCCAGTGGTATTGTAAAATATGGTAAGAAGGGTTCTAATAGAAAGTTCGTACACATCATTTCTTGATTTATTCAACAGTTTTACCTGTAAAGTCAATTTTTTAACATCCAGCTACTAAAGCCCACCGAAATGAAGGAAATTTTATGAAATTTATATGCCTTGGGCTGATTCTTTTATCTATGATCGCCTGTTCGAAACCGACAAAAAAAAATGTGACAACACTCGAAACAAAGAAAGATTCCATTAGCTATAGCATTGGAATGGAAATTGGGGAAAATTTTCAAACACAGAGTGTGGAGGTAAACCCTGACGTTTTCGCTCAGGGTTTTGATGATGCTTACACAGAAAGTACTCCACTGCTGAAAGATTCTGAAGTGCGAATAGTTACCCAAAACTATCGTCAGGAACTTCGCTCAAAACAGAACGAACTAAGAAAACAACAGCTTGAAGAAAACAAAGTGGGCGGTGAAAATTTTCTTGCTGAAAACTCTACAAAAGAAGGAGTTATCGTCTTACCAAGTGGATTGCAATATAAAGTCCTAAATAATGGAGACGGAAGCACACCTAAAGCTACTGACAAAGTAAAAGTTCATTACACAGGTAAATTAATTGATGGTACGGTATTTGACAGTTCAGTGGAGAGTGGTAAGCCGTATGATACTGGTGTAACCCAAGTAATAAAAGGCTGGACAGAGGCTCTTCAACTTATGCAAGTAGGTGATAAATGGGAATTATATATACCTTCAAACCTAGCATATGGCGCTCGTGGTAAAGGTCCGAAAATCGGACCAAACACAACCTTAATATTCGAAGTTGAATTGTTGGGAATTGAATAATTAGAATTAATTGTACTTGAGTCTGAACATTATTTCATCTTAAAAACTTATTAGTCACCTGATGAAATAAATAACTGCTCGTTAAAGTACCGGCGTAAAGCCATTTCATCCTTCTCAATATTGACAAATCGACCATTCTCTGCAACAGATACTTTTTTTGTCTCTTCGGAAACTACAATGATAATAGCATCGGTTTCTTCCGAAAGTCCCAAAGCAGCTCTATGGCGGGTGCCCATATCAGGAGTAATTGAGGGACTTTCGGTTAATGGCAGAATGCATGCAGCTGCTTCAATTATATCGTTTTGAATAATAACAGCGCCATCATGGAGAGGAGAAGTTGGATTGAACAACGATATGAGAAGGGGAGCTGTAACTTCAGCTGTTAAGGGCATCCCCGCTTCCTTATAGCTCCTCAGTCCTGTCTCCCGTTGAATCACGACAAGCGCACCCCATGAACGGTTTCGGAGTTCATTGATTGTTTCTATAATTGCTTCAATAGTCTGAGAACTCCCCATCCGAAATATTTTCTGGAAAAAACGATGTTGGCCAACATAAATAAGTAATCTCCGAATTTCTGGTTGAAACAAAATGACGAAGGCTACAACCCAGACCGTTTGAAACCGGTTAACCAACCAAGAGGTTGCACTTAACCCAATGGCATTGGAGAGAAATGAAGCAATAAGCAAAATAATCAGTCCCACCAGCATCTGCCCTGCACGGGTACCTTTGAAATATTGGTAAACGGTATAGAAAATCCAACTGACAATAAACAAATCGACAACGTCGACTAATGTAACAGTGAGAAATCCAATTTTAAACAGGTTCATTCCAGGAAGAAATTAATGATTAATAAGTAAATTTCAAGAGGTGAACAATATCTGCTATTTATGCTATACCACGGATTGCATCTGTAATTAAAGCAACCCGTTTCATCTCTTTAACATCGTGAACACGGACAATCCGAGCTCCCTTTAATATGCCGGTAGTTACTGCTGCGGCTGTCCCTTCTAACCGCTGGTCAACAGGAAGATCAAGAGTGAGTCCAATAAAAGATTTTTTTGAAGGCCCGATCAAAACCGGAAATCCCATATCCACAATTTTCTTTAACTCTCTTAAAAGCTGAAAATTATCCTGTAGACGCTTACCGAATCCAATCCCAGGGTCCAAAATGATCTGCTGATCCAAAATTCCTTTAGCTCTCGCAAATTTTTTCCGTTCTTCAAAATATTCCGTTAACTCCTGCATTAAATCCTCGTAATAAGGATTTTTCTGCATATTTTTTGGAGTCCCTTTTATATGCATTATAACCACCGGCAATCCGGATTCTTTAATTATATCAACCATATTTGGATCAAAAGTCATACCACTTATATCATTAACCATACCGGCTCCTGTCGCAATAGATTGCCGGGCAACTTCTGATTTATATGTGTCAATGGAAATAAGAATGTCCGATTTGGTTCTAATTCCTTCAATAACCGGTAAAATACGGTCACATTCTTTTTGCAGCTCAACAGTTTTTGCTCCTGGGCGGGTAGATTCACCTCCCACATCAATAATATCTGCTCCCTCTTCCGCCATTTGAAGAGCAAACTCAATAGCCTGTGTTGCATCATAATACATTCCTCCATCACTAAAGGAATCTGGGGTTACATTCAGAATTCCCATTATCAATGTAGCGGGATTTTCTTCTCGTATCCACTGGTTGAAACGAGGTGCATTCATGAGAAATTGCCTGACAGGAATCGTAAAACCAATTAAGAAGCACTTTTTGTTTTAGATTTAGTGGAGGATTTTATGTGAGATTTTTTTCGGGTCTGTGTTGGCTTTTTGTTATTCCGTCTTACAATTGTTTTTCCATCCAGAATTTTTTTAATGTCCCGTTTATCAATTGTTTCATATTTAAGCAGCTCTTCAGCCATCCTGTGCAATATGTTTACTTTCTCCTTTAAGATCAATTTAGCAGTCCTCTCAGCTTTTCTTATAATTCGTACCACTTCTTGATCAATTATACGTGCCGTAACCTCACTGTAATCCCTGTGAGTTTGTATCTCTCTTCCAAGGAATATTTCTTCGTTCTTTTTTCCAAAAGTTAACGGACCCAATAGTTCGCTCATTCCCCACTCGCAGACCATCTTCCGGGCAATAGTAGTTGCCTGCTCTAAATCATTTCCTGCTCCAGTTGTCAGTTCATTAAAAATTAATTCTTCTGCTGCCCTGCCACCCATCATTATTGAAAGTCGACCTTCAATATATTTTTTTGCATAACCGTGTTTTTCATCAATAGGCAGTTGCATAGTCATTCCAAGAGCTTGACCCCGGGGAATTATTGAAACCTTATGAACCGGGTCTGCACCTTCTGTTACTGATGCTACAAGGGCATGTCCTGCTTCGTGGTACGCTGTCAGTTTCTTCTCTTCTTCAGACAAAATCATACTTTTTCTCTGTACACCCATCATCACCTTATCTACCGCTTCTTCAAAATCTGTCATTTCTACGAATTTTTTTCTCTTCCGAGCTGCTAGCAAAGCAGCCTCATTGACTACATTCGCTAAGTCTGCACCCACCATCCCGGGCGTACCTTTTGCAAGAATATCTAACTTAACACTTCGTTTATTCATCAGTATTTTCTTTGTATGAACTTTCAGAATTCCCAATCTTCCTTTTAAGTCTGGGATATCCACAACTACATGCCGGTCAAACCGTCCTGGGCGCAATAAGGCAGAATCAAGCACATCAGGACGATTGGTTGCAGTAATAACAATGATATTTTGACTAGGCTCAAATCCATCCAGTTCTACCAATAGCGCATTAAGTGTTTGCTCTCGTTCATCATGTCCACCCCCAAGTCCTGCGCCCCGCTGCCTGCCAACCGCATCCAATTCATCTATAAAAATAATACAGGGAGAAGTCTTTTTTGCCTGTTCAAATAAATCTCTTACCCTGGAAGCTCCTACTCCTACAAACATTTCCACAAAATCCGCACCGCTCAGACTGAAAAAAGGTACATTCGCTTCACCTGCAACAGCCCGTGCTAATAAGGTTTTACCAGTTCCCGGTGGTCCTACAAGCAATACTCCTTTTGGAATTTCTGCTCCTAATTTTTGAAATCGTTTGGGATGCTTTAAATAAGCGATAACTTCTTTCAGTTCTTCTTTGGCCTCTACACAACCGGCAACATCATTAAATGTCACCTTCGGCATATTTGAATCCCATATCTTCGCACGACTCTTACCGAAGCTAAATATATTTTTTATCCCACCTGCTCCACCCTGCATTCGTCTCATTATAAAAAGCCAAAAAGCAATTAAAAGAATCCATGGTAGCATATTTATCAAATAGCCGGTCCAATCAATACTCTGCTCCTTAAAACTATATTCAACACCATATTGATCCCATTCATCCATAACATCTTTATCAACAAATGGGAGAACGACGCGAAAACGACTAAAAGCAATCTGATTCCCTGTGCCTGAGATAATTGTCTGCGGTGTATTTAATTCTCCATGAAAAATGTTTACGATGACTTCCGCCTCACTTATTAGTCTATTCTCTAAAAATTCTTTGTATTTAAAATAATCGATTTCCGTTTCCTTGCGAGATCCCTCCGTAAAAAGATTCGAAAGAAAAATAGCAGCTACTATAATCAGTACCCATATCAGAGATGTTTTTCCAGCTCGTTTCCATTGAAAAATATTCAATGGATCTTTAGATTTTTTTCTGAGATTCTTAGGTGAGTTTCCTGGTTTTCTATTCCCTTTTTGGGGTGTATTTTTATTCAGATTCTCGGAAAAATATTTTTTATTCATATTCAATCACAATTTTTTAAACCTGTAAATAGCTGGTAAATAACGGAATTTTTGGTCATAATCCAACCCGTAACCTACTACAAAATCAGGCGGAATTTCAAACCCCACAATATCGATTGGGAAATCCAGTTTTACAATTTCAGGTTTCAACAGAAGGGAAACAAAAATAAGGGATTGAGGCTTTGCTCCTTCCATCCTTTCTTTTAGAAACTGCACGGTGAAACCTGAATCAACTATATCTTCGACTACTACTACATGACGTCCTGTGATATCGGCCGAAATATCCTTCAACAACCGAATAGTCCCTGAAGGTTTATCACCGGAATAACTGTTCAGTTTTATAAAGTCCATTTCACAATTGATAGTCATAGTCCTCAGTAAATCCGCCAAAAAGATGAAACTTCCGTTTAATACACCGATAAAGATCGGTACTTCATTCTTGAAACGGCCAGAAAGATTTTGTCCAATTTCCCTGATTTTATCCTGGATTTCATCTTCAGATAATAAGGGTGTCAGCCTGTAATCGGTACCTTCTATCATTTAGTATTCTTTCGAATAATTGAGATTTCCGCCAAATCGGTTGTTTTGGATGTAACTTTAACTTGGTTGCTAATCCGATGACCGCAGACCCAAATAATTTCATCATTTGCTGTGAGTACAAATTGATTATCTTTGTAAAACTGATCTACTTTTTCATCGATAAGAAAATCACTTATTTTTTTATGTCCATTCATCCCCAAGGGTATAAACGTATCCCCAGGTACCCACGAACGGATTACAAGATTTTGGTTTTTAATTTTGTTTCCATCCACTACTTCTTTCCATGGGGTATTGTTTGGGGAACAATAATCCTGAACCCATTCCCATTTAAAATAGAAATCACCACAATCGGTAATATCTGCAGGATGAACTTTGTGACTTAATTTTTGTTTTTTCTGGTTTTGTTTCAATATCAGGGATTGACGGTCATTCAACAATATCCATTTCATCGGCAGGAGAAATTTCTGTCCAGTTTTAGCGTGGACAAGGAAATGTTTTAATTCTTCCCACTGGTGACGCCGCCATGATCTTTTTTCATCTCCAATAATTTTCTGGATAATTTTCACTCGCAAAAGAATGGGCAACCCATTAAAAATCATTTTATTCAAATGTATAATACCTTCAAAATCTTTTCTTACCACCTTTTCGTAAACTTCTTTACAAGCAAACGTAACTACTTCATCAGATTCTCTTGAAAATTCACACATTTTCTCAAAAGCAGGAATCAGGTTTGGATTGAGATTTTCCCATGGGCGAACAATTTCATGACGGATTGCATTCCGTGGAATGGTTCTATCCTGATTTGTTCTATCCTCAATAAATTGAATATTATTTTTCTCAATAAAAGAAGTTATATCCCTCCGGGAAAAAGGTAATAGTGGTCGCACAACGAAATCAAATTTCTCATGAATCCCCTGAAGCCCCCTAATTCCGCTTCCCTCTCCCATTCGCATAAGAATTGTTTCTATCTGATCATTCCCATGATGAGCAGTAATAATTACATCTGCTCGCACTTCTCTTCGAATTGCCTCCAGTTTTTGATATCGTCGAATCCTGGCCCAAGCCTCCCAACTCTCCCTTTTTGCTCGTGTAGAGGGATTTAATTTTTTTGTAATAATTGGAAAACCAATCTTTGCACAAGTCATTTTAACAAAAGCTTCATCTCTTTTCGAGTCAGTTCTGAGCTGGTGGTTGATATGTCCAACCGTGATCTGGAAACCAAACTCATCTTTGAGCTCATTGAATAAAAAAAGTAAGCACATGGAATCCATTCCGCCTGAGACAGCTACAACTACATGCTGACCGGATTGGATCAAACCAGCTTTGTCAAGATGGTTTCGAAACTTTGTTATAAGATCATATGAATTCATTTTTTAGTACTCTTTGAGACAGGTAACCGATCTATTGTCTGTTGGCTTCGTTAATTATTTGACTAAATATGATCAAAGAAAAACTCGGAGAAACATTGAATCTTATCTTCGTACGAATGGGGATAAAGAAACCATTCTGCAGCTGCAACACTACTTAATATTGAATTTCCATCCTGGGGAGTAAAACAAAATCCGGTAATTTCATGATCATTCCTAACATTCAGAGTCTGCTCTACTACAACTGTTTGATTTAAGATTCGTCCATAATGTCCCTGATCACGTCCAAATGAGAACACAGTACTCGTCATATCTTTTTCAGTCATTGCAACGTATGGATTTGCATAAAGCTTTTCCAATACTGCTGTCAAAGTAGTTGGTTCCTTCACTCTTAAAGTAAACCAAAGCACATGCATATATTGGCTGTTTACTTTTACAGCGGAAGAAAATAAATTTAAATCAATGTCCATTGTATGAAAAAGTTCCGCGGCATCTTCAGCATGATGTGTACCGTATTTCGGTGATCCATGACTTCCTACTTGAGGAGAGGGGATAAAACTCCCGGACTGACTTATATCATTTGCTCTACGAATACAAACGAATCTTCCTTCCTCTAAATTATCATGGTCACCATCCAATGCCAACGTATGTGTAATGCAACACAGGTTATGTGTATTACAAGAGACAATTTGAATAAACTGGTCATCAGAATTCAAGGTAGCATCATTTATTCTTCGCGCATATTTTTTCCCAAACCCAGACTCACTTCCCTGGGCTAAAAAGCCCTTACCGCCTTTCAAAAATTTATGATAATATTTTTCCTTATTTTTATGGCCAATCCCTCTCGGGGTACAATCTATCACAACTGTTGCCCGTTTTATTGCTTCTTCAGTTTCAAAATCAGGATCTAAGTCTAACGCTTTGAAATCATCAACTTTGTTAGAATCTACGCATAATCTTCCCCCTCTTTTTATTAGTCCTACTACTTTGGAATGATCACTATTTAAAGCTGAATTCTTGTGAAATGTTATTTCATCAATCCCCAATTGATCCTGAAAATCACAAAGAAGTCCGATGAGCGGTTCTCCAATTGTTCCAGTACCTACAACATGTATGATCTTACGATCCATAATGCATACTCCTTATTAACTAAAGTGCTATTCATCAACATAATAATTATATTACGGTAGTTTCCTGCCATTCTCCGAATACATCTTTCATTTCTTGAACAATTTCTCCTAATGTGGTATATGCTTTGACTGCGTGGATAATCGGTTCCATTATATTCCGATCGCTGGAGCAAGCATCTCGAATATCTGCCAAGGCATCATTAACTTTTTGATTATCTCTTTTCTTCCGTAATCTCTCAATCGTTTTAATTTGATTTA
>DTUJ01000244.1 GCA_012964235.1 Fidelibacterota bacterium
ATTAATTATTAGATTTGTCTTGTGCTTGGTAGAAAATACCGGGCTGTATTGAAATTTCAATTCGGGTCGAATGACTTGACTGTCGAACGTTTTCGAATCCCCTAACATAGATGGTTTCGAGGAAGCGTCTACTTTATCAATTTCTGATAATCTAAGAAAATTGCTGTCATAACCCAGCGTAATTGATGGGGTCAAATAAACGGGGACGCGAAATCGGTAAGCCAGGGATTGACCATTGAGGGAGACAGCAAATAAGAAAAATATTGAAAGTTTTATAATCTTCATTGATTACCCAGGCATCGAACGAACACTTTTTTACCTTTATCCAGCAATTCAACTGAATATGTATGTTTACTCTTTGAAAGATTTATTTCGCAGGAACGCCATTTTCCCGGGATTACTTTTTTATCCTCTTTAATGATGCTGTCCTCGGATTTTTCCGTGGAGAAAAAGTAGGTGCCATAAATTATTTCATCCTTCCATACTCGAATTTGATAATTTTCATAATTCGACATTCCATTTACGAAGGCAAGCCTCGATAGAAAGGTAAGTTTATAAAGTTTTTTGGGTTCAAATTGAAGTCGTTCACCATGTTTTAATTCATAGTACCGTACAGATTTTTCTCCAATGATAAGATTTTTCGGTTTTATTCCAGCCACGGCTTGTACAAACTGCCGGTGCTCGTCACCCTTTTCGAATCCTTTTACTCGTACTCGAATGACTACTGGTACATCTACTTTTGGAATCGGTTCAATTTTGAACCAATGATTTCCCTTCGGGATATTTATAAAATATTTCCCAGGGAGAGTGAACCCATGACCGGGATGTTTGGAGGAAGTAATATTTTTTATCTTTGCTGCACTGTGACTGATAATGATTGAATCTCCATTATCAATAATCAAATTATAAGCAAAACGCACTTCCTTATAATCTTTCTTTGGAACAACACCCCGAGCAATGATTTCGACACGTTTCGGACCTGCTATTTTATATGTTAAGGTATTATTATGTAGCTGATAATAGGTCCTTTTTTTCTTATTAATGGTGAGTATTTCTTTCTTATCTCTTTCAGAAGGGAGAATTGTTTCTCCCCGTAAAAAGGTAAGAATAATAACTCCAAGCAAAAGTAAGCCAGGCCTGTTCATTCTACAAGATTGATTCTGGTTCATGTGTTTCCATTCGATTATGTATTTGTTTGTGACTATAAATCCCTATGCCTGTTGTTGCCAGGACAGTAAGAAGCAGTGCGATAAAATTGACTATTCTATTATATGTTGGTTTCATAAATAGGACACCTTCTCCAATAGGAGGAAGTGGAGTAGGGAAATACGGTAATCCATACAATTTTATTAATTGTTTAATACTCCTGATATTGATAACGGGAACTTTTTCTTTGGAAAAAGTTTTTAGCACACTTTCATTTTGGAATGTCATTAAATCTTCCGGAAAAAGGACGCCATTTCTTGGATTGTATTCACCAACACCTACATTTGCTATTCCGCCACCAATATTTATAAACGTTCTGTAATGTGAAATAGGGGTGATATTGCCATAGGATGTTACTCTTTTCTTGATGCTGTTACGCCAGTCTTTTTCATATATCAGATTTAGATCATTTCTTGAAATAGCGCTTTGTAATGCCTCTTGACATTCCCTGGTTAATCCTCTTCCAACGTCGCTTTTCCCTCCAATTGAGGCCATGAGAGATTTATGAGAGAATATTTTTTCGTCATACAGTTCATTTTCAATATCTAACCAAGTGAAATTTGTATCGGTTGCACCATACCATGAAGCGCCTACTGATGAAATAATTACAGGCTCCAGATCCATAATTTCACATGCAGCCAGGGTAGCTATATTTGCTCCTGGCATAGAACCAGTATATGCAAGGGCAATCGTATCGCCCTGTTCAACACCGGCCTGGAAAAGTAAATCTATAATTACAGCCGCAAAGTTTGGATTTAAAGTCGAAACCTTTGCATCTAAATACCCCTCATCAGTGGAACATCCATAAGCGGTTCCAATCAGCATGGTTTCGTTCGGGTCTAAAACAGAGTCTCCTACAAAGACACCCTGTTCCCCAAGCCGGTAGGTGCGTAGAAAATCCATTGCTTTTTTCATTAATTGAGAAGCCTGGATCTTATAATCGTACCCAATAGCTTTCTCAATAGTAATGGTATGTGATGCCCAGAGAAACATAAGGTAATTAAATATGGCTAAGGCAACCAAATACCGTGTTTTTTGAATGACAGGCCTAAACATGAGGGATCTCCAATCCCAATAACATCATCAATAATTGAATGATACTGGCCGTTATTATAACAACGCTTATTGTTCTCAATACACCCTGTCTTTCCATCCAGTTTGCAATGAGTCCGGGAATAATATTTCCAATAGCAGCGAGGTTTACATTGTCTTCTGGAAAATACAGGTAAAGTTTTGATAAATACCCAAGTAAAAATCCTAACAAAAGACAAAAAGCCAATCTCCGTTTCCCATAGATCAGGATTTTTATTGATAGCCCTTTAACGATTAGGAACACAAGAAGACTGACACCCATAGTTCCGACAACTCTCAAGGGATCATGTAAATTAAATGCAATGTATCCAGGAACGATGAGTCCCCCAGCTGTAACTCCTACCGTTTCAGAGAGGATAAGACTTAATACAATTCCTAGTCCTACTGCAATTTCAATCATCGGATTGGAAATCTTTCAATTTTTGTACAAATTGTTCGCCCCAGCCAACTATATTTCCAATTCCAAAGATTACATGATTGGAAAGAGTGGAGAGATGCTCAATGATATCCTCTGGTTTCGAGCGATCTGGAAAGGTTATTAACTTAAATAACCCTTCTGGAATCTCTGGCAATTTATCGCCGCGGATTAAAAATATATCTGGCTGGATAGTTTCAGAAACCAGCGTAATCATTTGGTTAGTTCGAGACCGTCTGTCTGCCCGAGTATTTAAAAACACACAAGTTGGTTGCAGAGGGATTTGTTTTTTAATCATTTCCCAGATATTGAGTGTAGAAAGGGGGTCGTTAGCAGCAAAGGCATTCACAAAAAAATTATGATGGGCTCCAAATTGTATTTTTTTAATAAATAACGCTCCAGGATCTGGCTGTGTTTTGAGCATCCCTTCCAGTGCTGAACCTTTATCGACACCTACCTGTTTGCATACTTCCAAGGCTGTTGCCACATTCTCTTTGTGTTCAAGGTGAGAGAATTTCTCCATAAATCCCGCTTCTATATCGTCAGTGTTGGCAATCGTCAGGTTGGTTTTCCGGGAGGCGGCTATTTTTTTCAGCGTATCATTATGTTTTCCCTGGGTTACCACAACATTTCCATTAAATGGAATGGTATTACTGAGAGAACGTGTGATATCATCCATAGTAGGGCCCATTTCGTCCAAGTGATCTGGTCGAATGTTTGTTATAACACCAATGGTGGATTTTTGCATCTTCTGTTCAGATATCCACTGATATTCAGGCTGGACAGCCATACACTCCATAACTACCGCATCAAGATTCTGTTTTGAAAAATATCGCATCAGTTTCACTTGTTCGCCTATAGAAGGAGAACGAAGACGCTGGATCATACGATCTTTTCCATCCGTATCAATAATTCGAGGGGATGATCCAGTCGTCTTAGCCATGGTTCTAAATCCTCCAGCCCTTAACCCTGCTGCGATTAGGCGGGTTACACTTGATTTTCCTCTTGATCCATTTACATGAATTCTGATTGAAAATTTTTCAAGAACAGCTTGATGTTGATAGAATTCTTTGTATCCAAGAATGATTAGAATCGAAAGTAATATAAGTAAAGTGGGAACCAACCAGGTGTCCTCTTAGAAATTTTCGGATCTTTGTTATAGATTCAGAAAGTCATTTTAACAGCATTATTTTTCTTGTCTGTGTTTTCCTATTACTCTCCAATTTAAGAAAATACAAACCGCTTGCTGCATCATGAGCATTCCATTGAATAGTGTAATGACCAGGTTCCTGGGTAGCTTCTACCAATGTGATTACCTGCCTTCCGGTAATATCATAGACAATAACTTGAACATCAGATAATTTTGGAATGGAATAGTTAATAGTTGTAACAGGATTAAATGGATTTGGATAGTTTGGATTTAGTGCAAATTCGGTAGGTGGCAAAAGAGATTTTTCCAAATAAATATGTTGAACATCACTGTTAATTAGAATCTCTCCCGCTTGATCTAATATCCATTCTTCCCCCCGATCAGTAGTTAACATCCATTCTTCATCATTACCGTGAGCAGCGGAATAGGCAATAATCAATTTATCACCGTCATTCAAAATTTCAATATCCCCAGAATCTTCACAATATTTAAAATCTCCTGCAAAACGTATGTCAAAACCTCCTGCTGGCGGTTTTGGTGGCATACTGTAGCTTAATTTCTCTTCTTCAGGGATAGAAACACCAAAATATAGTTCTCCGACTTTGCCATTTGAATTGAAAAATGATATGCTGTTGGCACTTTCAAGAGCGCTGGAAAATTGGTTTCTATTGGACGCTCTATTAGAATTAGTTATGGTGATATTACCGGTGGCAAGGGCACGAACCCAATACCCCTGTCCAGGCTCTAATATGCTGGCGTTGGAATATCCATTGTCATAAAAATAAAAAGTATTTGAAACAATTATTCCCTCCGGATCATCAATATCAGTAACATATACCGGTGTTGAAATCCCTGAAATCATATTCCAACCTTCGTGTAATAATATGGATATTTCATCGTTCGGTAGTCCCATGATATCGCTTGAACCAGCGGTTGTAAATCGTAACCAATAACCAAATCCTTCAAGAAGTTCTTCTTCCTGATTATAGCTTCCATCAAATGAATACAACGTATTCTCAATCGCATCAGGAAAGAGTGACAAGTAATTGGCATCTTCCACTTCTGCTGGCAATCCCATCATATTCCATCCTCCTGAAAAAGGAACAGAAATTACCACCTGATTTGCGGTTGCATCTACTGTGAGTGAAACAGGTATAGTAACTGTTGGTTCAGCATTCGTGTCTATAAATATGGATGCGTCATATAATCCTTCCGATAAACCTGTAGAATTAACTTCAAGCATAAATTCAGCAGATTCCCCATCATATAATTCTCCTTCCAGTTCATTAGTTTCAGATGCAATAGTCAACCAGTCGATAATTCTACGGAACTTCAGAGATAATTCATTTGTAACATAATCATCATTATAACTAACCTGTAAGCCATCTGTACCACCATCATTTTGCATACCAATAGTTGCGCTTGTAAGGTATCCTTCCATTTCCCTGTAATTGATATCAACATGGCCAGTGTTATGAAGGACAACCTCAAAATCGTACGTGCCAGGATAATTACTGGAGCAGCGGGCAACATGGTCAAACCAAATCACAAGTTTATCATTAAAAGCATAGGTATATACGTTCCCTCCCTGTACCGAGCAACCGGAACCACCTTCAATCTCCGGGCTCAAATCATCCCAGAATCCAAAAATGGCTGGATGGGGAGCAGAAGATGATGGAATACTTGTATTCGAATATGTTGTATTATCTTCACCAAAACCTATCCATCCATTAGGATTAACAATACATTGAGTATATGTTTCCCCATAAAATGGAAATTCAAAACTTATATTTATTGGATCTGCTGCCTGGTCATTGTGAGGAAATACCAATTGTGTCCCTAAACCAGATATGTCCACCCATTCATAATTGAGATCTGAGTCTAAGTCTGAATCGCTCCAATATTGGCCAAAGCTATCCGGGCCTCCACCTGGATTAACAAATGGCAGGGGATACGTTTCACTGATAGCATATGACAGAACAGATCCGGCTTCACCAATATTGGAAAGGATGAGATTACTTGATGCTGTCTCATTTAATGATATGATAAAATCAAAGGTCCCAGGATTATAAGATAAGGATGGAGATGGAAGGGCTGTGGGAGGTTGGGTTGTGATGAAAATTGCCGTTTCATCATCGAGTTCCATAGCTGCAGTAGGATATTTGTCATCAAAAGTATATTCTAATCCATCATTACCTAAATGATTTTCAGTTCCGATGGTAGAATACGAACCGTGTGTAGGTGTATAATTACTATAATTTCCTGAAGAGGTATTATTAAATTCATTGTATTGAATTTTTATTTCTCCATTTCCGAATGGTTGAGCGGGGTTATTGTAAAGTATTATTTGGAAGGTTTCTACGGAATTTGCATAATAAGTCCTCATGTCCGACCATTCAATGATAACGAATTCATCATCTGGATCAACATAGCCAAACACATCACCGCCACTGGAAGTTTTCAAGTCATCCCAAAATGCAGCCACCATGGGCGAGGGACCTCCTGCGCCAGGTATTGAGTAATTCCGGAAGGATTCCATTTCTGAATGCCCAAAGGCAATCCATCCATTGCTGTTTACAGTGATCTCGTCATAATCCACACCGTAAAACTTGAATGTAAAAGGTAGATCAATATATGCTGAGGAAGTACTGTAGTTCCCATTTCCATTGTCTGACAAATTTAAATCAGTTCCAGGGCCTCCGTAACCAGGATCAATCTCTATCCAATCGTAGATGGGTGCAAGATCATATCCTGTATCCCCTGAGTCATAAATATAATATCCATACTGGTCAGGCCCAAGCGGAT
>DTUJ01000245.1 GCA_012964235.1 Fidelibacterota bacterium
CCAAGAGCATCAATATTAAAGTTTTTATCCCGGAGATCCGCGTCCAGACTGAAATTCCAGTGTCTACCGCCAATCTTAGCAAAATGAAACATAATTCCTTCCCCTGTGAGGGCGTCAATTTTTGACTGGGCATACTGCCCACTGAATACAAATTGATTATTAAACAATTGATGACCCCAATCGAAACCAATTGCCAGAGGTGTCTTTGAGGAATCCAGGTCATTCATATGGGTAAACAAAATACCAAAATTTGTATTCCCTTTGTTAAATGATCGTTTCGCTCTACCGATTAAAAATGCGGTATTTCCACGTTCATCTTTTGCTTCCGTTAATGCGCTGATCACACCGAAGGTTGTATTCCCCGATTTCCCGGTTAATTTCCCTGCTACATTAATGGGCACGATATTTCCTTCATATGTTGTTCTCCCAATCCGTCGTGAATAAAATAATTGGAACGGGGTTGCAAAGATATCTGCTCCATTGACAAAAAAAGTTCGTTTTTCCGGGAAATAAGTCTCATAAGCAGACAGATTTAACACCGCAGGATCTACCTCTGCCTGCCCAAAATCCGGGTTAACAGATGCTTCCAGACGAGTACTGGTAGTAATATCGTATTTAAAATCACTGCTGATGTTATAGTGCAGCCTGGAAGATCCAATTAGTGCAGACTCTGATTCAAACTCTTCGCTTTTTGCTGTTAAAATCGAGCCTGGCAATATTTCAAATTTTCCGGTGGTTTTAATGTTGGATATTCCAGTGATTTTACCAAAGTGAGAAACAAGACCCGGTTCAGTCACTTCTTTGCTTTTCCACCACATTTGCTCAAAAGTTGATCCTTTAAAACGGGTTATATTGATGCCCCATTCTTCGGTCTTATTCTTATCATACTGCAGGGTGGAGAAGGGAATCCGAAATTCAGCTGTCCACCCAATACGGCGTGTTGCCTTATCATCAAATTGATTGCCATAATCACGCCTTACTTTTACATCCCAAATCCCATCCCAACTATAATCAACCTCATCATCATTAGAAATATACCCATCATACCTAACCCCGCTGGGATTAACTCCAAATTTATAGCCGGATCTCCCGCGGTTTTCCGTATCAATATATAACCAAATATAATCTGAGAGCGCCATGTCATCTTTCCTCCTAAGTGCTCCCATAACAGAGGATGGATTTTGTTCAGCCACATAAACACCCAAGTATAAATTTTCATCATCATATAGAATTAGAAATGCTGTTTTTTCTGTCGCTGAATCTCCGTTTACTGGTGCATACTGGATAAAATCTTTTTTCAAATCTGATCCGTACCAATCCATCTCCGTTAATTCCCCATCAATATAAACCGGATTCTGGGTTCTTACTGCTTTCACGGTTTTTTCATCCTGGGCTGGTGCTTTTTCTGATTGAGCTGAAGATTGAACTTCCTCCTGTGGTTCTCCTGATGCTAAAGTCAGAGGTAGAAGAAAACATAAAGCGGTTGATAATTTATTCATATTTCTAGACAGACTCCTTCCAAAGATAGAATAGTAATTTACTATTAAATGATGAATTTTCCAGTAAATAACTTCTTTCGAATCATCAGCAACTTAAACAAGATTTTTTGTAAACAAGCCGATCGCTGAAAATTGTGAATAACTTTGTAATAACCTTAACCTCTTGGGCAATAGGAAATTAAATGAAAAATCTACAATCCCTTAAAAATATACTTTGTTCGACCACCAATGGCAGTAAATAACACATATGGTGTGGAACCAATGCTCTCAGAAATTTCCTCTATCAATATTGAATCCGTTTTATTTTTTCCAAACAACAATACTTCATCACCTGCTTTCACATTTGCATTAAAAAAATCCACAGTGAACTGATCCATACACACTCTACCGGCAATTTTATAACGCTCCCCTTTTAAACTAATACATCCCTCTTCGTACCACGAACGTGGAAACCCATCAGCGAATCCGACCTGGACAACTCCTATGACCGTATCGTGCGGCGCAGACCAAACTCCTCCATAACTCACCAATGTACCTGCGTTCACTTTTCTGAGGTTCACAACCGGAGCTGTAAATTCCATGACAGGTTCAATAGGAAGATCCTTCGGAACTTCATCCGATGGAAAGGCCCCATATAAAAGCAAACCAACCCGCACCAGTGTGAAAAAGGATTCCGGTAGGTTTAAAACTGAACCGCTGTTGGATAAATGTATATGTTCAAATGTAAATCCCATCTGCCCTGCAATTTTTAAAACCTCTTCAAATTGTTCCAACTGGTGTTTTGCATATTCTGGATCCCCTTCATCAGCAGTGGCAAAATGGGAATAGATTCCTTCACACTGAACATTTGGGGTCTCTTTCAATAATTTAAAAAAGGAAGAAACGGCTTCAACAGGCAGTCCTAAGCGTGTCATTCCAGTATCTATTTTTACATGAACAGCAGGACTTGATCCCGTAGCAGTGTGGAATTCTTTCAAATCCATTAAATCATCTTCGCTTGTGATATTCAAAGTCAAATTCCATTCCATTGCTTTCGGAAGAAATTGACGATTGAACCGGCAGAAAACTAAAATATTTCCAGACACTCCACCTTGCCGTAATGCTATTCCCTCTTCAGGAGTAAAAACACCAAACCAATCCACACCAACTGATTCAAGAGCTTTTGCTACGGGAACTGCTCCATGGCCATATGCATTCGCTTTCACCACAGCCATGACCCTCTTATTTTGGACCTTCTCTTTTATCAGTTGGTAATTATGTATGAGACTATCAAGGTGGATTATTGCTTTTGGACCTATCATATTTATGCTGTGAACCATTGATGGTAATAATAAAACTTTCTAATCAAAACCTATCCGTAGAGCTCCAACACTCTTTTTTTCAAGGTTATGAAATCAGGAAATACTTCTGTACAGCATGAAAATATCCATCCGCTTAACTCGTCAAATGGAAGTGTGTTTACCAAATAAACAGGGATGTTATAATGATAAGCGATGGTTACCTCTCCGTGTGTTCCTCCTCCTTTAACAACACCCTCATCCCAAAGGCAAATGACATAATCCGCTTTATTGATAACTCCATCTAAATCCTGGCGAATCAATTTCCGAACAAATGCTTTGTATTTCCCCCGATCGGATTTCTTCCATAACATGTAATCATGAGACTGTGTTTCATCCACAAGTTGACGGGAATTCTTAACAGGATCGATCACTGAATGTTCCAGATTTTTCTGCAGCCATTCTGTCATTTTATTCCGCCAGTCTTCTCCTTCGTTGACTGCATGTTCCATCCCGCCAGACAAATATGCAATCACTGATTTAATTCCCTGCGAAAGATTTCACTATTGATATATGTCCATGGAAAAATAATAAAAACCAGAATAGACAGGGGTATCCAATGAAAAACACCCGTAAAAATCACCAGATGAAGCTCATGAATCATTACATTTAATGGCAGGTATTGTATCAACACCCTCAATTGATCTGGAAAAATATCCAATGGAACAATTATCCCGGATCCGAATAGGACATAACAGAAAAAAATCATTAAAATAAAAATAAACGAGAATACCCGCGCAGCCAAGAGGGCAAGTGTTGTGATGAAACTCCCAACAAGAGTATTAATGATTATAATAAATCCAAAAATTATAAGATAATCTCCCCAATTGAGGATAATTCCGGTTACAAAAAACAGTACTAATAGTCCAATAATCACCAAGATTAATGACTCAAGAATTGCACTAACTAAAATGCCGATAATCAACTTAAGCTTAGAGATGGGTGCTAATGTCATGTACGTAATTGCTTTTTTATGAATACGAAAATCAAATAAATCACGATACAAAACCGGAATCAAGGAAATGATTCCGATCAAAACAAGCAAACCTGGATACACCCATTTTTCATAAGAAACATTATTCAAAGGGCTTTCCACAAGGCTTGCCATGGGAACAATAATTAAAAGATGTAACATTATGGGTAAAAGCATAGCAAAGCTTAACGTTGGAAAAAGACGTTGTTGCGTAAGCCACCAGCGGCGTCTTATAAATGGAAGTATCAATCTAATCCTTTCCGCACAAATTCTGAATCCATCAGATCTCTCAAGCCCAATTTCTTAATATCAAGATCTTCCATAAGAGTATCACCTGCTTCTTTTAATACTTGAAAAAAGACTTTCCTCGATCGACCATAAAAATAAAAAATATTATTCATCCTGCTTGGGGTCACCACCGTCGGAATTGTTGACAGTTTTTGATAAAGTTCATCCGGCAATTCTTCAAACTCAATCTGGAACTGATGAAATTCCAAAGTACTCTCAAGAAGTTTATCTAGACTTCCATCCAGGATAACTTTTCCCTTGTTAAGTACAAGTATCCGGTCATGTGCCTGCTCAATCTCTGACAATGTTTGACTTACATAGATAATAGTTTTTGCCTTGCGAAGCCCTTTCAATAAATCCCAAGTTTGGCGGCTGGATTGAGCATCCATAAATGCTGTAGGTTCATCCAGGATTAAAATGGTTGGATCATGAACAAGGGCACGTACAATCGTGGATTTTTTAAGATTCCCATAGGATACACTGTTCGCCGGATGGTGTAAAAAATCGAACAGATCAAGTCTTGACGAATATTCAGCTATTCGATTTGAAATGGTGGAATTGTCTACCCCATAAAGCAATCCGTTAAAACGTATATTCTGTTCTAGGGTTAACCAAGGATCCATATCCGGTTCCAAGGGAACATAACCGATCATATGGCGAATGTCTTTTCGTCGTTTTACAATATCCAGCCCATGAATAAACACCGAACCATATTCCGGATTTTCAAGCCCTGCCAAGACTTTTAGCAATGTGGATTTTCCGGCATCATTATCCCCAACAAAAGCAACAATAGATCCTTTCTCTATACCAAATGTCAAACCCGCCAAGATTGTTTTGTCACGGAATAGTTTTCCTACCTTCTTTAAGGTTACGCTGGCTTCCATTACTTGTTCACTTTAGCTGAATTATTGAATTTTACCTGCATTTCACAATGTGATTTTCATACTCCTGAACGTTCAATGCGCTTCATACCAGGAATCACCAACACCCCAGTCCACAACAATAGGAACAGACAATGGAAGAGCCGATTCCATCTCTCGTATCACCATAGATTTCACTTGCTCTATTTCCTCTTTTGGTACCTCAAAAATTAATTCATCATGTACCTGTAAAATCATCATCGCTTTCAGGCTTTCTTTTCTCATTTTTTTATGGATTGATATCATTGCCAGTTTGATCATTTCCGCTGCAGTTCCTTGGATGGGCATATTAATTGCCATCCTCTCAGCCGCCTGCCGCCGTATCTGGTTTTGGCTATTGATTTCCCAGACAGGACGCCTTCGACCCAGCATGGTGGTCACCCATTTCTGCTTCCGCGCCTGCTCCAAAGTTCTGTCAATATAATCCTTGATCCCGGCATACTGGTTAAAATAGGCTTCAATAATGGCCATTCCTTCTCCTCTTGGAATTCCCAGTTCCTGGCTCATCCGAAAAGGACCTGCTCCATACATAATTCCAAAATTCACTATTTTTGCGGTACGTCTCATCTCCGGAAGAACATCCTCTAAAGGAACGCCAAAAACGAGGCTGGCTGTTCGCGCATGGACATCCTCTTTATTTTGAAATGCTTTCATTAAACCTGGATCCTGGCTCAAATGAGCCATGATCCGCAGTTCGATTTGGGAATAATCAGCTGAAAAAATCTTCCAGCCTTCCTCCCTGGCTCTGAAGGCTTTCCGAATCTCCCGTCCTTCATCAGTTCGAATAGGAATGTTTTGGAAATTAGGATTGGTGCTGGACAATCGGCCCGTGGCAGCCACAGTCTGATTAAAAGACGAATGAATCCTTCCGGTCTCAGGATGAATATAGTCCTTCAAAGGATCAAGATATGTATTTTTAAGTTTATTCATTTTGCGGTATTGGAGAATCATCCCTGGCAGGGGATGTTGGTCCTGGAGTCTTTTCAAAACATCCTCTGCAGTAGACCGCTTTTTAATTTTTGGGAGTTCAAGAACATCAAAAAGGATTTGCGCTAATTGCTGTGTAGAATTGATATTGAATTCGGTACCTGATTCCTTGAGAATATTTTTAGATAAACTATCCAGTTTTCCGGCTAAATCCGAGGACATCTCATCCAAATGATTTACATCCACATAAGTCCCTGAATATTCCATTTCCAGCAACACTTCTAATAAGGGTAACTCTACCCTGTTGAAAAAATCCAACAGATCATGTTCTCTCAATTTTTCTTCAAGAATTTTTGTTAACTGAAGAGCTACGTCTGCGTCCTCCGCAGCATAAAAGGCAGCGCTTTCCAAGTCCACCTCAGCCATCGTAATTTGATTTCGTCCCGAACCAATAAGTTCTTCAATAGGAACCATCCTGTAATTCAGAAATTCAAGGGCAAGTTTATCAAGTTTATAAGATCGTGTTTCAGGGCTGGAAAGATGAGCAGCAATCATCGTGTCAAAGACAAT
>DTUJ01000246.1 GCA_012964235.1 Fidelibacterota bacterium
CTGCTGGGGAAAAGAAATCCTTTTGTACCATATTGTTTTGAAACAACTTTTTTTCTATCGGACAAAAAGAGAAAAGGAATGTTATAATTTGCTTTAAATTTCTTGAGCGTTTTTTGGGAATCATAGCTTATTCCAAATACGATTATTCCCTGTTTTTCAAACTCAAAATATGTATTGCGGAACCCGCATGCTTCTTTAATTCATCCAGGGGTTCCAGCCTTGGGGAAAAAATAAATTACGACCTGTTTCCCCCGATAATCTGATAACTTATGAATGATACCATCCTGATCTTTTAAAGAAAAATCTGGCGCCAATTCACCAACTTTTAATTCTATATTTGCTTTTGAAAAAATTCCTGACAAAATAAAAACAATCACCATCTTTGGAAAGTAATTCATCTCAGGTAATTCATTTGATATTGTCTGAAGACTTTTCCTTTTGGAAATGAAGAGCGCCGCTGTTGATGCAGTACCGAAGACCCGTAGGATCGGGACCATCATTGAATACGTGCCCCAAATGTCCTCCGCAATGAGTACAAAGAATTTCAGTTCTTATTCTTCCCAGGCTACTATCCGACTCCGAAGTAATATTCGTTTCCTCAGCTGGTTCCCAAAAACTGGGCCATCCGCTGCCTGAATCATATTTTTTTTCTGATGAGAATAATAAGGAGCTACAACCAGCACACACATAATTACCGGCCTCTTTATATTTGTTATACGTTCCGGTAAAAGAACGTTCGGTACCTTTTTCTCTTAAGATATAAAATTCTTCCTCTGATAAATCACGCTTCCATTCCTCTTCTGATTTGACTATTTTTTTTATTGTGCTATCCATTGCTTCTCCTGTTTGTGCTAAAAGATTAATTTGAATTAAACTCAAATATAGAGTTAATACTAACGTTCTACAAAAAAAAATACTCATGATCAATCATTCAAATATTTTACACCAGATTCTTTATACTCTCAATTTTCTTCATAGTACAATTAAACCCTTCATTTATTGATTTCTCTGCCTGATCAAAATCGAACATTTTAACTTCAGGCAATTGAGGTTGAATCAGTATATCTGGAGAATCAATCTCCAAATTTTTCTTTGTAATTTGTTCCTGCATAATACTAATTGATGATCCAATAATATTAATTATGTGCGGACTGGACTCCGATTGTTTAAACCACTGATTCAGTTTGTTTCTCATCAATTTCCCGGCCTGATCATATTTTGAAAACAGTTGATTTATCATCTCGCTTTTTTCTGCTAATCTCTGCTTTCTATTTGGTTTGTTATTTATTTCTCTTTCCTTCTTTTTTTGTTTATCGATTACTCCAGAATTTAAGTCTACTGCAATGACGCATTGTGCTCCCATGGACTTCACTACTGACACAGGAACAGGATCTATCAATCCACCATCAATAATCCACCGGTTTTGAATTTTAACCGGAGTAAGAATTCCGGGAATTGAACAACTGGCACGAATTGCTTCAGGAATATTCCCTTCCTCCAATATTAATTTTTCTCCTGTATTCATATCTGTTGCGATCATTTTTACAGGAATAGGCAAATTTTCAAATCTTATAATATTTGAGTGCATTGAATACAATTTTGTTGCGTTTTTTCCGTTTATTAAACCAGAGCGCGGAAACACAACATCAATATAGGATAAGAATTTTTTCCTATCTATTGACAGTGCAAATTCTTTCAGACTGTCAAATCCCCCGCTGGAATACACTGCACCAACATAGGATCCAATGCTCGTTCCTGCAATCAAATGAACAGGAATGTTTTCTTCCTCCAATGCTTGGAGGACTCCAATGTGTGCCCATCCTCTTGCAGCACCGCTGCCTAGTGCAAGTCCGATTTTCCTTTCTCCAGATTTCATTTAATGATTTCTTTTCTCATCAAAAACAACACACTGAATATTACGAATGAAATTATGAATACGAATAGAATTGATAATGGTTGCATAATTTAATATTCTTTTCTGATAAAGAGGATTTCCCTAATTTTTTATGGAAAAAAATATGGCCTCTAATTACGATTATATTATTATTGGATCCGGATTTGGTGGTTCTGTATCTGCCCTCAGACTGGCAGAAAAGGGATACAAAGTCGCGGTGGTAGAACAAGGGAAGCGATATAAAACTGAAGATTTACCAAAAACAAATTGGAACCTCAGAAAATATCTCTGGTTTCCTAAACTATATTTTTTCGGCATTCAAGCTATGACGCTTTTAAAAGATGTGTTCATTCTCCATGGTGCTGGGGTTGGAGGGGGGAGTCTCGTGTATGCTAATAATTTACTCATACCACCAGATCAAGTGCTTGAAGATCCAGCATGGGGTATTCAGAGCTGGAAAGAAAAAATATTACCCTACTACAAAATTGCTCAAAAAATGCTTGGTGCAACACCCAGCAAACAAATCACCCATGCCGATGAATTATTAAAAAGCTGTGCAAATGATATTGGAAAAGGAGATACATTTCATGTGAATGATGTGGGAGTATTCTTTGGTAAGGAAAACAAAACAGTTTCAGATCCATATTTTGAAGGGAAAGGACCTGAACGAACCGGATGTACTTTTTGCGGGGGATGTATGGTAGGCTGCCGGGTGGGAGCAAAAAATACTTTGGACAAAAATTATCTATATCTTGCTGAACAACTTGGAGTAACGATCATTCCTGAGACAAAAGTTTTGGATGTAAAACCCGGTAAGGAGTCCAAATATGAACTTCGCTCAAAAAAAATAACAAAATTATTCAGTTCCACAAAATTTCTCCATGCGAAAAATGTAATTTTTTCAGGGGGTGTCATGGGATCTGTTAAACTGCTCCTGAAATGTAAAAACAAGGGATCATTGCCAAATCTGTCCGATCAGCTAGGTAATTTCGTTCGAACAAATAGTGAAGCACTGGTTGGTGTAAAAGCGAATAAAAAGGATATTGATTATTCGAAAGGTATAGCAATTACTTCCGGCATTTATCCGGATGAACACACCCATATCGAAACAGTTCGGTTTGGGAAAGGACAGGATGCAATGGCAGGCCTAGGAACATTGCTCGTTGGAGGCGGGTCTAAAAGGCCTCGTTTTCTCTATTTTCTGGGAGCTATTATACGGCATCCTTTTAAATTCTTAAAAAATCTCAATGTATTCGGCTGGGCTCAAAGGTCAACCATCCTGTTGGTGATGCAGAAGATAGATAATTATATGCGATTTGAATATAAATCACGGTGGTGGCGCTTAGGTAGACAATCAATGAACTCTCATTGGGATACAGATAAAAAAGTGCCTTCTTATATTCCCATTGCTAATGACTTTGCAAAACGAATGGCCAAAAAAGTCAATGGGGAACCTCTCAGTATTTTACCAGAAGTATTATTCAATACATCAACTACAGCACACATCTTGGGGGGCTGTGTCATGTCTGAAAGCCAAGAGAAAGGTGTCATTGACCATACTGGCAAAATTCATGGATACAAAGGTCTGTATGTGGTGGACGGATCCATCGTCCCTGTCAATTTAAGTGTGAATCCAAGTCTAACCATTACCGCTATGGCTGAATACATAATGAGCAAAATTTCAGATAAATCATCTTAAACAACAAGGAGGATGGTATTTGCTGTTCTCAAATAATTTCTAAAGGATCACACTTTTTCCAAAGCCTGTTTTAAATCATCTATAATATCATCTGGGTCTTCAATCCCAACTGAAATCCGAACTAATCCATCGGAGAGGCCCCGGGCATGGCGTTCCTCAGCAGGAACATCCACATGGGTCATGGTAGCTGGATGAGTGATCATAGTTTCAACCGCACCAAGACTTTCCGCCAGTGAACATAATTTGACATTGTTCATCACAGTAGTTCCTGCAGGAATTCCACCTTTCAATTCAAAGGAGATCATACCGCTAAATCCATCCATCTGTTCTTTTGCAACTCCATATTGTGGGTGGGATTTTAATCCGGGGTAGGTTATTTTTTCCACCTGTGGATGTGATTCCAAAAATTCCGCTACAGCTTGAGCATTGGAAGCATGGCGTTCCATTCTGAGATGAAGAGTTTTGACACCAATTAAAGTAAGCCAGCAATCAAATGGACTGGGAACAGCTCCAATAGTTTTCTGAACAAATTTCATCCGCTCGTGGATTTCTTCATCATTTGTGATAATGATACCTCCTATGACCTGGTTATGGCCACTGATATATTTCGTGGTACTATGCATGACGATATCAGCGCCAAATTCAAACGGACGTAGGAAAACAGGTGTAGCAAAAGTGGAATCTACTCCGAATAAAATTTGATGTTTCTTTGCAATTTTTGATATTGCATTTAAATCAGTAATCTTGAGAAGTGGATTTGTCGGTGTCTCAATCCAGAAAAGTTTCGTCTCAGATGTGATGGCATTTTCCACATTTTCCGGATTTGATGAATCCACATAGGTAAATGTTAATCCGTAGTTTACCAAAATATTGTTAAAATGCCTAGATACTCCTCCATATACATCATCGGAGCAAACTACATGGTCACCCATTTTCAGTAATTTTAAAACACTATCCACTGCGGACATCCCACTGGAAAAACAGGTTCCAAATCTTCCTCCTTCTATAGTAGCTAAATTGTTTTCTAATATTTCTCTTGTTGGATTAGCAGAACGGGTATAATCAAATCCTAAATCTCTACCAACCTCCGGCAAAACATAGGTTGCTGTCTGATAAATTGGTGGAACGATTGCACCGGTGGTTGGATCCGGTTCAATTCCTGCCCTCACCACTTTTGTATCAAATTTCATAATTTCACCTCAATTATTTACTAACTCCCCTGAAAGGTAATCACCCCTGCACCGCTTGTGCGCACCCAGTAACTTTCACCAGGTTCCAAAACATCCACATTCTCATACGAACTACCAAACCCATAGAAGGTCTCCGGGATAATAATTCCGCCGGGATCACCAATGTTATTTACATCAATAGGATCGGTAGTCCCGGAAATCAAGTTCCACCCTTCCATGAGGCTTATTTCCAGATCATATACTGTAAAACCAGCAATTGTGCCGATCCCATCATCAGTAAACCGAAGCCAGTATCCCGTTCCAACAAGCAATTCTGTTTCCTGGATATAACCTGCACCAAATGAATAGAGGGTTCCATCCACTGATTCAGGGAAAAGAATCTCATAGGAAGAATCTTCAACCTCAAGAGGCAAGCCCACAAGGTTCCATCCAGCAGAGTAAGAAATTTCCATAGTAACAAATTCTTCAGTTTGATCAAAATAATCTAATCCATACTTTTGAGCCCTTGGGATCTGATAATTACCACTCGGATTATATTCCCATTGGGTGGAACCATTGACATTTATCTCAAAAATATGTGCATCATCACAGTCGGTAATTAGTGTATTTCCATTCGGCTGCCGGAAAGCACCCCCCTGCATTTGAGTGTAAATATTATTATAGACCATTATAAATGATTCGGGTCCCCATGGTTCTCCATCCTCAATAGGATAATTGCCATTTTCATCAATTGGAGTTTCAAATTCAATTACAGCCCCAGAATTATTACTATTATGATGATTATTAAAAAGGATCAAATTGCCTGCTCCCGGTGAACCCTCATGAATCCAGTTGACTCCGTGTTGATGTCCTAAAATATGATCATTGTTATTCCCCCTATCATAATTTTGTGGGTTCCCCCATCGATATAATAAATCGCCACCTTTTCCTGAGTTTCCCCCTGTGTGGCCAGCTGCCTCCTCCGTAGAGGTGCTGTGATCTATAACTAATATTTCATTCTGCTTAGCGGATGAAATTACGATTTGATCTAATTCGGCATTATAATTAATGGCATTTAGGTGCATCCAATCTCCATTTGGCCCCTGTCCACCGCCAGGGCCGCCACTGCTCCCTGCTGTGCCATTATTAATATCAAATAATTCCGGGTGTTCAAATACCACCCCATAATTTGGTAAACCAGAATCCACATCCTGTATCAAATGATCCCACAGATGCCATTCCCAATCTATATTACCTGTAAAAGGATTCAATTCTAAGATTGCCTCCGACCACATAACATTGAGGGGGTTATCAATAGTCTGTCTTCCCATATCATAGGCTTCTTGTGCAGTTTTGGACTCCCAAACAATTATTAAAATATTTCCACCTGGAAGAGGTTCTATATCATGGTGGTGCTGGTACGTAGCATTTGCAAAGATATAATTCCAAAGAATAGACCCATCCCAAGTGATACGCTGAATTCCCCCACCAACTCCACCGGCATTCATGGATGGATTTTGTACACGGAATGGATATATAATAGAACTGTCCGGGAGTAAGTAGGGCATGCTTGCGGCACCCCG
>DTUJ01000247.1 GCA_012964235.1 Fidelibacterota bacterium
TATGTTCACATGGGGCTTTGTTCTCTCAAATTTTTTCTTTGCCATGTTAATCTCCGTTCTGTTAGTTATCGATCCAAGTCCTGAGCCTACGACCGGACTTGAACCGGTGACCTCGTCCTTACCAAGGACGTGCTCTACCGACTGAGCTACGTAGGCAAGCTCGAGCGGGTGATGAGAATCGAACTCACGTGACCAGCTTGGAAGGCTGGCGTTCTACCATTGAACTACACCCGCAATGTGGGGAGAGAAGGATTCGAACCTCCGTAGGCGTTCGCCGGCAGATTTACAGTCTGCTGCCATTGACCGCTCGGCCATCTCCCCATATTTATCAAAAAATCTTCATTGCGCAATAAAAGCACTTCAAATCTCTTTCGTGAGTCAAATTAGATTCGTCCAACCGTCCAACTGATTAACCAGTAATGTCAAACTGAGCCGGCGAAGGGACTCGAACCCCCGACCTGCTGATTACAAATCAGCTGCTCTACCAGCTGAGCTACACCGGCAACTCAGAAGTCAATATCAATACACCACACTGAGTGAAAATGACTTTGGCTGGACGACACGCCTGCACGTCAAAAACCACTTTTAAAGGAACTAATATTCAGGAAGATATTCAACAATATGGATTCATGAATATTAAAGCTTATCAATATAGATAATTTTTTTAAAAGGAATCAATTATTTTTTAGAACAGAAAAATATTTTTAATACAAGATAAAAAAAGGGAATTTTGGTATAAAAAGCTGTTGCCTTTCATACTTCCAGCAGGCTGAAAAACTGCTTTTATTGCAAATCTATAAAAAAGAAAAATTATGATTTCAACGGTTTACACTTTTGCCCAGTCAAAGTGTCTTCAACAGTCCATCCTAGGTCATATATTTTATCTCTCAATTTATCAGATAGAACCCAATCATTTTTTTGACGTGCTTTTTGACGAACATTAACAAGATCTAAAATTTCCTTTGGTATTTCAATTTTTTCCTGGATAAGATCAAATATTGAATTGACCTTATCTAAAAAATTCAAACCCGTTACAGCTTCTTTTTCTCGAAGAGAACCGCTATCCAGTTTTATATTTGTTGTGCGTACCCATTCAAAAAAAACAGCCAAAGCACCAGGGGTATCTAAATCATTATCTAATGCGCCTTCAAATTGCGAATATTCTTCCGGTAAACTGCCATCATTTTTAACCCTCTTATTTATAGACAATAACCTATCATATAAGTCTGTGATCCGCTGGACAACTTGTACCGCTTCGTGCTTTTTATCCATTGTAAAATTGAGCTTACTCCGATAATGTGTATTCAGCAAAATATAGCGCAAGGTTTCCCCTGAAAAATCCTTTTCTACTAAATCTGAAATCCTGAAAATATTCCCTTGGGATTTGCTCATCTTTCCTCTTTCAACCGTGAGATATTCACAATGCATCCAGATATTAACAAATGGCTCCCCGGTTGCACAGATTGTTTGAGCTATTTCATTCTCATGATGAGGAAATAAATTATCCACACCCCCACAATGGATATCAAATTGATTCCCTAAATATTCTGTCGACATTGCGGAGCACTCGATATGCCAACCTGGGCGTCCTTTTCCCCAAGGTGACTCCCAGAAAACATCACCATCTTCCTCCTTCCAACTCTTCCATAAAACAAAATCCTGTGGTTTATCTTTTGTGTATTCGTCCGACGAAATTCTATTAGTCCGTTTCTGCTGTGAAAAATCAAGGTTGATTAACTGACCATAATCATGATAAGAGTCAATTGCGAAATAAACTGACCCATTATCTGTAATGTAGGCATTGTTATTTTTTACTAAATTTTCTATCATCCGGACCATGGCTGGTATATGATCGGTTGCTTTAGGATAAATATTAGCGGGAAGTATTTTCAGTACCTTTAAATCTTCAAAGAATCTATCAGTATATTTTTTAGTCAATTCAGTAATTGGAATGTTTTCATCAAATGATCGCTTTATTGTTTTATCATCAACATCGGTGATATTCATTATATGGTTAATTTCGAATCCTTTAAGCAATAAATACCTTTTGAGCAAATCTTCAAACATAAAAGCACGGAAATTTCCAATGTGAGCCATATCGTAAACAGTTGGTCCACAGGTATAAAGCTTGACTTTACCAGCTTCTATGGGTTTAAACGTTTCTTTTTTCTTTGTTAAGGAATTATAAAACTGTGTTGACATTCTTAGCCTTTAAAGGTTTTAATAATTTACGATCTATATGACATGAAACTGCGTGCTGAATCGCATCAATTTTCAGAATGAACTGGTCTTTGCCCCTTATCTGAGCAACAACACCTTCAGTCCCTTTCAGAGGGCCTCCAATAATTACAACATGGTCCCCCTTGACAAAATAATCAATCCCCTCTGGTTCATATCCCCCCTCAATCATTTGACGGATTGCCAATATCTCTTCATCACGAATTACAGTTATTTCTTCACCCAGTTTAACAACATTTTTTATACCGTGAGTCTGTAAAACAAATAAACCATTTTTTAGGTGAATCTTTACAAATACATAGCTTTTGAATAAAGGTATTTCCACCCATTTTTTTCGATCACTCCATTTTCTCTTCTGCCGTAATAATGGTAAATAGGCAGTGAACCCTTTATTAATCAGTTGATCGTAGGCAACTTTTTCATGTCTAGGTTTTGTATAAGCAGCAATCCATTTTTCAGTGTTTGCATCTTTAGATAAATTGTTTTCCCTTGTGTTGTTATCTATCATATACTTTTATTTGTTTTCTAATCATTTGTTCGGATTTTTTCAATCGGTTTCTTCAATTATTCTTTTGATCAATTCTTCAAAAGAACCACCTGCTGCTTTGAATGCCTTTGGGACTAAACTGGTCTTTGTCATTCCCGGGAGTGTATTCACTTCCAAAAACCAGGATTCCCCATCTGTGTCCAAGAGAAAATCAATCCTGCCGTAATTTTTACACCCAAGAATTTGAAATATTTTTTTTGCTGTCTGTTGTATTTCTTTTGTCAGCTTGGATGGAAGTTTTGCCGGACATTCATATGTACTCATCCCTTCTGTATATTTACATTCGTAATCGTACAATTCATGACTTGGTCTTATATCGACAATGGGGAAAACCTGTTCTCCAACAATACTTACCGTTAATTCACGTCCCTGAATATATTGCTCTACAATAACCTCTTTCCCGTGAAGAAATGCAAGTTCCAGTGCAGAAGATAATTCACTTTGATCATGCACAATTGATAACCCAATTGTACTGCCCTGCTCATTTGGTTTCACTACAATTGGATATGTAACATTATCATGGTGTGAAATCTCATCAATAGAATGAACCAATGTCCAGTCCGGTGTTACAAATCCACCTTGGCGGACTATCATCTTGCTGACATGTTTATTCATACAAATTGAGGAAGATAACATACCAGACCCCGTGAAAGGAATTCCGTATGTTTGTAAACAAGCTTGAATCGTTCCGTCTTCACCCTGTCCGCCATGCAGTGCAATAAATACCAAATCTGCTGATTGCAAATCTGTGACAACTTTCTGAAAGTCTCCGCCATAGAGTACCGAGATCGTCTTTAATCCGATTTCAGAACATGCTTTTTCAACTGCAGCGCCAGTACTCAGGGATACTTTCCGTTCTGCAGAGGTACCCCCCATTAAAATCGCGATTTTCATTATCTACATTCTCCTAAAAGGATAGATGCACCTTCTTGTAAACTTGACACAACAAAAGTTGGTTGAATCTCATCAGGAATTGTCTTCTTAGTCTGATTTCCGCATCCGGTTAATACCAGCATTGTTTCCATCCCCAATTTGTTTCCACCTTCAATGTCAGCTATACTGTCACCGATCATCAACGATTTTTTCAAATTGATATTATGATCTTGTGCAGCTTCTGTGAACAATCCTGGACCGGGTTTCCTTCTTTCTGTTGCCTGTTCTGGATGATCTGTGCAAACATAAATACCTAATAGCGGAATATTATTTATTTGAAATTCATTTTGGATAAACGTATGAATTTCATCCAAATTTCTTTGTTCAATCAGTCCACGATCTACACCTGATTGATTGGTCACAATACAAAAACGATTTCCCCCATCCGCTAATTTCTTTAAAGACGAGATAGTGAAATCAAAAAATTGGAAATCGTCCAACATACTGATATAGCCAGGGTCAGGATTTATTGTTCCATCCCGATCAAGAAAAATTGTGTCATAATCCTTCATAAAACAAATTTTTATCCTTGATGTCTGAAATATGAATTGAACTTTTAATGAAATAATAAGCTCCCAGAATAACAAATGGCAGATATCCGCTTGCATGCATAATCACAGCAAAAGTCTGTACTTCTGGACGAGGAATAGAAAAAAGTGTCGTCCCTAAATAAACAATCGCCGCATGATATGTACCAATATATCCCGGAGCGGCAGGAACAGTTATGGAAAGTGTGGAGCCAATAAGCACTATGCCAATTCCAATCCATCCAATATTAATATGTACTGCTTGCGCTATTAAATAAGTACAGGCATAATAAATAACCCACAAATATATAGTTTGAAGTGCGATCTGAAAGGAGTGATTTGTTTTTTTTATAGAAGTAATTCCATCTAACAAATTAATTAGTATACCAACTGCTCTGTTGAATAATAACGATTTGCGACCATTTCTGTCCTTTTGAATTCCATTAAAATAGGTGAGCAAATTTCTTCCAAAAATGAGAATTGAAATAAATAACACTACAGTTGAAAGCACTGCTATAAAAATTGATTTCATCATCCATGCGGGTATAAGGGAAACGAGTTTTGGATCTCCATTAGAAAACAGGGCAACCATAAAAATTCCAATTAATAGTATTAAACCAAGCATATCCAAGATACGCTCCAAAATGATTGTCCCTAACGTAACCGAAAAGGTAAGTGGACTGACCTTGCTTAGACTGTATCCTCGGAGGACTTCACCTAATCTAAATGGTAATACGTTATTCCCGAAATAACCAAGCATCGTCGATTCAAAAAGAGGATTAATCCGGAAATTTTCAAAGGGTTTCAAGATTAATTTCCAACGGTACGCACGAACCAAGACAGAAAAAATCATGAGCCCCATAGCAAAAAGTAAAAGACCATAGTTGACTGATGAGAGATGAAACCAAAACTCCGCAATATTTATTTTCTGGAATGCATACCACAGCCCTGCCATACTGATGAGTATACTGAAAACAATGGTTGCAATTTTTCTCGATTGTAAATTCACAATTTTAACTTTAGCAGGCTTCCCATCATTCTACAAATCAATTCCTTAAATCTATGACTTCCCATTCGGATATATTGAACTCATCATAAATCTTATTCGCAGATAATTCATTAAAGGAGTTTATCGTCACATTGATTTGGTTGTTTTCATCATAATATAAAACCAACTTCTCAGGGATGAAGGACTCAGTTTGAATCATAATTGACCCCGAGATATTCATCTCATTAATTGTGAATTCTAATAATATTGAATCGGAATTATTCTCAATTTTTTTCACTGTTATTTCCTCAAAATTACCTCTCAATAAATCTATAATACTGAATTCATCTGGAAGTATCTGGTCAACGACCACTTGTTTAGATTCAGGATTAAAGGTATAGATTACCTGTCCATCAACTTTTAAGACTTGGTGAGATGATTGAAAAATAAATTGGCGTTCATTCACAATTTCGAAATTTGCCGTTTCAATCCATTCATTTCCATATTGATCCTGATGAATTTCCAGACTCATGAGCACTCCTCGAGGAGTATGCAATCGCGTAGAGATTGAATCTAAGACAGGATGATTTCCCATCAGAAAAGAGAGAAAAACAGTCAAAGAAACATAATATATAAATTTCATTTGCCTAGGGTTTGATAATTTCCAAGTAGGATTCATCTACAAGGACTTCCCTAGCTTTGCTACCGGTAAATGGTCCAACAACACCGATTTTCTCCATTTCGTCAATCAGGCGTGCTGCACGCGAATAACCCACCTTCAATCTCCTCTGCAGCAACGAAATTGACCCTTGCTGATGAATAACAACCAAACGAATTGCTTCATTTAATAAATCATCTCCGTTTCCATCATCGATTGTAAAATCAGTCGAAGATACTTCACGAACGCTTGCGAGTTTTAATTCCTCAACAACTGGTTGTTCTCTAATATAACTCATGATTGCTTCAATCTCTTCCAAAGATACATATGCATTATGAAGACGAACAGGTTCGGGAGAACTAAATCCTTGGAATAACATATCTCCCCTGCCGATTAATTTTTCAGCACCCTGAGTATCCAATATCGTACGGGAATCAAT
>DTUJ01000248.1:0-11069 GCA_012964235.1 Fidelibacterota bacterium
AAGTGAACCTGGATCATAGGAAATCTCCAATTCCGTTGCCATGACATTTTCCACCTCTTCAACAAAGACATACACAGTATCCATTACACCAATATTTGCTTTTCGGAGAAGAGGGAACAGCCTCAGTGAGGGGCCTTGTATGGCATCGACTTCAAATGTTACTTCAAGTGGGTTATCACTTTCATATATATCTGAAAAACGTGTAATAATCCAAATAATATGTTCCCCTTCGTCGAGGTAGTGCAGGGTGAGAGTCGTCTCTTCAAACCATTCGCTCCATACGATATTATCAAGGCTATAGCTGAATTCATTGGCGTCTTCATTCGCCTCCCATATAAATGTAACAGAAGAAGAATCAATTGTATCGTAAAGCGATGGCTCAATAATAACAATCTGGGGGTCAGGTATGGCTGGCCTCTCACAGGTCAACAGTCCAAATATGATGAGACAAAAAAACCAAATTATCTTATTAACAGAAAATATTTTCATCTCATTACACACAACGTTTTAAGAGGGAAATTCCCTCATAAAGCTGGATGAGAGCTAAGTAATAAAAAAAAATCTGCATAATGTTACCTTTATTATCGATTCTATAATCTAATGCACTATAAGATAATACATCTTTATAAGATAAATATCAAATGAGCTGTGACACACGTCACATCACTTATTACCAAAAAACAATAAATAGAAATTGGGAATTAAAAAAAAATGATTGCATTTTACCGGCTTAAACTATTACTTTATCCTATGAAGGTGCTGGTTTGGTGCCTTTGGTATGTGGAAGGGGGTAGACCTTCACCTTGTCCGAGGTCATTGTGAAGTCTACCCCATTTTTTTCTATATAGTAACTTTTTCTCTCAGTAATTATTGGATATAACCAACACACTTTTAAGATTATACTCATATGATATAAAGAACTACTTTAAGTTAAAAATGGGGCAGTAATCTAAAGAATCACACACCAAGTACATTTTCATTCAAATATAACACAGACTATTTTTTATTCTTTTCAGCTTCAGCTTTCGCTTTCGCTTTTTCCTTTTGAATGAGGCTTAAATTTTCAATTTCTTTCAGATCATTCTGTAAGGTAGTGATCAATTGATCTATATCAGATAATTTCCGTGAGTTTTTTCTCCGTTCGCTTTTGAAATCGTCTTTCAAATCACTGATCTCCTCTTCAATTGATCTGAAATGTTTTTGTACTTCCCGATCTAATTCACTTAAATTAAATGCAACATCTTCAATTAAGCTACCCAATGAATCAGCTGTAGAATGAATCAACTCCGTGTTGGCAATAATATCTTCCTGGGCTTTTCGTAGATGTTTCCCGCGGCCTATGAATTGTAAATTTAATTTTCTTAAATCCTCTCTAAATTCTTTGTTTACCTCATCTACATGCTTGATTTGTTCTGCCTCCATCATAGCCATTCGATCCATAGCCTGGAAATAGCTAAACTGGATATATGCACCGCCGGCAATCAAAAGAAACATTATACTAAAAATGATTTTATCTTTAATACTCATGAGATTTCTACCTATTATTTTCTAAAGATTCTAAACGCTTTTCCCACTCGGTGAGTTCACTGGCAGCTGGTTCAGTTTCTGGTTCTTCAATCGCTTCTTCTTCACTATCATCATCAATAGATAATTTTATTTTTTCTATTAATTGTGATCTTTTATCAGTTGATGATTTTAATTGATTGGTCATACCCTGAACCTCTTCGTTAAAATCAACAACGGTATTTTTTAATCTTACAAGCAACTCATCAAATAAAGCCTTGCCGTACTGTTCATCGATCCCATCTAAAAGGTCATCCATCTTTTCATTCAAATAACCCATGCGATCATCCTTATTGTCAAAGTTTATACTCATCAAAATTAATTAACCCAAATAAACAAATAGGATAAAATTCAGTGTCAGCAACCAAGTATTCAGAATATTTTCATCTTAGATTAATACAAATCAAAGATAGATGGATATTCATCGTCATTTGTTTGAAGCATATAATCTGGATTGTAATACACCAGTCGCAATAAACTTGTTTTATCATTGATAATTGGAAAATCAGGCATATTCAGCTGTATCAAAGAATGTAAGATTAGTTCAATTCGGCTCGGTACTTCAACCCAGGAAGACATAAAAAATGCTCTGGAATAATGAATAGTTAGTTCATTATTATTTGATAGGCCAGGGCCCGATTCTGTCTGTTGAGATGAAACAGGTGGGCCATAAATTTCAGTAATAACGTTTGCAACTCTATGAAAGTCATGGATTTGCCTATCCAGATCATTGGGATCCACCACATAACTAATTTCCACTTTCCATAATCCGCTATCTCCAAAAACGTACTCCATCGTTACCTCATCAGGTCCCAGATTGCCAGAAAATATAATCGAAGAACTGTCACTGTTCAATTCATAAGAATTCATATAAAATATTTGGGGGATTGTGCCCTTTGGACTCCCCCAGATAAATCCTTTATATCCATAGTCAAGCCCCATTATTTCCGGATGAAGTGCTAAGGTATCAGGTATTCCTTCCTTAACAGCCGATGTATCTTCATCAATTCCTACAACTGTACCCGTTGGAGAAGACCCTTTAACTTCTTGAGAGGTTGCCAGGGCCAATGGTATTATGAGTATAATAAGATGTAGGCAGAGTTTCATTTTATTTCTACTTCAGGTTTCATTACGGTTACACTTTTGAACGGCCAGAAAAATACACATCATTGGAAAGAACAGGCAAGGTGAAAAATATCATTTCAATACTGTAGCTATTCGATTGAATCTTGGAATCCAGGTTTCCATATTGAGAGAGAAATACACAAAAAGAGCCTCTCCAAGAATATGATTAAACGGAACAAATCCCCAGAAACGAGAATCAAGGCTGTCATCACGATTATCACCCATCGCCCAGTAATAATCCTGTTTTATGGTATAGGAATCCATCTCGTTTATAGATTTTCCCTCAACATATAAAAATTGAAAATCTTCATCTTTAATTAAAGCTGACCATGGATTAATCCAAGTTCCATTGGGAAAATAATCATTGTACACCTCCCGGATGCCTTTTCGCCGGAAAAGGTCATTTGGATCAGTCATAGTGAAATGATATGCAACTGCTTGATTTTCCAATGTGGCTGAATGACCATCAAGGAGGATCAAAGGTAAAAGAAAACGCCAATCTGATTTTTCGCCGTTAATAAATGGCATGCCGTCAACAATTGTGTAGTGATCCCCTTTTTGAGGGATACGAAACGTTTTAAAATGATCTTTATTTATTCCAAAATTACTATGGAACATCCTGTTTTGTTGAAAACCTTCCGGCATCATCGGCGAAACGAATTTCCCATTTTCCGATAATGGATATTCAATACCATTTACAAAAACTTTTCTTGCCTCGATTTTTACACTGTCACCTGGTTCGGCTATACATCGTTTTACATACTTATAATACCTGTCTCTCGGGTATTTAAAGATAATAACATCCCCCTGTCTTGGCTCTTTGAATTTTGGAAAGCGAATATAGGGGATATCAAATCCTTTATCTGTGTAGGGAATCCCGATCCAATCTGGAGATCGCATTCCATAATTAAACCGGCTTCCTATGAGAAAATCTCCCGTCATGATGGTATCTTCCATACTGCCGGTGGGCACAATATAGGCTTCGACAATTGTAACTTTCAGGAGAAATACAATCAATACCAGCGTTGCCAGTGACCGGGCCTCACGAATGATTTTCTTTGATTTTTTCAGCATCTTATTTACGATTCAACCAAATTAATTTACAAAGGTTATGTGTGATGCAATATTGAAATATCAACAAATGTCAATTCCTTTATAATGATTTATAATGGGTCTGCCCTTTCTTAAAAATACTGTGATAATATCCAGTCGAATATCTTTCGTTATATCATTTTTTATTAAATATGAGTCAATTGCTTTTTCCAGTTTTGAAATTTTCCCAGCATCGATTTTTAATTCCGGTGAACCTAATTGTTCCTTTGAAACTGTTTTTACTCCTACGAAAATAATTTCATCATTTTTTTCAGCGATCAGGTCAAACTCTCCATAAGGTGCGGAATATTCATTTATCGATTTGATTTCATAACACTTTTTCATAAGGAAAAGTGCTGCCAGTTTCTCTCCGATCCAGCCAATTCGGCGATGTTTTCTATACCAGGATATAGTGGGAAAATTTTCTCTAACAGGTTTGAATGACTTCCGGTGAATCGGAGTCGCTTTCCACTTTGTTAAAGCATCCATATGTTTGAGCGTTCCGTAACCCTTGTTACTGAAAAAACCGTATTCAGGGAAAATAACATCGTATTTATCCATAATTCTATCTCGTGTAACCTTTGCGATAATAGAAGCAGCCTGGATGACTTCTATCTTCTCATCTCCCTTGATTATCCCTTTATTTGGGATGATCTGGTCCGGGAGGGCAAATCCGTCAATTAAAGCGTGATCCGGCTGGACATCTAAATCCCCAAGAGCCATGTGCATTGCCTTGTACGTTCCGTTCAAAATATTCACATGATCAATGGTTTTCTCATCTACAGTGCCGATTCCCACCGCAAGGGCCTGATTCATTATCTGGTCATAGAGCATTTCACGTTTTTTAGGAGACAACTTTTTTGAATCGTTAAGCCCAGCTATGGAATGATCTTCGGAGAGAATGACCGCTGCAGCTGCTACAGGGCCTGCCAGGGGACCCCGGCCCGCTTCATCTACGCCGGCAATCAGCGCCATGCGAATTCCTCAATTGATTTCCCGTCTGTTTGTCCGACTTTTTAAGTTTCTTCTTTATACTTCTGTAATAACTTGAACAATCACATCCATTTTTATCTATTTCCAAAAACTTTCATGTGTTTTTTCACGTATTTTTACAGTAGCTAAACAATTTTCTACTTCTGTTTTTAGTTCAGGATTAAGGTTGCCTTTTAATGCATTTTCATATGCTTCAACTATGAGCTCAAAGTCGCCATCATCTTTTTTCTCATATGCGCGGCCCATCCAATAATAGGGCTCTCCTTTTGTGGGATCAAAATATGTTGCTTCCCCAAACTTTTCCAGTGAATCCCAAAGGGCTGATCTATTTCCTTTTTTAAACAGGCGGAGTCCTTCTATCATGGCTAAACCGTATTTTGCCTGTTTGTTTTTATTGTCCAGAACCAATGATTCTTTGAACTGTTTTTCTGCTTCATCGTAATTCTTAGCATTTAAAGCAGTGCTACCCAGGGTATTATAGGCATTTACTACTGCCATCAGTGTTTCTTCCGACACTGACTTTCTGGCCAATAGTTCATCTTTCCTGGCGATAACTGTTTCCGGACTTGTTTTAGCCAGTTCAGTAACGGACGGTGCACAACATGCTAACCAATAACAAACCAGCGATAGTATAATAAATAGTTTCATGTCAGATTTCCCTGATCGTGTCTTGTTTATAACTTAATAGATATTATCTATGTACGCCCGACAGGATTCGAACCTGTGGCCTTTGGCTCCGGAGGCCAACGCTCTATCCAGCTGAGCTACGGGCGCAAACTATCTAAATTTTCACTCTGTCAAGCACCAACACCGGATTGCATTTCCGCCGCTTCCACCGTATTTTCCACCAGCATGGCAATGGTCATGGGTCCCACTCCTCCAGGAACCGGGGTCAACGCCCCTGCAATTTCTGATACACTTTCAGCGTGTATATCTCCAACCAGTTTATATCCCTTTTCTGAAGAATCATTCACCCGGTTAATACCCACATCAATCAATACAGTACCAGGTTTTATAAAAGATTCATCCAGAAAATTCGGAACGCCCATGGCTGTGACAACAACATCTGCCTGGTTGGTAAAATAACGGATATCCTGTGTCCCTGAATGGCAGATTGTGGTGGTGGCATTGCTGAACGATTTTTTCAAACTGGTGAGAATTGAGACAGGACGCCCAACAATATTGCTTCTTCCAATAATAACCACATGCTTACCAGATAGTTCAACGCCATAAAAAGATAGAATTCTCATGATCCCCTTTGGCGTGCAGGGAATAAATCGCGGATTGCCACCAGTAAGATAGCCAACATTTTCAGGATGAAAGCCATCAACATCCTTTACGGGGTCAATAAGGCTAATTATGCTACCTTCATCAATATGTTTCGGCAATGGGAACTGTACCAGTATCCCGTGGAATCGGTTATCCACGTTCAGATCCTGTATTTTTAATATGAGATCTTCTTGAGAAATATCACTATCAAATCGGATCGTTTCAGAGAACAAATCAAGGGATGCGAACTTGCGGGTTTTACTGCGGACGTACACTGCGGATGCCGGGTCATCACCCACAAGAATTACAGCTAATCCCGGAGTAATTCCTTTTGATTTCAGCGCTTGAATTTTAGGCGTCAGGGACTCATAGACAGAAGCGCTTACTTCTTTACCGGAAAATAATTGAGTCACCGGGATAACTGTCTATTAAATTTCAGATTATAGATTCGTCAATCAATTCAATCAATGATGAAATTTTGGCATCAACTTCACTTTTTTCATTTTCTTTTGTCTGTCGTATACTAAACAGTTCATCAGTGACATTCATCGATGCGAGTATAGCGATGCGTGTGGAAGATTGAGCAGTTGGAAGTTCATCCTGAACTTCTTTCATTTTTGAATTGACATATTCGGCAATACTTTGGATGTATGCGGGATCGGCAGGCGCTTTAACAGTATATTCCTGTCCGAAAATACTTACTTTTACTAGACTACTTTGATCTGGCATAGTTCACCTTATGAGAATTCTTCAGCTAACCGGATAATATTTTTTATTTTTTCCTCGATTTGTGCAAGTTTATTTGACGTTTCAACAGGATGAGAGTCTCCTCCTAATGAGTGTTCCTTAGCCACTTTCAATTCATCTATCAGAAGCCTGATCCTCGTTTCCAATTTTGCCAATGAGGTGAGTTCAGTCATGCGCGTAATTTACCACCAAATTTATTACCAACAACACTGATAATTTCATCAATAATTGGATTTACCTCCTTGTCTTCAAGGGTTTTTGTATCACTCTGAAACACAAGCTTAAATAAAATACTCTTCATCCCTTTTCCCAGAGAATCGTGAAGGAAAATATTGACAGGTTCAATATGTTTAATCAATCCTTTGCCGGAACGAATAATTTGATTTTTTATCTCCCCGGCCTGAATGTCTTCTTTAAGAACAAAATTCAATTCTCGTTCAGCAATGGGAAATGGTGATATTGCCTTGAATGGAAGAAGTGCATCGATAACATTGACGAATTGTTCAAGGTCAAACATAAAAGCAAAAACTTCCCCAATTTCCAGTTTTAAAGCCTGAACGATCCTGGAAGAAACAATGCCTGCGACTCCAATTGATTGGTCCCCTGCAGAAACAGTGAAACATTGGTCAAATTCCGGATGTTCACACTCCTGATAATTCGCTTCCAGATGAACCAGCTGTTTCAGTAGTACATTGATATGCCCTTTTATAGAAAAAAATGATTGCTCCCGGTCATCATCGACATGAACACCTTTCTTATGGATTAACCCATGTACAACACCGCAGAGAGCACCCTTCTCAATAATACCATCAAATCCTTTTTTCTCCTGGCTGTGCACCTGCCCCATTTCATATAACTGCAGATTTGAGGTTCCATTCTTAATATTATAATCAATTGTTTCAAGCAATCCAGGAAGGAGTGATGTCCTGATATCAGACATAAGAACACTTAATGGATTGACAACAGCTACAGTAGTTTTACCAGAGATAGAAGCAATTTTTTTGGACTGAAAGGTGTTATGAAAACATTGTCTATATCCCAGGCCGGTCAAGCAATTATGGATTTTCCCTGTACTTGCCATTGGATCAGGGGCATCATAGGTGAATAAACTGGTGAATGATTGTGCAGAGGGGACCAAATCATATCCATGAATACGTATCATTTCCTCAACCAAGTCACTTTCCCTCTCGAGATCAGGCCGAAAGGAAGGCGGAATACATTTCCATTCCTCTTTAGACGATTTTTTCCAGTCAATTTCCAGAGAAGTCAGCGTTTTCTCAATAAATTTTACAGGAATGGGAAATCCGCCAATGTTTTCTAGCTTTGATTTTCTGAAAATAATGGATGGCGGCTTTATTTTCTTCGGATAGGAATCCACCATTTCAGATACCAGCTCTCCACCAGTCAGTTCCTTCAACAGGGTAACTATTCTCCAGAAGGCAGTTACAGCCCCCTCAGGATCTGCTCCTCGTTCAAACCGGCGGGATGATTCGGTTAACATCCCTAAGGTTTTAGATCCTTTCCGAATTGTAACCGGATCAAAATAGGCACTTTCAATCAGTACAGTTGACGTTGTTTCAGCGACGGCTGAATCCAAACCGCCCATGATTCCCGCAAGAGCTACAGGGGTTTTTCCATTCGTAATAAGGAGATGTTCAGCATTCAGCGTATGCTTTTCCTCATCCAGGGTGATGAATTTCTCTCCTTTTTTTGCTTTCCGCACACATACTGTTTTTTCAGGAAATTTTTCGAAATCAAAAATATGTGTTGGATGCCCCATTTCCAGAAGCACGTAATTGGAAATATCAACGAGATTATTAATTGGCCTCATTCCAGCGCATTTGAGAGCATCTCCCATCCACTCAGGAGAAGGTCCAACCTTCACATTTTTTACAACCCCCGCAATATATCTTGGACAGCCGTCCGGATCATCAATGTGTACCTGAACGGTTTCACTTTTTGTTTTTGGGTTCAGGTTCGAAAGTATTTCAAGCTTTTGTAATCTTCGCCCGGTTTTTATTGCAATTTCCCGTGCAATGCCAAGATGTGATAACGCATCTGGACGGTTTGGAAGAATATCCAATTCCAGTGAAGAAAACACAGGATTCAGGACCTCAGAAATGTGCATACCCGGTTCCGTATTATCTGGGATTACCAAAATACCCTCATGTTCATCTGATATGCCCAGTTCTTTTTCGGAACAAATCATCCCTGTACTTTTTTCTCCTCTTATCTTCACTTTTTTTATCTTAAAATCCCCCGGCAAGACTGATCCGGTTTTTGCAAAAATAACCGTCTGGTCAGCATTCACATTAGGAGCACCGCAAACAACCTGATAGGTGTCTTTACCGTCAAATACTTGGCACAGTTTTAATTTATCTGCATTGGGATGCTTTGTGGATGAAAGCACTTTTGCCGAAATAATGTTATCAAATCCCGAAAAATCCAATCCAACTTCAGCTTCAAGACCTAACATGGTAAGCATCTCTGCCAGCTCCGCCGGAGTTTCTGATACATCAACAAATTTACGTAACCAGTTAATAGAAACTTTCATAATGTCATCAATTTAGAATTGAGAGAGAAAACGAACATCGTTTTGATAAAAGTCCCGGATATCTGCAATTTTGTATTTTAACATGGCGATACGCTCTATACCCATTCCGAAAGCATATCCCTGCCAAATTTCCGGGTCATATCCTACATTTTCAAATACAGCAGGGTCCACTGACCCGCACCCAAGGATTTCCATCCACTGATCTCTTTTCTCATCCCAGATATCTACTTCTGCGCTGGGCTCGGTAAAAGGAAAATAACTGGGGCGAAAGCGTATCTTTACATCTCTTCCAAAAATACGTTTTACAAAATATTCCAGCATTCCCTTCATTTCAGAAAATGAAATGTGTTTATCAACATACAGCCCCTCAACCTGATGGAATAAACAATAACTTTTAAAACTAATTTCCTCGTTTCTATAAACCCTGCCGGGTACGATATATCTTAGAGGCGGGTTATTGTTTTCCATCAAATGAATCTGGACATTTGATGTGTGAGTCCTGAGAACTATATTTTTATCAATAAAAAATGTATCCTGCATATCCCTGGCAGGATGGTGTTTCGGTATGTTTAAAGCCTGAAAATTATGAAAATCATCATCAATCTCAGGGCCGTATGCGATGGAAAAACCAATAGAGGTAAATACATCTTTAATCTCATCAAGGATTTGCTGGAGCGGATGAAGAGAACCAACCGGGAAGTGTATTCCAGGTAACGTATAATCCATTCCAGAACTGGTTGAATAGCCTACTGGTTTTTCAAAGCCTCTTACTTTTTTCTCAAAAGATACTAAACAATCATTTTTTAATTGATTAAGGGCTTTTCCTAATAGTGGTATTTCTTCTGGATCTGCGGTGACCATTTGGGAGAATAAACTGGCTATTTCGCCTTTTCTCCCAAGATATTTACTCCGTAATTCTTCTATAGCATTTTTATCGGAAGTCAAAGAATCAAGGGCAGTCCGGAATGAAATCCGGACTGCCTTGATCTTCTTCTGAAGGCTCATGTTATTTCTGGATTGTACTTACTAATTCACCAAAGGTATCAGGGTTATTCACAGCCAGATCAGCAAGCGCCTTTCTGTTTAATTCAATTCCCTTTGATTTCAATCCTGCTATAAAAACAGAATAGGACATACCATGGAGTCGTGCCGCAGCATTAATCCGCAATATCCACAAACGTCGGAATTGACGCTTCCTTTGTCGACGGTCACGATAGGCATATAATCCAGCCTTTGTGACTGCGTCTTTTGCGGCTTTATAAGTGCGGCTCCGGGCACCATAGTAGCCCTTGGCCTGCTTTACGATCTTTCTATGTCGTCTGTGCCTTGGAACAGAACTATTTGCTCTGGGCATTATTTTCTCCTTTAAACACCAAGCATCCGGCGAACTTTCTTACTGTCTGATCCGTCAACAATGCCAGCATTCCGCATCTTACGCTTAACGCTTTTCGAACGCCGGATTAGCATGTGTCTATGGTTTGCTTTATTTCGTTTTAGTTTACCGCTGCCTGTCAATCTAAATCGTTTAGCGGCACCTCTTCTTGTTTTTTGTTTCGGCATCTTGTTCTCCTATATTGCGGCGAAAATGAGAGACATTCTTCTCCCTTCCAAGGGATTCTGCTTTTCTATTTCTGCTATATCTTTCAACCTTTCAACAACTTTCTCCATAACAATATCGCCTAAATCCAAGCGGGACATCTCTCTTCCACGAAACATCAAAGTTACT
>DTUJ01000248.1:11114-27070 GCA_012964235.1 Fidelibacterota bacterium
TTGTGTCAAGATCATGGTCATCAATTCGAGGACGAAGTCGAATCTCTTTCAATTTTACTACATGCTGTTTCTTTTTACTTAAATGAGCTTTTTTCTTCTTTTCATATTTTACTTTTCCATAATCCAGTAATTTGCATACAGGTGGATCAGCATCTGGAGATATTTCAATAAGATCTAACCCGGCTTCCTGAGCATTTTCTAATGCTTCTTCCAACGGAAGAATTCCTAACTGTTCTCCCTTCTCAGATATCAAACGTACCTGGTCTGCAGTGATATCTTCGTTTACACGTGCCTTAGCCTTCTTTGCGATATGTATTCCTCCTTTGATTAATTTCTTCGACTAATTTAGAAGTCAAGTTATCTACATTCATAGATCCAATATCTCCCTCAAATCTACGACGGACGGAAACAGTGTTCTCCTTTGCTTCCTGTTCTCCAATGATCAGCATTATATTTATCTTAGATAGTTCTGCCCGACGTATCTTTGCTCCAATTTTGTCAGGACGATCATCCAAATCAACTCTGACATCAACATTCTGCAGGTTAGATTGTACAGATTTAGCATAATTTTCCACCTTCTCAGAAACCGTTAAAATAGCCACTTGTACCGGAGCTAACCAAAGGGGAAAATCAGCATTGTAATGTTCAATTAAAAACCCGATAAATCTTTCATGAGTCCCAAGAGGTGCCCGGTGAATACACAGCGGTGTTGCTTCTTCTCCTCTTTCATTCGTGTAATTTAAGCCAAATAAAGATGGAATGGCAAAATCTACCTGATTTGTTGCCAAAGTAAATTTCCGACCGATAGTACTCCAAACCTGGACGTCAATCTTCGGCCCGTAAAAAGCAGCCTCGCCTGATTTTTCTGTGTAATTGATCCCACCCTCATCCAGGGCTTTTCGTACATCCTGTTCCGTTTGAATCCATAATTCTGGCTCATTCACATATTTCTTACCCAAACCTTCCGAGGAATGAAGACATAATTCCATTTCATACTTATCAATTCCGAAAATTTTGAAATACGTTAAATACATCTGAAAAACTGATAAAAACTCTTCTTTAAATTGTTCTTTGGTGCAGTAAATATGAGCATCATTCATCTGCATGCTCCTAACCCTCATAAGACCGAAAAGTTCGCCTGATTTTTCATATCGGTAACACGTACCATATTCTGCTAATCGCAATGGAAGATCCCGGTAACTCCGTGGTGCAGATGCATAAATCTTATGATGATGCGGGCAGTTCATCGGTTTCACATAATAATCGATCCCATCAACATCCATGGCAGGATACATGCTTTCTTTATAATGCTTTAAATGTCCGGATTTTTCATAAAGACTTCCTTTGGTTAAATGGGGCGTGCGAACCCTTTGGTATCCTGCTTTTCTTTCGGTCTCTTTTGCTAACTTTTCCAGTTCTTCGATAATGATGGTCCCTTTGGGAAGCCAAAGAGGAAGTCCGGGTCCTATCTCATCATCGAATGCAAATAATCCCAGCTCTTTCCCTAATTTACGATGATCCCGTTTTTTTGCTTCTTCAAGCATTTGAAGATATTCTTTCAATTCTTTTTTTGTATTAAAAACCGTTCCATAAATCCGCTGCAGCATTTTATTGTTTTCATCCCCGCGCCAGTAAGCACCGGAAGAATTGAGAATCTTAAAATATTTAATCCTTCCTGTTGATGGAACATGGGGACCCCGGCACAGGTCAATAAAACTATCCTGCTGATAGGCTGACAGTGTTTCCTCCGGAGGAATTTCCTGAATAATTTCAACTTTGTAGGTCTCGTCCATTGATTCAAACAGATCAATAGCATCATCTTTGGAAAAAACCTTTCGTTTTACCGGATAATTATTTTGAGCCAGTTCTCTCATCTTTTCTTCGATGGTAACAAGGTCTTCGTCAGTAAATGGATTTTCAACATCAAAATCATAGTAAAAACGGTTTTCAATCGCCGGACCGATAGTTACCCGGGCATTCGGAAATAATTCTTTTACTGCCTGAGCCATAAGATGTGCTGTGCTGTGCAATAATACTTCATGACCCTCTGAAGTATCCCCGGTAACAATATTAATATCTGCATCAGTATTAATGGATTCTGTCAAGTCAGTCAGTTTCCCATTTATTTTTGCTGCAACGGCATCCTTAGCTAAACGCGTTCCGATACTTTCTGCAACTTCAAGCAGAGTCGTTCCTGAGGTATACACCCGGGTAGAATTATCGGGAAATGTAAGGGTAATCTGGTTCTTCACTTAATAGGATAAAATACAAATTAAAAAATAAAACGTATCTGTAAGGGGTAAATATATTGGGAAATCTTACAGGAAAGATTTAGATACCAATTAATATTTTTGTTTGGTTTCATCACTGATAATTGAAATTAATTATAGTGGGCGATACAGGATTTGAACCAGTGACCTCCTGCATGTCACGCAGGCACTCTAACCAACTGAGCTAATCGCCCGGAGTCATTGAAAAGAAATGTTCCTAAGATTTCAAACATTATCATAGACTGATCTAACAAAAGCAAATAAATTTACCGAAAAACTTCTATTCCCTTTGAAGAATATTTCCAACGATAAGATTCAAGTAATATTTTATTCATTTTCCAATCTAAGTACGTTCCTATAGGCCACTTGATCTTCTAAAATAGAAATTGCTTTTTCCACATGTTCATCACTTTGTAAAGTGAATTGAATCCTGCCTTCCTTTCCATTGTAATGATTGGCAAATTCAGCAAGAAGCCTCTTTCGAATATCCTCAGACTCTTTATCAAATAAGGAGGCTTCTTTCTCGACAAAAAATCCATCAATTATTTCAAAAGCACTGTTTAACTCTGCGTTCGTACTGTCAATTGAAGATAATTTAGCTTTGAAATCATTGTAAAGGGACTTACCATTAAGACTAATATCTAAATCTTGTTCTTTCAAATACACATAAAAATCTTCTATAAGATCTTCAGTTGCTAGTACTTCATCAAATGATGAATAGTTTTGTTTTCTTTTTTGAACGTAAGTAAAAAAGATGCCTTGTCTCCAACATTCCTGTGTTAACGGACCATACTTGTGAACCTCCACTTCATAATCGGGCATGATACCTCCTCCTCCTTTAACCTTCCGGCCCTTAACCGTAGCAAATAGTGTATCTTGTTCTGATACATCAATGGTAATGTCTTCATCTGTATATCCCGGATTCTGGATCAGCCTGCCACTTGGAATGTAATATTTTGCTGTCGTCATTTTTAATCTGCGTTCCTCATCAAGCTGATATACAGACTGTACAAGCCCTTTGCCAAATGAGCGGCGTCCTATGATAACTCCTCGATCTAAATCCTGGATAGCACCCGAGACAATTTCACTTGCAGATGCACTACCTTCATTAATTAATATTGCTACTTTTATATCGGAAGGTATCACTGGGTCTTTTTTAGCGAAAAATGTTCTATTTGAACCTTTCGTCCTTCCTTTGGTAGTAAGAAGTTTCTCACCTTTCGGTAAAAACATGTCTAAAATATCTATTGAAGACTGTAGCAATCCTCCAGGATTATTTCTGAGATCCAGAATAATCGCTTCTGCTTTTTGTTCCTTTAGCTGATCTATAGCTTTTTTCATGCCCGGAGCAGCATTTTTTGAAAACCGGGTCAACAGGATATACCCGATCCGATCATTTAGCATACCGGAATAAGCTACATCCTTCACTTTAATATCTTCCCTGATCATTGTAAACTTTATTACATTATCCACACCTGCTCTTTGGATGGAGAGAGTAACCTCGGTTCCTTTCTCTCCTCTTATGAGCCTTGCAACATCGTTCAAATTCATATCCTTTGCTACAACGGTGTCAATCTTTACAATTACATCACCGCTGGTTATTCCAGCCCTCATTGTCGGAGAATCAGCCATTGGTGAAACCACTGTTATTTTCCCGTCTCGTTTACCAATCTCCATCCCAACCCCTCCATATTTCCCTTTGGTCAAGAGATCAATTCCTTCTCCTTCTTCCGGTTCCATAAGGACTGTATATGGATCCAAATCATTCAAAATATTCCGTATGCTTTTCCTTGTAAATTTTTCTACATCAATTTCATCGGCATAATTGGTTACAATATATTTGTATACATCATTTATCAATTTTTGAGATACGGCAACTTGTTTGAAAATATCAGCTTTTGAAACAGCAAATAAAGCAGTTCCGCAAAGAATGATAATTCCAACTACGAACAAATATTTTCTTTGAACAATATTTACTTTCATTGTGTTAAAAAATACCTCCTTTTTATTTCATCCCATATATTATTCTGGATTATTTCTCTACCCATATTACCATCAATGACAATAATTCTGTCAGAATATTGTTGTGCTAATTCCAAATATGTTCGCCGAACCTGTTTTTGAAAAGCTATTCCTTCTTCTTCAATCCGGTCTTCGGTTTGTCCTCTTCTCCGAAAAGCTTCTTTCGGAAGTATATCTATAACAAAAGTAATATTCGGTTCCAAATCATAGGTTGCAAATTTGTTAAGATCTTGAAGCAAATCAAGGTTTAATTCTCTCCCTCCGCCTTGATATGCAAGGGTGGAATCTGCATACCGGTCTGCTATAACCCATCGATCCTGTTCCAGATTAGGTAGGATTACCTCTTTTGTCAATTGGGAACGGCTGGCCGTCATCAGCAAGGCTTCGGTTCTTGCCACCATCTGTCGATTTCCTTTCGTCAGCAAAACGTGGCGAATCGCCTCAGAAATAGGTGTCCCTCCCGGCTCACGAACTAAAATCCCCTCCTTACCCTGTTGAATTAATCTGTCCAAGAACAACGTGGCTTGAGTGGATTTACCGCTGCCGTCAATTCCTTCAAATGAAATAAAACGAGCTTTATCCGAAGTAGACATTAGGGTCATCTTTTCCGATCATTATTACACATTCTCCCTTAGGGGATTCCAGTGAAAAATACGACAATAATTCCAAAATAGTTCCACGGATTATTTCTTCATGAACCTTCGTCAATTCTCGCCCTACTACCGCCGGACGATTTCCAAGAAAAGTGGCTATGTCAGACAGAGTTTTTACTACTCTTTTCGGATTTTCATAGAATATCAGAGTTGCTTCATAAGAGGCTAAATCACTCAACTTTTTTCTTCTTCCTTTCTTGGGAGGGAGAAAGCCTACAAAAAGAAAACGATCCGTGGGAAGACCGGAAGCAACCAGGGCGGTTAAAAAAGCGGAAGGCCCCGGAATGGGTTCCACCTTCACATCCACCTGGATGACAGATCGAATCAGTTTGTAGGCAGGATCTGACACGCCAGGAGTCCCTGCATCGGTTACAACCGCTACATCTTTTCCAGACTCCAGGTGTTTCAGTAACTGAGGGATCCGAGCAAAACGATTATGTTCATAATAACTGATCAATTTTGTTTTAATATCAAAGTGATTCAAAAGTTTTCGTGTTCGCCGTGTGTCTTCTGCAGCAATAAACGACACAGTCTTGAGTGTTTTAACTGCCCTGAACGTAATATCCGCCAAATTTCCAATAGGTGTTGAAACAATGAAAAGAGTTCCTTTTTTACCCGGCATAAATTAATTGGATTCAGGATAAGGGTAAGGGTAAGGGTAAAAAAAATGTAGCAAAACTACTCTATTTCCTGATCAAAATACCGTTCCGGTTGTTAGGTAATATCCAACTCAAGAGAGATTAAATTTAATTCCCTGAGCCAAAGGAAGCTCCTTGCTCCAGTTTATCGTATTTGTCTGGCGTCGCATGTATTGTTTCCATGAATCGGAACCGGATTCACGCCCGCCTCCAGTTTCTTTTTCACCGCCAAAAGCACCGCCAATCTCTGCTCCAGATGTACCAATGTTGATGTTAGCGATTCCACAGTCACTTCCTCTGGAGGATAAAAACAATTCCGCATGTTCAACACTAGTGGTGAACAGTGACGATGACAAGCCCTGAGGAACCTGATTGTGCAATGCAATTGCTTCTTCCATTGAATCAAAGGGAATTAGGTAGAGAATGGGTGCAAATGTTTCATCCTGTACGATGTCCCATTGATTTTCCGCTTCGACCAATGTTGGCTCCACAAAATATCCTTGCCCTTCCTTTTTCTTCCCGCCGTAGAGTATTGTTCCTCCACTTTTCTCAATTTCTTCCATCGCATTCATGAAGAGGTCAACAGCGGATTTGTTCACCAAGGGTCCCATCAATGTATCAGAATCCAAAGGATCACCGGATTTTACCTGTCCATAGGCATGAACCAATTTCGAAACGAGCTCATCGTAACGTTTCTGATGAACCAGCACCCTGCGGGTGGATGTGCACCGTTGACCTGCCGTCCCCACTGCCCCAAAAACAACTGCAGGGATAACCAAATCCATATTGGCAGTTTCATCAACAATAAGAGCATTGTTTCCTCCTAACTCTAAAATTGTTTTTCCAAATCGCCCAGCAACGGTTTTGCTCACATGTCTGCCCATTTTGCATGAACCTGTAAAGGAAACCAGAGGAATCTGACGATCATTTATTAATTTTTCCCCAATTGTTGATCCCTTTCCAATAATAATGCTGAAAATACCGGTGTATCCATTTCTATTCATCACTTCGTTGCAGATATTTTGCACAGCAACAGCAGTTAGAGGAACAGAAGAAGATGGTTTCCAAATAACTGTATCTCCCGCAATAGCAGCAATAAAGGCATTCCAGGCCCACACTGCTACAGGAAAGTTAAAGGCGGAGATAACACCGACGATCCCAAGTGGATGCCACTGCTCGTACATTCGGTGGTCCAGCCTTTCGGAATGCATGGTTTTACCATAAAGCATCCGGGATTGACCTACTGCAAAATCTGCTATATCAATCATTTCCTGTACTTCTCCATCACCCTCCTGTTTGATCTTGCCCATCTCCAGGCTCACTAAACTCCCCAGAGCATCCTTTTGCTGTCGCAGTGCATCTCCCATCTGGCGAACCAATTCCCCACGAACCGGAGCAGGTACTTTTTTCCAATCCTTAAATACCTTTGCAGAATCTTTAACAATCCGTTTATAGTCTGATTCTGAACATTGGAAAACCGATGCAATTTTTTTTCCGTTTGCAGGGTTGATTGAAACTATTTCTCCTGCATCGGAAGTTTTCGACCATTTCCCCTCTCCGGAACATGCGCCATAATTCAACTCACTTAATCCCAATTCATTCAATATATTCATTAGTTCCCCTTAAAAAAAATATTTTCAATTATTTACAAACTTCCTATAACATTTTGGATTGCTCCGGCAATCTGATCAATTTGAACTGCATTTATCGTTAAAGAAGGAGCAATTCTTATAATGCTATGATGAGTTTCTTTTGCATAAACATTCTGTTTTAACAATTCTAATGATACTTTATGTCCGTCCAGTTTCGGATCGTCAAACATTTCAAAAGCAGTGAGGAGACCTTTTCCCCTGACTTCCTTTATTTTATCAGGAAACTTAGATTTCAAATTGTTAAAATGTTCCAACAACTGACTTCCTCTCAGCATGGCATTTTCAGCTAATTTTTCTTCAACTAACACTTTAATTGAAAATACTGATACTACTGAAGCTAAGGGATAACCACCAAATGTTGATCCTTCTGATCCTGGAGTTAATACACCCAAAACATCACTCCTCCCGGCTACAAATGAGATCGGTAATATTCCACCACCGGCGGCTTTTCCACAAGCCATGATATCCGGTTTAATCCCATAAATCTGATGAGCAAAATGAGCACCCGTACGGCCAAATCCCGTCTGCACCTCATCCATTGCAAGGAGGATATTGTACTCCTTGCAAAGTCTCGCTACCATAGTCCAATAATCATCATCGGGTATAATAACTCCTGCTTCCCCCAGAATCGGTTCCACCAAATATGCTGCAATACGCTCTCCTTTTTGCCTGAACAATGTTTCAAGTGCAATAACATCATTAAAAGGCACTAATTCGATACCCGGGACAAACGGACCAAAATCTTTTTTTGCTTCCGGATCATCAGACATTGAAACTGCAGTCATGCTTCGACCATGAAAATTCCCCTTCGCACCTACAATAATCGCTTCTCCTGAGGGAATTCCTTTTACCTGATATCCCCAACGCCGGGCTGTTTTGAAAATCAGTTCCGCTGCTTCTACTCCCGCAACTTTTGGAATAACCCGGTCCATTTTCGTTAATGCAGTGGAAGCCAGAAGAAAAGCAGCCATGTATTTATGCCGAATAGAACGTGGAACGGTGGGAAGTTTTTCTATTGTAAGATGGTGAACAACCGCGTCAATGATTGTCTGGTTTAACTGCCCTTGGTTGACAGCGGAGTAACAACAAAGACCGTCAATGATATCTTCTTCAATAAAAGCACGAACCATTTTCGGATCCGGTTTACGGCACACCAGAGTAGATGAATTCCGTACATGGGACACGACCACATCCTCTAAAGGTTTGTAATTACGCCCTCCTTTTTCATTTTCAATAGCTTCATGATCTGCAGGCGAAAGATCCCCAATTCGAATCCCGTTAACGGTTAATTCATCACCGTAACCTGCAATTGAAAGTGTTGACATGTAAATACCTTATATATCTAATGTTTTTTTGACAAAACCGGGTGAAAGTTTACAATGAATCATTATAATCTGGGAAAGATTTCTATCATTGGTTTAGTTATATTTTCCCAGTAGTGAATATATATCATTCAGGTTGCCTAGTTATTTAGTAAATATTCTTCCTTTTTCCATAGTCATTCATTCAGTCAAAATACTAAATTCTCTGCCTTTATTAAACAAATCTATTTGCATTATCCATTTAACATATGAGTATAGCAAAAATTATTGGAATCCGTCGGGAGGATCATAATAAATGGGAACGGAGAGCACCTCTTGTTCCTGCGGATGTAAAAACTATTCTCAATGAAAACACCTGTACGATTTCAATACAACCGTCCAAATTGCGTATTTTTTCTGACCATCCTTATGAACAAGCTGGAGCGGTGATTTCAGAGACTCTCCATGAGGCAGATATCATTCTGGCAGTAAAGGAAATTCCAGTTGAATTACTCCAGGAAGAAAAGACGTACCTGTTTTTCTCCCACACCATAAAAGGTCAATCCTATAATATGAAAATGCTCCAACGTATGATGGATTTGAAATGCAACTTGATTGATTATGAAAAAATTGTTAATGAAAAGAACCAGCGATTGATTTTTTTCGGGCGATATGCCGGACTCGCTGGATTGATAGAAACGATCCATGCTTATGGAGAAAAACTCAAACTTCAAGGTATCCACACACCCTTCGAAAAAATAAAACAGGCATACCAGTATTCTTCTGTTGAAGAGGCAAAAATGCACTTTAAATCCGTTGCCCATGATCTGCAAAAAAACGGAATACCTAAAGATCTAGGCCCGGTGGTTTTTGGGTTTGCCGGTTATGGAAATGTCTCCTGTGGTGCTCAGGAACTATTTGATTTGCTCCCGCACAAGGATCTTTCTCCAACAGAATTAGCAAAAAATTTCTCTTCATTAACTTCCTGGGACGGAACATTGTTCAAGTTTGTCTTTAAGGAAGAACACATGGTTATCCCCAAAAACGGAAAATTTGATTTGAGGGATTATTACGATAATCCTGAAAATTACACCGGGAACTTTTCATCGTGGCTCCCTTATATTAATGTTTTGGTCAATTGTATTTACTGGACAGAAAAATATCCCCGGCTTGTTACCAAAGATTATTTAAACCAGCATCCTGATGGGAACCTGTCTGTCATCGGGGATATCAGTTGTGACATTGAAGGCTCCATTGAAATCACTCATAAATCCACGTATCCGGACAGTGCTACCTATACTTATTTCCCAGCTGAAAAACAGTTTAAAGATGGTACTCTACGGAATGGCATAACAATAATGGCTGTGGATAATCTACCCTGTGAATTTTCAAAAGAGTCTTCAATAGAATTTTCGAGAGTATTAAGAGAATTCATCCCCCTTCTCATTCAAGAAAACTTTAATGTATCCCTTGAGGAGTTGAAACTTCCTACTTCCATGAAACGAGGGCTGATTCTTCATCAGGGGAAATTGACCGAAGATTACATCTATATGAAAAAATATCTAAAAAAGGAAAACTCATGAAAAATATTCTTGTCTTAGGTGCGGGATTGGTTAGCAGACCCGGAGTACACTATTTACTTGGTCACAAAGATTTTCGGATAACTGTTGCCTCCCGAACCCTCCACAAAGCAGAAGCACTCGTTAAAGGGTATGAAAACGGTATCGCTATTTCCCTCGATATAAACAACACAGCTAAACTGGTGGAACTGATTAAAGGCAATGATATTGTAATCAGTCTCCTGCCCTGGATACATCATGTAAAAGTTGCAGAACATTGCCTTGCTCAAAATACCCATATGGCTACCACCTCCTATGTGAGCAAAGAAATGCAAGTGTTTGACTCAGAAGCAAAAAACAAAGGTCTTCTTTTCCTGAATGAAATAGGAGTGGATCCTGGGATTGACCATATGTCCGCCATGAAGATTATTGACCAGGTACACTCTGAGGGTGGAAAGATCCTTCATTTTTATTCCTATTGTGGTGGACTGCCTGCACCGGAAGATAATGATAATCCCTTTGGATATAAATTTTCATGGAGTCCGAAAGGTGTAGTCCTGGCTTCCAGAAATTCTGCCCACTACCTCGAAAATGGAGAAAATATAATTATCGAAGGAAAAAACCTGTTTGTAAACCCACGCTTAGAGGAGGTTGATGAATTGGGAAATTTTGAGGTTTATCCGAATAGGGATTCCCTCCCTTATAAAAATTTGTACGGTTTACATGATGCACTCACTGTTATGCGCGGCACATATCGAAATATCGGCTGGTGCGCTACTTTAAAAGCAATTGTTGACCTTGGCCTGGTGGATGAAACACCCATTATAAAAGTAAAGGGAATGACCTTCCAGCAATTGTTAGCTGAACTGGTTGGGGCATCAGAATCAGATAATATCAGGGTTAAAACAGCTGAAATATTGAATATTGAAATAGCTTCCCCCATTTTAGACCGTTTGGAATGGTTAGGACTTTTCAGTGATGAATCTGTGACGAATCATGACAACCCACTGGATATCCTCAGCGACCGTCTTCAGGAAAAACTATTCTACAAAGAAGGTGAGAAAGACATGATCCTGCTTCAACACAAATTTACAGTTGAAAACAAAAAGAAAATGAAAGAGTTCATCACCTCAACTCTGATTGATTATGGAATACCAAAGGGCGATTCTTCCATGGCGCGTACAGTAAGTTTACCCCTTGCCATTGGAGTAAAACTTATTTTAACCGGGAAAATAACCTTAACAGGTATCCAAATTCCCATAATGAAGGAAATTTATGATCCAGTTCTCAACGAGTTGGAAAACATGGGGATTAAAATGGTGGAAAAGATATCTCCAAAAAATAGCCACTAAGTAATTGGGCAAGCCCAGGAATGGTCTCCTTTTAAAATAATGTCCGGCTCTTTTTCTGCACATTCTTGGATTGCTGACGGGCATCGCGGATGAAAACGACATCCACTAGGATAATGTAACGGAAGGGGAACAACCCCGGGGATAGAGGAAAATTCTCCCTTGTTATTTTTTTTCATCTTTGATAGCTGAATCAATGCTTTTGTGTAAGGATGTTGTGGTGTAGAAAACAGTACATCCGTCGGTGCTGATTCAACAATCCGGCCGGCATACATGACCATGGTTCTTTGAGCAAATGATTTCACTAACGACAGGTCATGGGAAATAAATAAAATACTTACACCTTGATTTTCATTAAATTCTTTCAGCAGGTCAATGATCTGGGCCTGGATGGTCACATCCAAAGCTGTTGTTGGTTCATCAGCAATGAGCAGATCAGGGTCTCGCGCCAGTGCAATTGCAATGAGAACCCGCTGCCGCATTCCGCCTGAAAATTCATGAGGGTATTGATAATATCTTTTTTCTGGTTCATCAATCCCCACTGCATTCAATAATCGAACAACTTCACCCTTATTCCTTTTAACCTTATTTTTTATCCCCTCTAGAATCTGAGTTCCCACCTTTAATACGGGATTCAAAGCATTCAGCGGATCCTGGAAGATCATTGCCGTTTGAATACCATTGATTGAACTTTGACTTATATGAGCAGCTTTCGGAAGGAGTCCCGCCTGGGATAAAGCAATTTGAGTTTTCCCACACCCTGATTCGCCCACCAATGCAATTATTTCACCTGGATCTATATAAAAAGAAACCTGGTCCACAACAGAAGCCAGGTTTCCTTCGATAGTATATTGAATGGTTAGGTCTTTTACATCTAAAAGATGATCATGCGACATCTTTGCTCACAGGTAAATTTTTATCTCGATCTTTCATTGCATTGTAACCCAAAAGAATAATCATAACTACCAGTATCCAGATGGTGGCATGGTTGTATTGCGCTTTGGAATAATCAATGAGGTCCACAAACCGACCGATGAGCAGGGAGATACGTCCCATGACTGCAAACCCGAACGAAGCGCCGAAGCTGATCATCAGGAAGTAAATTCCAAGCTTGGTCAATTTTCCGAATGCACCCTTGTGTTCCTTCGAAAAATAGAAGTATGCCAGTCCAGCGATCGTACCAACTAAAATGACAATATTGTTGAAAATGCTGTTTCCTATCAGAGCAAAAAACGGAATATCACCGCCTACAAACTGCATCGCAGATCCCTTGATCTGCCCAATCACGTTTGAATTAAGAAATCCGTAAGCACGGAGACCAGCAGCCATTCCAACAGTGTAGGCAATTCCCCAGCGGGCAAACCAGGACAATTTTGACGACACACTTAACAGCATCATAATCCCCAGTGCAAATGGAATAAGATAGATCAAATGCATGTCATGTCCTTTGTCAATTCCTCCTGCAGGAAAAACAGTGGATGTAAGGAAGTGCAGACCATTGTAAATTTTATACCAGAAGGAATCGGCATTGTATCCACTGGCAGGCCAGAGCCGGCCAAACAGGTTGGGCTGGATCTGGGTCCAGAAGAACATGGACGCCCAGTACCCTGCTGATATACCGACAAAAACATGTTCTGCTACTTTGTAAAACGGATTATCTTTATACAAATAGGAAAAGATTGCCAGTGTCAAAAATACGGCGACCCAGGCTCCAAGAATTGTTCCGAAAGTCATCTTATTTCCCTCCTGCCTTAATATTTTTTCTGGCGTTGCCGTTCAATGAAAAAAGCAACATTTCCAAAGATGATGAACAGTACAATGACCAAATGGGCAATGGATTGTGCATCCATCCCGCTGGTGCCAATACCGGGGACACCCACCAGCTTTTCATATTCCGCGGCACCGGGCATTCCGGCCAGGATACCTTTCACCTGTCCGCTTTGAACATAGGGCATCACTTCATTCACCTGAATGGAGGTCACACCTGTGCTCATTGGAACTCCAGTCGGGTCTGCACCGTACTGTACCCATTCCACTGTCCCGGGGTATCCCGCAGATGCAGTGAAAATAAAGTCAAAATCCACCAACTGGTTGATTCCCTCCATCATGGGTATTTTATCTGTCAAGGTTCCTCGTGCATCAGTGGAATACAATTTCCTAATATTGCTTACGATCCCTTTTACCACGGCTTCATTACCAGGACGGAAGCCAAGCAGAACGTAATCTTTGCCGTATGTGAGGTTAAATTCCTGTTCGGCAATCTCCTCAATCGCTTCCTCTGCCATAAACTGCCCATCGGGCCAGAGGCAAGTAATGTACACTTTATGACCGTTTTTAAATAAATGCCGTAATACAGCATAGGTCATGGGATGAATTTCCGGTTTGGTGCTGGGACCGTATTCAAACGAAACGAGCACATTCGAACCGTGCTCAAGGTCATCCATTGCATCGTAGGCAGTTTGTGTAGAATCCGTTGGGCGAATCGGCAGCCCAATCGGAAAAAACAACGGGAGCAGAACCACAAGCGCAATGATTATAAATATCCATCGCCGGTCCATATCTCCAATTTTCAGAATAAAATTTGTAATCTTTTTCATGCTTTACTCTCCAATATAGGATTTTTCAATTCCAAGAATATATCGGATGGACGTGGCGAAAATGCCCAGTCCAATCCCGATCATGATCGCACGCGCTCCGGCAACATTTGGATTGTAGTAAATCCACTCCTGTATAATCGGCAGGTAAAATATCCCGGGCTGATCTATGGGCCAGCCGGTCAGCATCCCTGCAACTGTAACAATAAGTAATCCTGCCAGGACACTACTGAATGTGATCATTTTATTCCCGAACTTTGCGTTCACGGCAATGCCGATTACCAACACAAGAATGTACATCACAAACCAGGACGATATGTAACTCCCGATAGGGACACGCCCCAGCATGATAATGATCCCGGCCACTAACAGCAATGTGGCTTCAAAGTTGCGAATACGGAAAGCACGGTACGAAGCGGATGCAACAAAGAATGCCAGAAGAGCAAACATTGTTGCGGATAATGGAGTGAACATATATTCAAACATCCATTTAAAAAGCGTACCTTTACTGGTTACATGAGCACCCCAGGCAACAGATTCACTTCCCTTGATGACGAATCCAGCCAAAATCGAGAATATGAATCCGCCGATGGCAAAGAGACTGTAACCCCAGCCTTCCTGCTGTTTGATTACTTTTCTTCCCTGCAGTTTTAACAGATTCAATGCACCTAGGATAATGGCAAAACTTGCGAGAATATCATACCACTGCGTAGCATCGTCATCTACAAATGCCTGGATAGTTGGTTGCTCAATAAACCATCCGAATAATGTTAAAAGTCCGATAACGGTAACAATGAGAATCGGTATCTGTCTCTTCCAGATCATAGTTTTCCTCCTACTGTACCGTTAAAAAGTTAAGCACATCCCACCCGATCCATCCTAAATCATGGAATAGACGTAAAATAACTGATAAAATGATGACGGTGATGATTCCGGCTTTCATCATATCCTGACCTTTCACTCCGCCCAGGAGTTCAGGTTTCTGAGAAAGATATGCACTGGCGGCAAAAAACTCCTCACCGATCAGGGTGTAGTCACAAGCGGTAACGAAGAACGGAATCTGGGCCTGTGACGCTGTACCGGCAATCTGGATGGCTCCGATTGAATTTCCGGTCTCGGCAAGAATAAGGGATTCCGCATAAAATTTCCCCATATAAAGACAGGCGGCCGGTTTTTCGCGATTCATAATTCCATTCACACCGGCGGCATAGGCAAACTGGTCATCGGTCAGATAATGTACGATATCTTCGTGGAAAAGGTCGGGGCGACCTTCTAACGTATATGATTCCCGCACAGATTCCCGTCCGGCTTTCATCACAATTGACCGCGATACAGGTACATTCAGTGATGTTTCGTAGCGTGCCGTCATCCTGGCAACATGTCCAAGGACAATGACGCCGGCAACAGTTTCTACCTGATCCATGTCCATGATCCCAGGCACATAGAGTACCGGTTTCCCCATCTCGGTGGATCGTCCGACTGCTTCCTCCACTGCTTTCAATCCGGGAATGGTTCTTAAGAAAAAAGACTCTCCTCTCTTAGCAATGCGGATGTAATAGATCAATGTTCCTGCCATTCCAACGATAGCAACAAACATAACGATCCGTTCACTGTTGAATCCCGGATGACCAAGCATCCAGAAGATCAAAAATGCGACCGTAATTGCCGCTCCAATGATCCAGAATTGTTTATCTTTCATTTTTACTCCATAGAGACATTACTCACTCCGGGGTTTTTCGGGAGTGTAATATCGTGGGTTTTATTTGTGGCTTCTTTTTCAAGTAATTCAATCACAGTAATCAATTTTTCAACATTTTCTGGGTCTTCAAATATTTCTGCAGCACGATAATATCCTTCAGCATTAATAAATGCGGTGATGATCGGACCAAAAAAAATCATGGTATGGCTTCCAAGCAAC
>DTUJ01000249.1 GCA_012964235.1 Fidelibacterota bacterium
TGGTATGCACATAAAGGGTCTTTCCATGAAGAATTGGTGGAGGATGTCAGGATAAGGAAGTATTTGAAACATCGTCTTCCAAATGCGGGTGTTTCTCAAATCAATATTACCCGAACTTCCAAGGGTGTAACTGTTTTAATTCACACAGCCCGTCCAGGAATTGTTATCGGAAGGGGTGGGGAAGAGGTTAATCGTTTAAAAAAAGAATTGAAACAGCTTTCTAATAGGGATAATGTCCAAGTTAATATTTCAGAGGTCAAAAGACCGGAGATGAATGCTGCGCTTGTTGGTTCAAGCATTGCCCACCAATTGAAAAAGAAAATTTCCTATCGACGAGTAGTTAATAAAACAATTCAATCTACGATGCGAATGGGAGCACAGGGGATCCGAATAAATGTTGCTGGTCGCCTGGGCGGCGCTGAAATAGCACGAAGTGAAAGGTTTATGAGTGGAAGTGTGCCTTTACACACACTGAGGGCTGATATTGACTATGCATTCACAGAATCTCACACGACTTATGGCGTCATTGGAATTAAAGTTTGGATCTGTAACGGAATGGTTTCTGTTTAAAGAAGAATGTTAGAACCAAAAAAAAGTAAATATCGAAGACATCACCGTGGGCATCGTCGCGGCATAGCCACCCGAGGTAATTATGTTGCTTTTGGAAGTTTTGGATTAAAAGCTGTAGAGCCTGGTTGGATTACTGCACGGCAAATTGAATCAGCGCGCATTACAATTTCCCGAATGGTTAGAAATATTGGAAAGATGTGGATCCGAATATTTCCAGATAAACCCATTACAAAAAAACCAGCGGAAACACGAATGGGAAAAGGGAAAGGACCGCCTGAATATTGGATTGCGAATGTGAAGCCCGGCAGAGTCTTATTTGAAGTGGAAGGCATTTCAAAAGAGGAAGCAGAGGAAGCTTTTCGTTCTGCCGCTCATAAGCTACCAATTAAAACGAGAATGGTTTTACGAAGGGGATTTTAAGCATTGTGAAAAAAAGTGAGTTAAACGAAATGAATCAAGCCGAGCTTGAAAACAAACTACAGGATAATCTGGATGCTTTGCAGAATCTACGCTTTCAAAAGTCGTTGCAACAGTTGGAAAATCCATTAGGAATTAAAGTCCTGAGAAAAGAAAATGCCCAAATTAAAACAGTTCTCCGTGAGTTTGATTTAGGTCTCCGGACTGAAAGAAGTGAGAAGTAGATACTATGGAAGTGAAACGTAGAAGGCAAACATTGATGGGTGAGGTAGTGAGTACCAAAATGGATAAAACAGTAACTGTAAAAGTAACACGAAAGGTGAGACACCCCCTTTATAAGAAATTTGTGAAACATTACAAGAAATACTTATCTCACGTGACATCAGTTGAGCCCAGTTTGGGAGATATCGTAAAAATATCATCCATTCATCCGATTAGCAAACTTAAGCGCTGGCAGGTAAGTGAAATCATTCGTAAATCAGAAAAAATTGGATAATTATTGTGATTCAACAGGAAACACGATTAAAAGTAGCAGATAATTCGGGAGCAAAAGAAGTTTTGTGCTTTAAAGTACTCGGTGGCAGCCGTCGCCGGTATGCTTCCATTGGTGATATTGTTGTTGTAACTGTGAAAAAGGCTATACCAGGCAGTGTTGTGAAAAAAGGAGACGTTACTCAGGCAGTTGTTGTTCGGACTAAAAAGGAAATCCGTCGGAAAGATGGAACCTATATTCGTTTTGATGATAATGCAGCAGTATTATTAACCGAGGTAGGTGAACTGCGCGGTACACGGATTTTTGGGCCAGTAGCTCGGGAATTAAGGAAAGCAGGATATATGAAGATTATTTCAATGGCTCCGGAGGTACTTTAAGGTGCATGTGAAAAAGGGAATGATAGTCCGTGTTAACAGCGGAAACCATAAGGGAGAAGAGGGAAAAATCCTTCATGTATTTCCCAGGCTTAATCAGGTGATTGTTGAAGGGGTTAATTTTATCAGGCGTGCAACCAGGCCAACACAGGAAAATCCAAGTGGTGGTTTTGTAGAAAAGGAAGCGGGTATCCATATTTCCAATGTAACCGTTGTTCATGGAGGTCAGCCAACACGAATAGGGTATAAGTTTCTTGATGATGGAACCAAGGTAAGAATTTCTAAAAAAACCGGAGAAGAAATAGAGTTGTAATTGTGGCAGAAGAAAAAAAAATTAAAAATACTCAAATGAAGAAATCTTCTAAAATATCTTCGGGGGAAAAAATAAAATCTGTTCCAACACACGTGAATGATACTAAATCTTCAAGCAGTAAGAAGGGTAAAAAAGGAATCTATTCACCGAATCTGAAGATTTTTTATTTGGAAAAAATTGTTAACAAAATGATAAGTCAGTTTAACTATTCAAACACTATGCAGGTTCCAAAACTTGAGAAGATTACTTTAAATATGGGTATTGGTGATGCCCAAACTAATTCAAAAGCTTTAGATAGTGCAGTTGAAGAGCTCACCCTAATTTCTGGACAGAAATCGGTAGTAACCAGAGCCAAAAAGGACGTATCAAACTTTAAAATACGCAAAGGTAATCCGGTGGGCGCGATGGTTACATTGCGATCCAACAGAATGTATGAATTTTTTGAACGCCTGAATGCAATTGCCTTACCAAGGACTCGAGATTTTAGAGGATTCTCATTTAAGTCATTTGATGGTCGAGGAAATTATAATTTTGGAATAAATGAACAAATTATATTTACAGAAATTGATTATGATAAAATTGATGCGATTCATGGGTTGGATGTTGCCATTTCAACTACAGCTATAACAGATGAAGAGGCATACTTGTTATTAAAGGAACTTGGGTTCCCACTTAGAGAAAAACCCGTCAAAAAAGAGGTAGTTGAATAGTTCAAATGGCAAAAAAATCGTTAATCAGCAAAGCGAGAAAAAAAGCAAAATACTCAACGAGGGCTTACCATCGTTGTTTTAATTGTGGTCGTCCCCATGGTTATATGAGAAAATTTGGGCTTTGCAGAATATGTTTTAGAGAAATGGCACTAAAAGGTGAGATACCTGGTGTAACAAAGGCGAGCTGGTAAGGAGTTTATTCAAAAATGACAATGACAGACCCAATTGCTGATTTTTTAACCAGAATTCGAAATGCCCTAAAGGCTGAAAAACGATGGGTAGATATCCCAGGATCCAATATGAAAAATCGTATTGCTTACGTTTTAAAAGAAGAGAATTACATAAAAGATTTTATATTCATCTCTGATGGTGAAAAGGTGACGATTCGAATCTTTTTAAAATACGACCATCATGGTAAACCAGTTATCTCTGAATTAAAACGTGTAAGTAAACCCGGATGCAGAATCTATGTAGGGGCAAATGAAATTCCCCGGGTTCTTGATGGCCTGGGAGTAGCAATACTTTCTACTTCCAAAGGGATTGTTTCCAATAAAGTAGCAAAAAAGTTTAATGTAGGTGGAGAATTAATTTGCAATATTTGGTAGGGAATTATGTCACGAATTGGTAAAAACCCAGTTAATCTTCCTGAGGGAATAAAGGTTAAGATTGAAAAGGACTGCACAAAAGTGAAAGGTCCGAACGGTGAGTTGGAAGTAGCTATTCATAGTGGTATTAGTGTTTCTCATACAGATAACAAGTTGATCGTAGAGAGATCATCAGATGAAAGGAAACAGCGTTCAATTCATGGAACGATAAGGCAGTTACTTGCAAATGCCGTTACTGGTGTATCAGAGGGGTTTTCAAAGGAGCTGGAATTGATAGGGGTTGGATATCAAGCAAGTAACCAAGGAAACAGGTTGCAATTACAAATCGGTTTTTCTCATGATATATTGTTTGAACCTCCTGAAGGGATTTCAATTACAGCAAACAGAACTGAAATCAAAGTGTCAGGGATTGATAAACAAGTGGTTGGAGAGGTTGCTGCAAAGATTCGCTCTTTTAGAAAACCAGAGCCTTACAAGGGTAAAGGTATTCGGTATAAAGGGGAATATGTCCGATCAAAACAAGGCAAAACTGTTGGTGTAGGTGATCAACAGGTATGAGTAAAATCAAGGAAGATAGGATTCGGTTTTCGCATCGTCGAAACCGAAGTAAAAAAACGGCTTGGTTTCATACTGATCGGTACAGATTGTGTGTTTATCGTAGTAATATGAATATAGAGGCTCAAATAATTGATGATTTTCAAGGGAATACTCTTATTTCTTCTTCTTCCAAAGATAAAAGTTTAGCTAAAGAAATAAAAAAAGCAACATCAAAAGTTGAGTGTAGTAAAATTGTTGGTATTGCTCTTGCTGAACGGGCAATTAAAATGAAAATTAAAAAAGTGGTTTTTGATCGGAATGGATATCCATACCATGGAAGAATAAAAGCACTTGCTGAGGCAGCTCGTGAGAGTGGTCTAGAATTTTAGCAATGATTAATCCTGCTGAATTAGATCTAATGGAAGAGGCTGTTGTAAGAGTTAACCGTGTCTCAAAAGTGACTTCTCGGGGAAGACGATTTCGATTTTCCGCTCTAGTTGTAGTTGGTGATGGAAAAGGTCATGTAGGAATAGGACTTGGGAAAGCAAATGAGGTTATTTCAGCAATTACAAAGTCGAAAGAGAATGCGAAACAGAATATTCGCCGGATTTCGATCATCAATGGTACTATTCCCCATAAAATTATTGGAAAATTCGGTGCGAGTAGAGTGATGTTAAAGCCAGCATCTCCGGGAACAGGAATCATTGCTGGAGCGGCAGTACGTCCTGTGATGGAACAGGTAGGCATACAAAATATTTTAACAAAAATTATTGGTTCTAATAATCCGTTAAATGTTGCCAGGGCTGTTATGAATGCACTTGAAAGTTTGCAGGATGCAGTAAAAATAGCAACAAAACGAGGTATTACAGTTAAAGAAGTTTTCAGTTGATATAATGGCAAAGAAACAAAAAAAGATACGGATCACACAAATTCGCAGCCGAATAGGTTATAAACCAAAGGCAAAAGCTACGCTGGATGCCCTTGGGTTAAGGAAAATGCATCAGACAGTTGAGAAAGTTGCCTCACCTGCGATCGAAGGAATGATAAATAAAATAGGTTATCTTGTGAAAGTTGAGGAGATTTGATGAAGCTGGGTAAACTAAGTCCATCGATGGGAGCAACAAAAAGCACAAAGAGAAAGGGACGTGGTCCTGGGTCTGGGCATGGAAAGACTGCAGGTAGGGGACACAAGGGTTCTGGCCAGAGAAGTGGTCATAAAAGCAGACCCTGGTTTGAAGGAGGACAAATGCCTCTTTCAAGGCGTTTGCCAAAGCGTGGCTTCTCCAACCATTTGTTCAAAAAAGAAGTTCAGATAGTTAACTTAAGAGACATTGAAAATCTGAATGTGGATAGTGTAACTGCTGAGATTCTTTTTAAGAATGGATTGGTTCGTTCTGCATTTAAACCGATTAAAGTCCTCAGTAATGGAAATATTTCAAAACCACTTACAATTACTGCTAATGCTTTTAGCAAGGGTGCAAAGGAAAAAATTGAAAAAGCCGGAGGTATCGTTACAGTCTTGTGATAGATAGAATTCGAAATATTTTTAATATTCCTGAATTACGAAAAAGGATTCTTTTTACCTTAGGTATACTTTTGGTTGTAAGAATAGGGGCCCATATTCCTATCCCTGGTATAGATGGTGAAGCTTTAGGAGCAGCTATTCAAAATTTTCAGAACACCTTATTTGGACTTTATGACCTGTTTGCGGGGGGTGCATTTTCAAGAGCAACACTCTTTGCTTTAGGAATCATGCCTTATATTTCTGCTTCAATTATTATTCAGTTAATGGGAGCCGTCGTTCCGTATTTTCAGCGGCTTCAAAAAGAAGGAGAAGAGGGGAGAAAAAAGATCACTCAGCTTACACGTTATGGGACCGTTCTTATTTCAACAATGCAGGCCTACGGTATATCTATTTTCTTGGGAAGTATGACCTCTACTATTCAAGGTGCAGTTGTCCCCGTGGTTCCCAATCCAGGTATTGTATTTACTTTTACAGCCATTGTGAGTCTTGTCACAGGAACGATGTTGATGATGTGGCTTGGAGAGCGGATTACTGAGAGGGGCATTGGTAATGGAATCTCACTAATTATTATGGTAGGAATTATGTCTAGATTCCCAAGTGTGATTATCACAGAAGTGGTCTACGTCCAGGAGGGACTTCGTGGTTTACTCGGTGAAATAATCCTAATTGCGATAATGTTTGTGATCGTAGGTTGTGTAGTTTTATTGACTCAAGGTACACGAAAGATTCCCGTACAGTATG
>DTUJ01000250.1 GCA_012964235.1 Fidelibacterota bacterium
TTGTCTATTCCATTTATCACGAAGATATGCACACGGAAGCCTTCACATATACCAGGCAGACCCTTGAATTACCACATCCTTTTAAAAACAATTATGATAACAATACTGAAATGAAACTCAAACCGATTCAAGGCGATGTCCAAATCGACAGGTGTGAATTTATGTTAGGGGGTTCGCCCAAGGATCCATTTGTTTTTGATAATGAAAAATGGGAGCATCCTGTTCAGGTAGAGACTTTCAGTATTGCCCGCACACCCGTTACTCAAGGGGAGTTTTTGAACTTTGTTGAGGCTGGAGGTTACAATCAATCGGAATTGTGGATAAAAGAGGGTTGGATATGGCTTCAAGCAGAACATCTCACTCACCCTGTATATTGGAGAAAGGACAAAAATGGATCCTGGAACAGACGGGTATTTGATCGATGGTGTTCATTGGAACCGGATCATCCCGTCATTCACGTCAACTGGTTTGAAGCAGTTGCTTACTGCCGCTGGGCTGGCCGCAGATTGCCCACTGAAGCTGAATGGGAAGTCGCAGCACAGGGCGCAAGTAAGCACAAAGCCAATTTGGACTGGCGGAATTTTAACACCGTCCCTGTGGACGCTTATCCGGGATCTGACAGTAATTTTGGCTGCCGACAAATGCTGGGTAATGTTTGGGAATGGACAGGAACCACCTTTCAATCATATCCGGGATTTACACCCGACCCGTATAAAGAATATTCTCAACCACTCTTTAAGCAGACCAAGGTTTTAAAGGGAGGTTGCTGGGCGACACGCTCCAGGTTTATCCGCAATACGTACCGTAACTATTATGCACCTGACCGGCGGGATGTGTGGAGCGGATTTCGCACCTGTGCCCTATAAATGAGAATATGTATTGTCACGCCTGCAGCACCTAACTCCTGGAAGGGAAACCGCATAACTGCCTTGCGCTGGGCACGAATACTGCGGAAATTGGGAAACACTGTCAGGATTATTACCGAATATCACAAGCAAATAATGGATTTACTGATTGTATTACATGCTTGGAAGAGTTATTCCTCTATTGAAAATTTTAAAAAAAAACACCCAGACTTACCACTGATTGTTGCCCTTGCAGGAACAGATATATATCGAGATATCCATAAAAATACTCAAGTTTGGGATGGCCTGAAACGGGCAAACCGTTTGATTGTATTGCAACCGCTGGGCATTAAGGAGATTCCGCCTTATTTACACAATAGGACACGTGTAATCTATCAATCGAATACGGTTAAATCCTCTAGCGGATCAAAAAACACAGGAAAATTTAAGGTGTGTGTAATTGGGCATTTACGAGAGGTTAAAGATCCTTTGCGAACTGCTCACGCCGCTCGAATATTACCATCTCATTCTAAAATCGAAATCATTCATATTGGCGCTGCCCTAGATAAACACATGGAATCAATAGCCTGCGCTGAAGTTAATTCCAATCCAAGGTATTCCTGGATCGGTGAAATTTCGCGGAGCAAAGCATTGCGCATTCTGGCAGGGAGCAAACTGCTTGTACACACCTCTAAAATGGAAGGAGGAGCAAACGTAATTTCCGAATCCATATCGCTGGGAGTACCAGTTATTTCCACTGAAATCCCAGGTTCAGTGGGTATTCTGGGAGCATCATATCCCGGCTATTTCGAAGTAGGTGACACTAAAGCATTAGCTGGAATGATGGAAAAAACCGAAATTGATAAATCTTTCTATCAATTGCTTTACAATCGGTGTAAATCACTCCAGCCTCTGTTTCAACCAGAGAGGGAAGCAGAAACATGGTCCAGCCTGTTATCTGAGATTTTTCCTGACCGAATTCATTTGGTGTCAACACCTTTAGAGACGCGCTTTCAGGAAAAAAAACAGCAGATTGGTAATTTTTCTCGGCAACTTAAAGCGGAGGTTGAAAAGGGGCTTGGCAGTCAAAACAAATCACTGTCATATAAATATTTTTATGATCAAAGAGGATCAGAACTATTTGAACAAATTAGTGAACTCCCGGAATATTATTTAACCCGAACTGAATCCCGAATCCTGACACAGAATTCGAAACAGATTGCGGCCCTATTTGACCAATCGCCGGCTGTGGTAGAACTGGGTAGTGGAAATTCGGTGAAAACCGGAATTTTACTCCGGGAATTGCTGAAACAGTTTGGTTATTGTCAATTTTTTCCAATTGATATATCACCGGAGATGTTGGAAAAAGGTTCCAGGAATCTGCTGGATACATTTCCGAATCTTGATGTGCAGGCAATCACAGCTGAATATTTAGACGGGTTGAATCTAATTACAGGTAATGGACAACAGCCTAAACTGATTCTTTGGTTAGGCTCCAGTATTGGCAATTTTGATAGAATTGATGCAGTAGGATTTCTCAAACAGGTTAAAAAACGAATGAATGTTGAGGATAAACTTCTAATTGGAATTGATCTGAGAAAAGAACCTGAATTGCTTGTGAAAGCATATAATGATTCAAAGGGTGTCACAGCAAAATTTAACCTTAATTTACTGCATAGAATTAACAAGGAATTTGAGGGTACTTTTAATCTGGATAATTTCTACCATCAGGCAGTTTACAATGATAAACTTGGACGGATTGAAATGTATCTCATCAGCAAGTGTAATCAGACAATTCATTTAAACCATACCGGACACGACATTACATTTAGAAAAGATGAAGCTATTCATACCGAGAATTCTTATAAATATTCATTTTCAGAGATTCAGAAACTGGCGGAAGACGCGGGTTTCCATTTAGATTATCGCCTTACCGATTCGGGGAATTGGTTCAGTGTGAATGTATTAACCCCAGGCAATTGACATTTGAAGGGTGGATTACTCTCAGGGTGGAATCAATTTAGAATGGGAATCACTCACTCGTTAAAATGATATTACCTGAATTATTTGCACGAACCCAATATCCTTTCCCCGGATCTATTGTCTCTGCATTTATATAAGTCTCGTCATATTCGTATATCCCATTTGTTACTATCAAACCTGTATTATACAATACGTCTGCATCTATCTGGGTTGAAAGTCCAGAGATGAGATTCCAGCCTTCAACAATGGATAAGGTGAGATTATTGATGGGCAAGCCTGTAAACTCCATAACCCCACCGGCAGCAAGTCGCAACAAGTACCCTGTCCCCAGTATTAGATTTGTTTCCGGCTGGTACGATCCATCATAAGAATATAACGCACCTGTGTAAGCTTCAGGGAACAATGTCTGGTACTGTGTATCTTCTACCCCTAAAGGTAGTCCAACAATATTCCAACCAGCATTATAGTTAACATTTATCTCCTGATGTAATGCCAAATACTCATACCCATAATCCAAGATGGCATTTTCAATGGCAATAACGTCAGTATACCAACTTCCAAAATAGTCACCACCATTAGTTAAAATAATAACACCTACCTTATCTTCTGGACTAAAAAACATCTCTGTCAAAACTCCCCACATCATACCATTATGACCCCAAAGATCCCTTCCATTTATAATTTTATGATACCAACCAAGCCCCCATCCCTCGCTCATATTCATCCAGCTCCAGCCATCGTCAATATGTTCAGTGAGCATTAATTCAATAGTATCATCATTCAACAATCCTGACCAATTTTCCATATAAGCACTAAGGAAAGAACTGAGTTCATTGATATTGGATCTAAGTTGTGCTGAAGGATAATACGGAATAAAATAATGCCCCATTTCCTCCCAGCCCGGCATCCATTCATAGGGCATGGCAACATTTGATTCATCCATGTCTTCAAAATGCCATGAGGTTTCTGCCATTCCAAGAGGATCAAAGATATTTATTTCACAGTATTCCTCAAATGACTGACCAACTATACTTTCCACAATTAAGGCAATCAGTGCAAATCCTATGTTGCTATAATTCCATTGAGCCCCGGGTTGGTAATTGTAATAGCTGTTTAATGAATAAAACTCCCCTCCCAGAACCAAATAATTCGAAAGAAAATATTCTAAGTCCATTTCTGGATTATTTCCGAAAATGGAGTACTCTTCTGAAAACGTTAAATCTTCTTTTATACTGGAGGTATGCGTCAAAAGCATATACAGGGTTATTTCTGTATCGGGATGAAAAGGATTAATCACTGTAAATGGAAGATGCTGGTTTATAGAATCATGGAGCTCAATTTCTCCATCTTCGTATAGCTGCATTACAGCTGTTGCGGTCACTAATTTAGAAATAGATGCCAATAAAAAGTGCGTGTCCTCTGTAACAGGAATATTTAAAGTCATGTTAGCTGTCCCATAGCTATTTGACCACGTCACCTGACCATTTACGACTGCACACGCAGACAAACCCGGTATGTATCCAGAGTCCATACGGTTTAAAATAAACTGATCAAGATCAGGATTAGGTTGGGCACTCACCAACCCTATAAACAATAGAAATGGTACAATATGTTTAATCATCTCTTCAATTTACCTGGAAGAATCAATTTTCAGGAGATAATTACTTACCTGAATCGGGTTCCTTAAACATAACTTACTCATCAGCCAATCGAAAATCCTATACCACATATAATAAATTTTTAGAGAATACTTTTAGGTACAATTCTAGATAGAAAAACACGAAAGGCAGCCCAAAAACTCGCCTTATCATCCGGATTGTCCTCTAAAGTACTGGGCCAGGCATTTTCGGGTGCTATATCTGCACGCATTAGTCTGGCCATACGTTCACCAAGCTCCGGCGAGTCGATGATAACCACACACTCGGTATTTAAATTGGCACTCCTTGGATCAAGATTAAAAGTACCCACAATTACGACGTGCTCATCAATGACCATGGATTTTGCGTGCAGTCCCATCGCCGCATCAGTTATAATAGGCGAAGTGATCAGATTTCTTCGCAGGGCTGCGTCAGGACGAAACTCGTAGAGTTCGACACCCATTTTAATGAGTTCGTTCCGCACTCTTGAATAACCGCTAAAGGCCGTATAATTATCCGTCGATGCCAAAGAATTGGTGAGTATCTGAACCTGCACTCCCCTGTTTTTTGCATTCCGAAAGAGGCCTAAGCCAAGATCAGTGAGCACCACGTATGGTGATTGAATCATGATATTCTTTTCGGCTTTCTCAAGCAAACCGATCAAGACATCCGTAGAGAGACCACCACCGCTTAGAGAGCGTATATCAGTATTTTTCCCCGGCTTATCGGAAACAAAACGAACATTCTTAATCCAGATAAGGTGTCCTTGTTGGTTAAAGGTTGCAAAGGTTTCCGGCGCTTTTAAAATGCGCTGTCGGAATATTGGTAAAAAGCGCTCCGGATCACAGGCATATTGGTGGAGCTTTGTCCATAGTGTTTCCGGTTCAAAATCTTTAGGTTCATCCAAAATAAGTTCGAGAGGAATACTCAAAGAACATTGCCAAAATTCATCAAAAGAAGAATCAAGTTGCGAAACCGCAGGTCCAAAAAGCAGTACATCCCTATCGCGGAAATTATATTCCCGATTGAAATCAAAATATTCATCCGCAATATTTCTGCCACCGGTAATGGCAACACGTTCATCAACGATAAAAGTCTTATTGTGCATCCGCTGATTCATACCACGAAAATTGACTATTATGTTTCCAAGTTTAGCCACAAAGCTTTTTCCTATATTAATGGATGGATTATAAATGCGGATCGAAATATTCGGATGCGCATTCACTGCCTGTAGAATATTCGCATCCCCATCAACAAGCAAATCATCCACCAGGAGGCGAACCTTCACGCCCCTTTTTGCAGCTAAGAGCAAACGTTCAATCGCAATCAATCCCACATTATCGGCGGAGAATATAAAGTATTGTATATCAATACTTTTGGTGGCGTTATCGGTGAGCCAGCCCCGGGCAGTTAAAGCACCCGCCCCATCCTCTAACAAATGTATGCCTGTCTTTCCCGCCTCCAGAGGTTCAGTAAAACGTTTCCAAACCTCGTTTAAACGCGAAGGTGGTATCGGTTCGATAGCATCACAAAAGGGTTTGTCCGGACTTAATTGATGTTCAAGCAAGGCTTGGTACGCACTCGGGGTGCAACCAACCAGCAGAAGAAGCAAAAGAAGAACGCGCTGATTCAATTTGGAGGCTTACTCAGTTAGTGG
>DTUJ01000251.1 GCA_012964235.1 Fidelibacterota bacterium
TTATTTTCAGAGATCTTTTTGTCACTGGATTGCGGATGGTTATGGAAAAAAATGGAATTTCCATGATAACAACAAAAATTGCAAAAGCAAAAACGTTTATTCAAATCTCTATTATAATTTTTATCCTTCTTTTTTTAGGATTGCAGGGAATTCCATTTGAGTGGTTGACAATTCTGTTTGGAATTATATTGAAATTGAAAATTATCTACTATCTGACGTTAGCTGTAACTGTATTTACCGTATGGACAGGCATTTCATATTTGTATAAAAATCGGGCTGCTATCCGTCAGTTTACGTCCTGAACTATTCCTGTGAACAAAGAACAATTGTCCGACTGGGTCGCCACGTGCTGTAAGGTCGGTACGCTTCCAATTGCGCCAGGAACCTGGGGAAGCCTGGCTGCATTATGTGTATGGTTTGGGGTGATTAATTACATTACACCAATATATTTTATTCTTTTAACTTCTATAATATTTGTAATTGGAGTAATTACATCAACCATAGTGGCAAGAGAGAATTCTTCTCCTGACCCATCAAGAGTTGTCATTGATGAATGGGTGGGACAGTGGATTGCATTATTTTTTGTTCCAAAGTCACTTTATTATGGACTGATATCCTTTGTACTATTCCGGCTCTTTGATATTTGGAAACCGCTATATATTAAGCAAATGGAAAAATATTCCGGGGGATTGGGAATCATGATGGATGACGTAGGAGCAGGCACTGCAGCGCTGATTTTCACACATGTGATTTTATTACTGTTATGAATGCGGCATTAATCACAATTGGTAACGAATTACTTTCAGGATTCACTGTTAATACAAACGCATCGTGGATAGGTTTAGAATTAGGAAAAATTGGAATTGAGATAACAGTCCATCATACGATACAGGATAATAAAAGGGACATTATCTTTGAATTAGAAAAATTATCAAAAAAAGCTTCCGCTGTTATCGTAACCGGCGGATTGGGTCCAACTCATGATGATGTGACTGCTTCCGCATTTTACTCATATTTTGACGATTCCCCTGTCTTTGATGAAGAATATTGGAATGATTTAACAGACCGGTTTTCCAAAATAAATTATAAAATTCCCGATGTGAATCGAAACCAGGCGATGAAACCCCAAAAAGGTGAAGTCATTCAAAACGAGTTAGGGTCAGCAAGGGGATTATATTTCAAAAAAGGCGGCTGCCATATTTTTGCTCTACCGGGAGTTCCCAAAGAAATGAAAGCTATGATAAATGATTCAGTCATTCCAATTTTGAAGGACCAGGTTACGAATCCATTAATTACCAGGACAATTCGAACTACCGGCATTCCGGAATCAGCCCTGGCGGAAAAAATCAATGAAAAAATAAATATTGATTATTCTCAATGTTCAGTTGCATTTCTGCCAAAATTAACTGGAGTTGATATTCGTTTGTCTTGTCGGAATATAAAAATAATACAGGATATGGAAGAGATTCTCACACCTGTGATTGAGAAATATGTATATGGATACGATGATGTATCATTGGAAGAAGTTGTGGGAAATCGACTGAGAGAATTGGGATTGACACTTGCTACAGCTGAATCGTGCACAGGAGGTTTGCTTGGTCACAGGATCACAGGCGTTTCAGGCAGTTCCGATTATTATCTTGGGGGAGTTGTTTCATACAACAATAAAGCAAAGATGGAACTGTTGGGAGTGAAAAAACAAACGCTGGAAAAATTTGGATCAGTGAGTGAAGAAACAGTGAGAGAAATGGCCCAGGGAGTAAAATCCCTGTTTAAAACTGATCTTGGAATTTCCATTTCAGGGATTGCTGGCCCCACGGGAGGTTCTCCTGAAAAACCGGTTGGACTTATCTATATTGGGTTGAGTTCAGAGAAAGAAGTTACCATAAAGAAATTTAATTTCTTTCGTGACAGGGATTCTAATAAACGAATCAGTAGTCAGGTAGCATTGAATATGATTAGACTTGCATTGAAAAATGAGTGAAAGATTACTGCGGACCTTTATTTCAGTTACTGTTCCAAATGAGATTATTCCCCTCAGGGACATGCTGAAGACAACCGTCAAACACCAGAAAAAAAACCTTCGATGGGTTATAACGGGTCAGATTCACCTTACATTGAAATTTCTTGGATTTGCCCCTCCTGATGTGATTGATGAATTAAATTCTATTATTGCAAAGGTTATTTCCCGCTATACCAAGATTGATTTAACTGTAACGGGAACAGGGTGTTTTCCGGTTCCAACCAGGCCCCGGGTGCTCTGGCTGGGGATGACAGGTCAAACTGCAACATTAACTTCTTTAGTTTCTGACCTGAATACTGCCTTGGAACCCCTTGGTTTTCCAGCTGAAGAGCAGAAAGTTGTACCGCATATTACACTTGCCCGTATAAAGTATCCACCCAAGCATACTCCTGATATATCTGCATTTCTACAAACGACTTATGATCCAATTTTAATGACAGTTAGCCGGGTCCAGTTCACGAGGAGCGAGTTATTTCCTGATGGTCCGGTTTATAGCATTTTAGGCACCCATTTTTTAGCCCCTGAAGACAAAAGGAGAATTGAAGATGACAATAGCTGATAAAAAATCAAAAGCTCTTGAACTATCCATATCCCAAATTGACCGTCAGTTTGGTAAAGGATCAATCATGCGTTTAGGTGATGACCACCCTACTTTGATGGACAATGTTATTTCAACAGGAGCTTTGTCTCTGGATGTGGCACTTGGCATTGGTGGAGTACCCCGGGGACGGATCATAGAAATATTCGGGCCGGAATCATCCGGGAAAACTACACTGGCCCTGCACATTGTCGCTGAAGCTCAGAAATTGGATGGATACGCTGCTTTTATTGATGCGGAACATGCCCTTGACCCGGAATACTCTAAAAGACTTGGTGTCAATACTGAAGAATTACTTGTATCACAGCCAGATTCGGGCGAGCAGGCACTTGAGATTACCGAAACGTTGGTCCGGAGCAGCGCTCTGGATGTTATTGTCATTGATTCAGTTGCTGCCCTTGTTCCCCGGGTTGAGCTTGAAGGGGAGATGGGCGATACTCATGTTGGTCTTCAAGCCAGGTTGATGTCACAGGCTCTGCGAAAATTGACCGGAACAGTATCCCGGTCTAACACATGTGTTATTTTTGTTAACCAGATTCGGGAGAAGATTGGGGTCATGTATGGTAATCCGGAAACCACACCTGGCGGAAGGGCATTGAAATTTTATACATCGATTCGTATGGAAATACGGCGCATAGCGACTATAAAAGATGGAACAGAATCGGTTGGAAATCGCACGCGCGTAAAAGTGGTCAAAAATAAAGTAGCGCCGCCATTTAAAATGACGGAGTTCGATATAATGTATGGACGAGGGATTTCTTTTGAAGGCGATATTCTTGATCTTGCTGTCAAAGGAGACATTATCGAAAAAATGGGTTCATGGTTTTCCTATGGGGATTTGAAAATTGGACAGGGTCGTGAAAATGCAAAATTGTATCTCAAAGAAAATCCCAAAGAATTGAAAAAAGTTGTTTCAAAGGTCAAAGCCTTCATGGGTTTGGATAACCAGGGAGATGCTCCTGGCTCAAAGGATTAAAGAGATCAAAACTCAGGTTCGTCATCCTGATCGCCGAACAATTATATTTGATGATGGCACTTTTATAGGAATCTCTGAGGAAGTATTACTCTCAAACCCGGTTCATCCAGGAGATGAACTCACTCCGAACAAGCTAAAAGAACTAACGAATTCTGAACAGAAACAGAAGCTCAGGAATTCAGCACTTAATTTGTTGAGTTTCAGAATGCGCAGCCTGTCAGAACTCAAGCGGCGCCTTCTTAAAAAGGGCTATGATATTCAAGATATTGAACCATTACTGGAGGAGTTTGATGCGAAAAATATTTTGAACGATTCTGAATTTGCATTAGCTTTTTCCCGGGACAAGATACGAAGCAAGGGGATCGGCCCTTCGATCTTGAGAGTGGAACTTTCAAACCACCATTTGTCACGAAATTTAGTGGAGGATACTATTAACCGGATGTACACCGAATTTCCCATTGATACACTGCTTGGGAATCATCTGAAAAAAAAGAAAATCCGCAGGAATTCCCAATTACAGGAAAGAGAGAAAAACCGAATAGTGAATTTCTTAAAAAGAAAAGGCTTTTCATGGGATGATATCTCCAGGGTTTTTGATGAAAAACAGATTACCTGACTTTGATCAATCTACAGAGTATTTAATGAAATAAATAAAAATGAATAGAATCCCGCATTATTCCTTCAGCCTGTGTAAGGATTGACCATTAAAAAACAAAAAACATACGCACAGTTACTTCAAGGCGCAGATCGGTCTGCGATCAACCATCTTTTGAGGGTAAAACCAACTGATTTGGAACTTGAGTTTCTAGCCATGGTCAATGTGGATAAATTGAAAATGCGACCCTACCTTGAAACGATAATGCGCCTTGATGACGGAGTGAGGAACCATATCAATCCGGTTATCCAATGTGATAATGGAAATTCTATCCTGATTTCCGGAGGGACCAAACTCCTTTTACAGAATGGCCGTGTGAAGCTGGACGTTGATTTCACTCTCCGTGAGCAGGCAATTTTTGGTAATCATCTCCAAGTGTATTATTCAGATATATCTAAACCGAATAATACAGTCATCAACAAATTTTTAAGACAGGGGAGGGCCAGCAAGATCAAAAAGCTGGGTGGGAATATCAATGTTCCTGATCAGGGACAGGAATACACACTCCTGCAAACTGCTGCTGTTGGTACCAATGAAAAAAACAGTTTTGTAGCGACACCACCTTCAGCCGGTACAGAAATCTTTTGTGTTACAGCTGGAAATTCATGGAAAAATCCCAAAAGTGACTTTAGTATCAATTCCTTGATAAAAACGATTAAAGGAAAGCCATGGCTTTCAGGTGTGAAAATCATTGATGAAAAGGGGCTGGGAACTGCTTTAGTGAATTTTGCCCAGACGCATAATGTTGGGATTTCTGTAAAGATCACTGGGATAAATCCAAAAAATCTTGTGGGGAAATTGAGAGACTGGGGTGCATACGAAGATATTCTGGTTTTTATCCAGGCTGGATGTGACAAAAAGATAAAAAAATATGTAAAAGAATCAAGTCTTAAGGTAAGGAAAATCGGGGTTATTCAGAGAGACCGCATCTTTTCTGTTTCTGGACAAAAGAAATCATTTCTTTCTCTTTCGATACCGGTTTTTGATTATTATAAGATATCATTTGATTCCGTCCATCATATACAAACTCCTGACAAGAAGAAGACAACTGATTTTTCTAAAATAAAGGAAAAAAGATTTTACTCTTCACCCTTAAAAAAACTCTTATCACGTTTTGCTGAAGAAAGAAAGTCTTGGCATTTAACAGAAGGAAAACCAAGGAAGGTCATCAGGAGTATGAACTATGGGCTTGTTTCTTCTGTTGTACCGAATTCTGGAATGATGGTTTTCACATCAGCTGACAACGATTATTTTACATCTCTTGAACCGCGTCTAAGTGGAAAACTGACTGTTGCGAATGCTGTTCGGCAAATCGTTTGCCGTGGCGCAAAACCAGTGGCAATATCCATACGGAATATTTTTCCAGATTTGAAGGAAGAGAAGGATCGTTGGAAGGGAATTGAAATTCTTAAGGGCCAGGAGGAAGCAGTTCGTGTTTTGGGCCTGACAATAGCGAACCGTCACATTTTGCCCTTTACCGATCAATGTGTCCAACATATTACCAGTGTCGGTTTTATCCCGGAGAATCAAACGCCCATGACAGGCGGATTGAAACAAGAAGGTGATTTTATTTCAATATTGGGGAGCCACCGTGGGGAATTAGGCGGTACAAAATATATGCAGAAATTTTACCCGGATATTCGTGTAAATCCTCCAACTGTTGATCTGGCTATGGAACCGCGCATTCACGAGGTATTACTTAAGAGCATTCAGGAGGGGTTCATTCAATCAGCGTATAATGTGAGCGCCGGCGGTCTGGCTGTTGCCATTGCTTTGTCTTTGATAAGCGGGGAAGAAGGGATTGGTGCTAGAATACATCTTTCA
>DTUJ01000252.1 GCA_012964235.1 Fidelibacterota bacterium
GCATAATCATCTGATTCTGGATTGATTCTTTTTGGTGTCAGCATGTTGCCCCAAGTTTTAATACCGCCTGTTAAAAAAGCTACATCTTTGAATCCATGATTCATAAGAATCTCACCAACATATTGTGCTGATCCTTCTTTGGCACAAACCACCTTTACAGGTTTCTCATGAGAGACTTTAGCTACGGATGCATCTTCTTCTTCCATGAAATCAAAGTACGGTACATTTACCATATCGAATGGAAAGGGCCCTTCTACACTAAAGCGTCCAAAATCTTCTTCATTCCGGACATCCAGAACAATCATGTCTTCTTTCTGTGTCAAAAAGCTAAAAAGATCATCTGCGGAATAAGATTTTAGTGATGACATTTAATCTCTTTTATTGCAATCGATTTATATAATAATGTTTTGAATTATTTTCGACTTCAATTTTTACTTTTTACTGTTTTGTATACCTTGACCAGACCATAGTATAATGTTAACTAAAAAAATTAGGAGTCAGGATTTTTTAATATAAAAAATATAAATATCGCCATCTTCTGTTTGGGAAACCAATTCATTACCTGTACGTCTTGTCCAGGCAATCACATCATTAATGGATCCTGGATCTGTTGCCTCCATTTTCAGGATCTGCCCTGTTTCCATGGCATCTATTTGTTTTTTCGTTTTCAGGATGGGTAATGGACAATTAAGCCCGGTGCAATCCAGTTCCTTATTATAATCAATTTTATTCATTCTTTTACCTTAAATTTTACGTTTATAACAGTTATTACAATTTAACACAATTACAAACGGAACTAAAAATAAGTGAATCCAACTATTAGAAATAATTAAATATGAAAATCATTGATCTTCGAAGCGATACAGTTACACTTCCTTCAGATTCCATGAAGAAAGCTATCTCCTCTGCTCCCCTTGGTGATGATGTTTTTGGAGAAGATCCAACCGTAAATGCATTACAGGAGCGTGCTGCAGAAATTACTGGAAAAGAAGCAGCTCTTTTTGTACCAAGCGGTACAATGGGAAATTTAGTTAGTATCCTGTCCCAATGTGCCAGGGGGACAGAAATTATTCTTGGGGATCAATCTCACACATTTCTTTATGAGGGAGGGGGAGTATCCACCTATGGAGGAATTCAATCCAGACAATTAAAAAACCAGAGGGATGGGACACTTGACTTAACTGATATTAAAAATGCAATTCGAACAAAAGATGATCATTTCCCTGAAACTGGAATGATATGTCTGGAAAACACTCATAACCGCTGCTTCGGTGCACCATTATCTATATCCTATATGGATTCTGTATCGAATATTGCAAAAGAACATCATTTGAAAATTCATGTCGATGGAGCCAGAATTTTTAACGCAGCAGCATCCTTAAACACCTCCGTAAAAGAGTTGGTAAGTGTTGCAAATTCCATTTCTTTCTGTCTCTCCAAAGGATTATCAGCTCCGGTAGGTTCGTTGGTTTGCGGCAGGCAGGAATTTATTGCTAAGGCAAGGCGAATTCGAAAATCTTTAGGGGGAGGAATGCGTCAGGCTGGTATTATCGCAGCTGCAGGGTTGGAAGCGCTGGATACCATGATTGAAAGACTAAAGGATGATCATAAAAATGCTAGAAAATTAGCAGAAGGCATTCAAAATATTTCTGGTCTTTTTCTCAATCTGAATAATATTCATACAAACATTGTGTACTTTGAAATGAAGACTGACAATGGTAAAACCATTGTGGAAAGAATGGCTGGTAATGGGGTCTTGTTTTTTCAAATAAGTCCTGGAAAATTTCGGATGGTGACTCATTACGGAATAACATCTGAAGATATTGACAAAGTGCTGAAGCTACTTAAAGATGAGTTATCGTAACTTATGAACGTCGAGTATTTTTGTTTGTGGATTTTGGTCAGCCTCATAGACCGATGGGTGGATAATAATCCTTCACCAACTTATTTAGTTTCGTAATTTGGATGTTATTTATTAGTCTTAATTATTAAATATAGATAAAGATTATCGCATCCTTATCGGCCGGATTATCATTAATTATTATTAAGTAAATGAGAAAAGAAAACTATAGAAATATTGCAATAATCGCCCATGTAGATCATGGGAAAACCACCCTTATAGATGCAATGTTAAAACAGAGTGGTACTTTTAAGGCTCACCAGGAGGTAGTGGATAGAGTAATGGATTCAATGGATCTTGAAAAAGAACGCGGTATTACTATCACTGCAAAAAATACAGCAATTTTTTATAATAAAGTAAAGATCAATATTGTTGATACTCCAGGTCATGCCGATTTTGGAGGAGAAGTGGAAAGAAGTTTGAATCTGGTGGATGGTGCTCTCTTGCTGGTCGACGCGAGTGAAGGACCTTTACCTCAGACAAGGTTCGTCCTAAAGAAAGCCTTAGAAAAAGATTTACCAATTATTTTAGTTATTAATAAGATTGATAGGCTTGACGCTAGGATTAATGAAGTCATTAATGAAGTATATGACTTGTTCATTGATCTCGATGCCTCAGATGAGCAAATAGAATTTCCAATTATATATACCGATGCTAAACGGGGGATAGCGCACAATGAACTTGAGCATGAATCAATAAATCTAACTCCATTGTTCGAAATCATTCTTGAAAATATCAAAGGGCCTCTGGTCTTCGATGATCATAAACCCCAGTTTTTAATTACGAGTCTGGACTATGATTCTTATGTGGGACAGATTGCTGTTGGAAGACTAAATAATGGTAAATTGTCTATGAATAAATCCTATTCATTATGTACCAGTGAAAGTCATAAACCCAATCAAAAGTTCTCTGCCCTTTATACCTTTCAAGGTTTAGATAAAATACAGGTTGATGAAGTAGAAGCTGGGGATATCATTGCTTTCGCAGGAATAGAGGGGATTTCTATCGGCGATACTATTTCCGACAATGAAAGTCCGGAGCCATTGCCAAGGATCAAGGTAGATGAACCCACGGTATCAATGCTGTTTTACGTAAACGATAGTCCTTTTGCGGGGCAGGATGGAAAGTTTTTAACCACCAGACACTTATCAGAGAGGCTTGATAAAGAAATACTCAGAAATATTTCATTACAGGTAATACCTACGAAAAAAAATAATGTCTTCGAGGTTCGCGGGCGGGGTGAACTCCAAATGGCTGTATTAATTGAGACGATGAGAAGGGAAGGATACGAGTTTATGGTATCAAAGCCTCAAGTAATTACCAAGGAAGAAAATGGTAAAACTCTCGAACCGATGGAAAAAGTTTTTTTAGATGTTCCTGAAGACAAGGTTGGAATCTTGTCTGAAAAACTTTCTGCAAGAAAAGGAAGGATGACAAATCTTCAAAATTATGGAACGGGTCGTGTCAATCTTGAGTTCTCAATTCCATCAAGAGGTCTTATAGGTTTCAGGTCTCAATTTATGACGGATACAAATGGAGCTGGTATAATGAATAAATTGTTTGATGGACACGCATCCTGGTTCGGGCCTATTCCTCAAAGAAATTCAGGTGCGTTGGTTGCGGATCGTCATGGAAAAGTTACGACGTATGCTTGCATTGGAATGGTTGACCGTGGTGAATTATTTTTAAATGTAGGTACAGAAGTGTATAATGGTATGATCATTGGCGAACGAAATAGAGATGGTGATCTGAATATCAATATCACAAGAGAGAAAAAACTTACTAACATGCGTGCTGCAGGATCCGATAATACAATAACTCTGCGCCCTCCTAAACAGCTGTCTCTTGACCAATGCATTGAATTCATTGCCGAAGATGAACTGGTAGAAGTGACACCCGATAATATTAGGCTAAGAAAAATGGAATTGGATCAGACCAAACGCGCATCTATGAAAAGAAAAGAAAAATATAACTAAGGCCGCACTTTCGTGGGGTATTTTGTTTGTAAAATAATTCGCCACCCGTTCGTTTTCCGGTTATTTTAAAATAGTAGAAGATAAGTCATCCGCCGAATGGTGGATAGCATGGCCATTTCATTGCTGATGCCTTGTATTACCATTTTATCTTTTAACTAATTTGTATGAATTTAGGGATAAGTTCCCAACTCGAAAATCGACTTCTTAATCTCCTTTCAAGGCGCACAATATAAATGGACAATTTTAAACAGACCCGACTGCATCCGGACATTCTCAAAGCCATCACTAAAATGGGTTTTGAAACACCCACACCAATCCAGGCTAAAACCATTCCCCATTTAATGGCGTCTGCCCATGATTTGATCGCAACAGCACAAACAGGGACGGGCAAAACGGCAGCCTTTGGTCTGCCATCCATCCATTTAACGGATATAGAGGATAGGAGGACACAGACGTTGGTTCTGTGTCCCACCCGGGAATTATGTATGCAAATCACCAAAGACCTAGGCAATTTTTCAAAGTATATCAATGGGATGAATATTCTGGCCGTTTACGGCGGTGCCAGTATCCAGGCCCAGATCAAATCATTAAAAAAAGGCGCCCAGATCGTTATTGGTACACCGGGGCGGACAAAAGATCTTATTAAACGGAAAAGATTGGATATCTCTCATGTGGCACGTGTGGTTCTGGATGAAGCAGATGAAATGCTTACCATGGGATTCAAGAAAGATCTTGAAATGATCCTGGCCCAGACACCCCAGGAAAAACAGACTTTACTCTTCTCCGCAACCATGTCAAAACGGGTGGTGGAAATTACAAAATCCTACATGAATAATCCCCTAGAGATTGCTGCAGCACGGATGAATATCGCCGCAGAAAATGTCCAGCACATCTATTATATGGTGAATGCCAAGGATCGCTACGAAGTGATAAAACGCATCATTGATATTAATCCTGGGATCTATGGTATCGTTTTTTGCAGGACCCGCCGTGAGACGAAAGAGGTAGCCAATAAGCTTATGCACGACGGCTATAATGCGGATACCCTCCACGGGGATCTGTCCCAGATGCAGCGGGATGAGGTGATGGGACGATTTCGGAACCGTCAATTGCAGATTCTGGTCGCCACGGATGTGGCCGCAAGGGGGCTGGATGTGGATGACCTTTCTCACGTGATTAACTTTAATCTTCCCGATGATGATGAAATTTATGTTCACCGCAGCGGCCGGACCGGCCGGGCAGGGAAGAAGGGCATATCTATCATAATTATCCATACGCGGGAAGTGCGGAAGATCCGGGAGATTGAGAAAAAATTCAGTATTACATTTATCCGGGAAACGGTCCCCAGCGGGTTAGATATCTGCAAAAAACGGCTCTATACCCTCATTGGTAAAGTTGAAAATGTTGAAGTGGATGAACAACAAATCGGTCAATTTATGCCCGATATTTATAAAAAGCTGGAATGGCTCGAAAGGGAAGAGTTGATCAAGCATTTTGTATCCACGGAGTTCAATCGCTATTTATCCTATTATAAAAATGCCAGGGATATCAATATATCCGGGGATAGCATGGGGGGGGGAAAGAAGCAAGCGAGAAAAGCAAAGCCGAGGAGATCGACGGAATACCTCATTCGCCGGTTTTTATGTTAATGTGGGCTTCCAGCATAAACTGAACCCGGGGAGACTCATTGGCTTGATCAATAAATGTTTGCGATCCAGCGATGCGGTGATCGGGAAAATTGAAGTGATGAAAAAATTCTCCTTTTTTGAGATCGACAATAAATGGGAATCAAAACTGTTTGTGGGTTTCAAAGGTAAGAAATTTGAAGGTATTCCATTATTAGTCGAAGGCGATAAAGGCAGCCCGAGAGGTGAACGAGGATCGAAAGGAAAATCGAAATATCGCGATAATAAGGTCGGTCGTTCCAAAGCCCGAAAAAACCGGAATAAGGGCGGCGGCCGAAGAAGAAGACTGTAAATTATTGTACCGATAATCCTAAATATCTTCCGCTGTAAAATAAACCATAGATATTATGTCTGTCCCCTGGTTACATAATACTTATCAAGCCTCGCTGAGTAGCAGGAATTTTTGCTTAAATTCTGTTCCTTTGGTAAAAAGAAAGCTTAAAAATAGAGACGAAATACAGTTTCTGCCACACAGGCAAACCGTTT
>DTUJ01000253.1:0-2003 GCA_012964235.1 Fidelibacterota bacterium
TTTAACATTTGGGGAATTTACTTAATTTTATTGAGTAACGAACTTTTATTACCCTTAAGTCTCAACTATATTCTTCTCTACCTGTTTTTCTATCCACAAATAAGTTTTTTTGAGACCATCATAAAGGCTTTCAGATGGTACCCAACCCAGTTTTTCTTTTATAAGGGTATTATCAGAGTTACGGCCCCGGACACCCAGTGGCCCCGGGATGTGTTTGATACTTTGTTTTTTTCCAGCTATATCCATGACCATTTCAGCCAATTGATTGATGGATACCATTTCATCCGAACCGATATTAACCGGTCCCATAAAATCTGAAGCAATGAGTCTTCTTACCCCTTCTAAACAGTCATCAATATACAGAAATGAGCGGGTTTGTGTTCCGTCCCCCCACATTTCTATTTCGCCCCCATCCGGTGTTTTTGCTACTTTTCGGCACATGGCTGCTGGAGCTTTTTCACGGCCATTTTTCCAGGAGCCTTCAGGCCCGAAAATATTGTGAAAGCGAGCAATTCGAATATCCAGACCGTAATTGCGGTTTGCTGCTAGGTAGAATCGTTCACTGAAAAGCTTCTCCCAGCCATACTCGCTGTCCGGCTCTGCCGGGTAGGCTGAATCTTCAGCGCAGTTCGGGTTATTTGGGTCCATTTGATTTCTTTCAGGGTACATGCATGCTGAGGATGAGTAGAATATTTTCTTTACTTTTGCCTTTACCGATGCTTCTACTACATTCAAATTGATCATGGCAGAATTGTGCATAATATCCGCATCATTTTCGCCTGAAAAGACAAACCCGGCACCCCCCATATCAGCTGCTAATTGGTAGAGTTCATCAAAAGGTTGATCTATCACGTTTGCTACCAACTTTGGATCACGCAAATCACTTTTTACAAAATCATCTGCCTGAGATCTCACATATTCGTGGTGTTTAATATCTAGACCTCGAACCCAATAGCCTTCTTTCTTTAATCGTTTTACCAAGTGGCCACCAATGAAGCCGCCCGCTCCACATACTAATGCTGTTTTCATATTTACCTTTATTTATTTTAAGTCTTCTAAATTATTATCTTTATACCAATCATTCAGTGCTTCTTCTAATGTGAAATTTAGTTTATAACCATTATCCAACAGCTTTTGACCATTAATATTGGTTGATATCATAAGTTTTTTAACCCTATCAGGATGAATACCATCAAATGACTTGCCAATTAATCTACTAAAGATATGTAAAATCGAAGCAGATATATGTAATAATCCAGCAGGCATAGTAAACCTCGGTTCTTTGACATCAGTAACTTTTGCCATGGATTTACAGATTTCTTCAATGGTATAACAGGGTGTATAAACTGTGTTATATACATGCACTCCCGACTTTTCTTTCTCACTCATTTCAACCATGATCCTGACCAGATCTTTTATATAAATAGCCGCCTTTTTTGTATCTTTCCTCCCGGGATAAAAGAACCTTCCTGACTTCATGGCTCTGTACAGGCGGATGAAATTCCCTCCTTCATTCTGTCCAAACACCACGCCGGGGCGGACGATAATGAGTTTCCGCTCATCCAGTTTTTCTGCCTGCCAGCGTTTGTGTATCTCTTCCGCTACCAATTTTGAGCTGCCATAAGCACTTGTTGGCAGTGGTAGTGATTCTTCTGTTTTTTCATCTTCCCAGGTACCATAGGGAGCGATAGAGCTGGTAAAAATTATTGTATTAATATTTTTCTCGCTTGCGAAATTACAGACATTTTCAGCACCTTTGATATTGGTTTCAAAATACTCATGGTATTCATAACCTGGTGTTATGTGAATAGCGGCTAAATTATAAATAATGTCTATTGTTTTTTCTGATTTTATATCAATTGGGTTTCTAACATCATAATATTGATAATTTTTCTCAGTACTTACAATATCCAAGTTTAGATAGTTTGATTCCAAATTATTGACCAAATGCTGACCAATAAAGCCGGAACCGCCGAAAATGACTGATAATTTATTATTCATGT
>DTUJ01000253.1:2031-6028 GCA_012964235.1 Fidelibacterota bacterium
AATTTTATCTATTTTAAAATGCGCTTCAGCAAAATCTCGTGCATTTTTCCCATGGATATTGCATAGACTGGGGTTGCTTTTCAAATATAATATTTTTTCAGATAGTTTATTACTTTGATCATTGGGGAGCACGATCCCGGCATTTATTTCTTTCGTCCTTTTTGCAGCAAGATTTTCTTCAGGGACAACCAATAATGATGTTCGGCCTGCACAATAGCCAGACCACACCTTTGAAGGCACACTAAACATCCCAGCATCTTCTTCCAAAATCGTGAGCAAAACATCGCCAGAAGCCAAAACTTGGGGAAATATCTCAAAGGATTGGAAAGGGAGAAGTAAAAGATTATCCAGGCTTAAAGCCTCTTTTTCTTTTTTTAGTACATCCATACCAATACCATCGGTAATGACTACAAAAATAATATCTGAATTATCCTGCAGATTTTTCGCGGCTTCACTTATTATATGGGGATTATGCTTCATTCCCATAGTGCCACTGTATAACACAACAAACTTATGATCAATATTGTGTTTCAGACTATACGTATTGACTTTAGGCAAAACAGGTATTTGTTCAATGGGTGACCAGTTGGGAATCACCGTTGATTTAGTCTTATTTATTCCCCAATCACTAATAGTTACGACAAAATCATCAGCTATTGTTACAATGTGATCTGATCGTTTTAGTATATTTCTTTCGATGGATTTGAAAACTGCCCCAATGATTTTCCCCAAGGGGCCAAGTTTTCGAGTTAAGATCGATTGAACGGCAATACTGATGATATCCTGGAGCCAGAAGACAAATTTTATTCTTTCTTTATTGCAGAAATGAACAATTTTTCGCTGGGCGGCCATTGGTGTATTAGCAGAAATAACAACATTAGGTTGAAATCGTTCTATAACTTTTATCGCTTTAATTCCATAATTTGATTCCTGAAACCATCTTTTAATAAAATTTTGTTTATTAACAATTTGCATGCTCACGTCAACTACTTCCACATTGTGAAATTTTTCATTGAAATTGGCTTTTGGTCCTCCGCTTGCATATGTGAACATATGCAAAACTTTATGACCCCTTTTTACCAATTCTTTGCTCAGGTCAAACTGAAAAGGATGACCGCAGTAGTCGTTGATAAGTATTTTCATTTTACCAATTCAAATCTTTTTCATAGCCAAATTCAATTAATAGATCACTAGCTGTAGTCTTCAATATTTTTTTGTTCATCGTTAAAAATATTTTTAACATTTCTTAATCGACTTAAACAAAACTATTGAAGAAAATATAAACGAATTAACTTGTCAATTATTAATAGCAATAATCATCCAAATATTTTCACAACAAATTGATATTGTTTCTCTACTGTCGAATCTTTTATTATTTTCCATGTACCATAGAATATCGCAGTATATATTAATATAAAATAGACAACCAACAATCCTGACATAAAGTATAAAACAGAATTAAACATTAAACTGATAATATAAACAATTGAAATAAATATTGCCATTCCTGGTTGACGTATTAGAATGAAGTCAATAATCCAAAAGATAACGTTTTGTCCGGATCTTATCATCTCACTGGCATGAATAAATGTTTCATTTTTGGTATGAAAATCTAATGGCTTTTCTTGTGATGCTTTATTTTTTGAAATAATCCCATCTATTACGGTTGTATCAATACTGGTTTTCAACATACGCAACATCAACATTCCCATTCCAACCAATGCTCCTAATAGTAATAATAAAATACTCTTATAGCTTAACAACCAACCAACACCTAAGAAAAAAGACGGATAAATAAATATTGAATTAATTCTATCAACGAATAAACCAGTTAAACTAGTTGACCGATTATATCTGGCAACCTCACCATCTACGCCATCTAATATCGTATTAATCCAAAAAAATATTATTGACAAATACAAATATTTAAGATCAATTGCTGCTACGATTCCAGTTAATACACCAATCAAGATATTAATAATGCTGACCTGATTTGCAGTAATTGACATTTTAAGACAAACCCAAGTCGGATAAATTGATACTTTGCGTACAATTTGAGCGGCAAAATCTTCCTTATGGATTCCCTGACAAATTTTTCTCAATTCACTAATATTTTCTTTAATCTTCATCAAAACCTCATTTTTTAATTTGTGGATTATCTATTAATTTTATTTTTACACAAGATAATTAAAATCAGACATCAAAACACCTTCTACGTATTATTTAAAACTAAAAAGTTCATTTTGAGCTAATCCGTCGTCCACCCATTTACTTATTAGAAAAATTGAAGCAAATATCAATCCCCATTCTTGTAGTCCCAAGTATACTCCTAGATAATAATCCTGAGTCAAAGCAATAATAGAAATAACCAGATACGTAAAACAAAATACCCCCACTGAATACAATGTATTGATATTTGTTAATAAATGTAATTGCTTAATTATTTTCCTTGATTTAAAAATAAACCAAAAGATTAAAGATAAAAATAATATAAGCCCTATCAGCCCTTGCCTAAATAATATCGCAATATATGTATTATGAACGTTATGTATTTTCCCTCTTTTTCCCCATTTTTCTAAAATGTAACCTAAACTTCCAGTGCCAATATCAAATTCTGCACCATTTCCAAAGCCAACAATCATTGAACTAGGTACTTTTTCTATTTTTTCTAAGACTCTTATAATTTCCCAAATTTTTATTGAATTTGAAACATCTATTGCACCCACATTAAAGTTTGAAAAGGTTTCTTCAATTACTCGTGTTTTTAGCCTATTTATTAATTCAAAAGATGTTATATACGAAAGAGTGAAAAATAATACACAAAACAAAACGGCATACTTAATAAATTTAAGAGTAGATTTAAAAAAATTGGTATTATGTAAATACATAATGACCATTAATCCTACTACCGCAAACACCCATTTAGCTCTAAATGCAGATAACACTAAAACCATAAATGATATAATTATCCCGCTCAAACATACTTTCCTTCTATATCCTATTGTTGATAATGACAGAGAAAATGAAATAAGAAATAGTAGAAAATTACCACCACCAATTCTTATATAATTCCCACTAATTAAATTTGAAAGATAATAAAATAAATAACGTAGCTCTGCTATGCTACCTAATATTATATACGCAATCCATATATCAACTAGAAGACTATATTTTTTATCTACAAGACAATAAACAGTATAAAATACCAGCCAAACTTGAAAAGTATTAAAGGTGTCACCAATAATATATGTTAAATGGTTTCCGTTATAAATGCCTAAAACCAAAGAAGTAAAATTCCAAAAACCAAAATAAACCAACATATATACATCTATGTTATTAATCTTAAGTTTTTTAAAAAACATTGAAATAAACAAAAAGAATAGAATAATTCCCCCTGCTAATGCACTTATTCTTAATGCAGTTTGTGTACCCACACTGCCAGCTATTTTAAAATTCAGAAGATTAATCAATTCATAAAGCACCCGGCTTGTTAAAAACATACCAAAAACCAACAGAATTGGTTTTGTTATACATGTAATAAGCAAAAACAATAGAAATATGGGGGAAAAACAAAATATAGTTTTAGTAATTATTGAAATATCTGAAAATAATGTTAGAAAAACGATGCATAAATAGATTACAAATGAAAAAATTATTTCCCTTTTGTAAAGGGTCATCGCTAAATCAATATTAGTTTTATTTAGCATTCGTAAAATTATATATCCTTATATACGAGAATAAACTTTTAAAAGATACCGCAATAGTAAACGCCCAAGCAACGCTTCCAATTGAATTGGATGATATTTGGAAGAAAGACAAAAAGAAAAAAAGTATCACGCTCAAGAAAGTACTTAAAAGTTCCCATTGTTCATTGCCGGTCATATTTAAGAAATGTTCCGATAATCCCACAATAGCGTTTATTATTCTCCCAGTTGCCATGATTAATAATAGAGGTATAGCAGGCAAAAAATCTGCACCATAAATTTTTATCAATATT
>DTUJ01000254.1:0-2725 GCA_012964235.1 Fidelibacterota bacterium
TAACAATTGGTCTTATTGTGTTTGTATTTTTAGTGAAAGACCCTGGGTTTTTCATAAATCCGTGCCTACGGTTTTAATTAATATTGGTTGTTATTTTTCCTAGAATATTGGAAGTTTCTGCTATAATTAGATTATATGTATAATATAATGTCTGATATTGACCATGGGTGACTCAACTACCAAGCTAGCTACTATTGTATTTACCGATATAGTAGGGTTTACCAAACTGTCATCTGAAAATGAGCCATTAGCCATTCAACTGCTGGACACCCAGCGAAGCACTCTCAGGCCCATAGTGGACAGGCACAATGGTGAATGGATCAAGGAAATTGGTGACGGTCTTCTGTTGTGCTTCAACACCACCAAAGATGCTGTGGAGTGTGCCATTGAAATTCAGCATACTGTAAAAAACGTTGCAAATCTTGATCTCCGAATCGGAGTTCATCAGGGTGAAGTGGTGAGCAGAGATGGTGATGTATTTGGTGATGATGTGAACGTTGCTTCCCGGATCGAGCCGTTTGCTTCTCCCGGAGGCATAGTCGTTTCTGGCAGGGTAAACTCTTCTTTAATAAGGAATCCTGTGTATCAGACAAAATTGCTTGGAAAGCCTGAGTTAAAAGGTGTTGGGCAAGAATTAAAGCTTTATTGTATCACCTCCCACGGTCTTCCGGAGGCAGAGCCCCTACGGGAGTCACCACAGGCTCAACCTGTAGTTCAAGAAAAATCCGAAGAAAAGAAAAAAAGTAAGTTACCATTGATCCTAGGAGGAATAGCAGGCCTGGTTCTTTTGTCAGGAATTATCTTTTTTATAAGCGGGACAGGAGACAAAGCGTCATCTGATAAAAATGAGCTCTCTATTGCAGTTCTTCCTTTTGTTAATATGAGCTCTGACAAAGAAAACGAATACTTCAGCGATGGGATGACGGAGGAAATATTAAATTCTTTAGCACAAATCAGTAAGCTGAAAGTAGCTGCCAGAACTTCATCCTTTGCATTTAAAGGTAAGAATGTGGATATACGCAGCATTGGCAAAGAGCTCTCTGTTGCTCATGTTCTCGAGGGGAGCGTCCGAAAGTTTGGTGATGACATCCGCGTGACCGCACAGCTGATTCGTATTAGTGATGGTTATCACCTGTGGTCAAACACCTTTGACCGGAAATTCGAGGAGATCTTTAAGATGCAGAAAGAGATCTCGGATGCAATTGCAGACCAAATGAAAATAAAACTAATCGGTGAAAAGATTATTGAACGTAAAGGAATTACCCAAAATCCTGAAGCCCTTGACCTGTATATGCAGGGAAGATTTTTATGGAATCAAAACCAGGAGAAAGCTGTTCTGAGATCTATTGAATATTTTGAAAAGGCTTTGGATAAAGATCCTCAATATGCTCTTGCTGAAAGTGCCATTGCGGATGCATACTATAGTCTTGGTCTTATCAAGCGTTGGACAGTGTCACATGATGAAAGAAGCAGGATATTTCAAAATTCTGAAGACCATGCAAGAAAAGCATTATCTCTGGAACCTGAACTTGGTGAAGCGTATGCTGTCTTGGGAGCTTTGTACCAAGGTGATAAAGTCAGCAGACACTGGAAAATGGATTTGGACCTTGCTGAAAAATATTTCGAAAAAGCAATTGAATTAAGTCCAAGCTATACGCCGGCATATGTATGGTACAGTAATATGCTTACACTGTTCGCAAATACTCTGACTGATGAAAATAAACAATTAGCAGAAGAATTATTCTTAAAGGCGTATAAGATTGATCCCTTATCAGCGCATGTGAATATTAGAGGTGGAATGCTTTATTCTCATGAATACTATGAATATGAATTAGCTTTATCTTATTTTGATAAAGCTTTCGAGTTGGATCCATATTTAGTATATGGAAGTATTAATTTTGAATACACATCCTTGTTGCAAAAATTATATCATTGGGACAGAGCAGAAAAGTCATGGAATTATGCCTACCAGACCGATTCTACTCATTTCGGAACGCTCTGGGGCATAACTTATCATTATATAAATCGAAGCATGTTTGACAAAGCAAATCATTATATGAAAAAACTTTATCTTCATTATCCTAACGGGATTGATGGCAAGATGAGTGATATGCGTGCGTTAAATTCATGGATAATCATTACTGAAGAAGAAGATTATGAAAAAACAATCGATTTATTATCAAAAGTAATGGATGAAAACCCTTGCTGGTATCAAGTTTTAATTGATGCGGCAATTTGTTTTAAAAAATCAAACCAGAAAGATCGAGGATTAACCGTGCTTGATAATTGGGCCACTGATTGTTATGAAAATGGCAATAAAAGTGAAAGATTTATGAATAGATATAATAATTACCTATCAACAGCAAAGTTTACACTTACCAAGAATGAAAAAGATAAATCTAGTGTGGATAATATAGAGAAATCATTATCTCTTTTTGAAAATACTGATAATGTTTATCGTAGAATTATAGAACAATTAATGTCTGGTGAGCATGAGAAGACTTTAGATGATTTGGAATTTTTATACGAAAATTATGCCACCCCTTCAATGTTAAAAAATCACCCTTTGTTTGATGAACTTAGAGACAGACCCCGGTTTAATGATTTGTTAGACAAAATGAATTTGAACTAAACAAACGCCAGAACAGGCACAGGTTACACTCACGATTTATGACCTGATGGGCAGAGAAGTTACTCAACTGGTAAACACCACCCAGGAGGTAGG
>DTUJ01000254.1:2735-6012 GCA_012964235.1 Fidelibacterota bacterium
CAATCCAATGGAATGCAACTGACATATATGGCAAGCCCGTCAGTGCTGGAGTCTACCTCTACCAGATTCGTGCTGGTGAGTTTGTGCAGACTAAGAAGATGGTTCCGGTGTTGCCATTATGACCAATTCCGAGAATGGTTTAATTTTATTTAAGGAAATATTATTAACAATTGGGTTAGAGTACGGGTGGGAAGGTTTTACCATTGAAGAAAAGGCAGTTGTGAAATTATCAGACAGTGAATATGAATTACTTGTAGGAGACTACTCAGCTCCAGACACTATGGGTGATATTGAAGTGACCTGCTCTGATGGAGAGCTGTAGGCAAACGCTAATTTTCTCAAGAAACCTGATGTTCTTTTACCATTATCAAACACAGAATTTTTCAATGTAGTGACTGGTCATTCCCCACAGTGTACCAAAAACCATTACCCCGGTAAAATTTATTTTTGATAATAATAAAGTAATAAGTTATGAGGATAGATATATACAATGTTCCAAAAATCAATTAGACCGGTTCCTTACATGATTATTTCGGTTACTATCCATTATTATGTCAGGCCTTTCTGAATTCAAATTGTTAAAGAATAGAGTTATGAGAAAGAATATTTACACATTCCATAAGTTTTCAAACCATTCATTAGAGTTGTTAGAAATCAATAATTTTTCTTTTTAAAAAATGTCCACCAATTCAACACGAAAACTTGCTACTATTGTTTTTACTGATATCGTTGGTTTTACGAAACTCACAGCAGAAAACCAACAAAAAGCCAGTGACCTACTAGATATTCAAAGAACAGAACTACAACCACTTGTAGAATCTCATCAAGGGAAATGGGTTAAAGAAGTAGGGGATGGGCTTATTCTGACTTTTGATACGATTACAAATGCTGTTCAATGTTGCTTAAAGATTCAGGAAAAAGCGGGATCTATAGATAATTTATCTCTCAGAATTGGGATTCATCTTGGAGAAATATTAGTAAAAGACAATGACATTATTGGTGATGATGTAAACATAACAGCACGGATCGAACCTTTCTCAGCGCCCGGTGGTATTGCTGTTTCTAATAAGGTAAATGATGCGCTGGTGCGGGAATCAGAATTCACAACAAAGTATCTTGGAAAACCAAAGCTGAAGGGTGTAGGGCAGAAGGTAGAAGTGTATTGTATTACTTCTCATGGATTACCCGAAACAAAGCTCTCTGATGTATCTGCAAAACTTGAGAAGAAATCAAACTGGTATATATATGTTGTTTCTGCTGCAGCGGTTGTATTGGTTGCTGGATTTATAGTGCTGAATCCATTTGGTGAAGAAGCGCCTGACGATCTTTCCATTGCAGTTCTTCCTTTCGTCAATATGAGCACCGATAAGGAGAATGAATATTTCAGCGATGGAATGACCGAAGAAATACTGAATGCCCTTGCCCAGATCAATACACTTCGTGTGGCAGCAAGAACATCTTCGTTTGCATTTAAAGGGAAGAATGAGGACATACGCAGCATAGGTAAAAAACTGGCTGTTGCACATGTTCTTGAAGGGAGTGTTCGAAAATTTGGCGAAGATATACGGATTACAGCGCAGCTGATTCGTGTAAGTGATGGGTACCATTTATGGTCTGATACCTATGATAGGAAATTCAAGGAGATTTTTAAAGTTCAGGAAGAAATTTCCAATGCTATCGCAAGTCAAATGAAAATTAAACTTTTTGGTGAAGATATTGTTAAACGGCGAGGTATTACTGAACATCCTGAAGCACTTGATTTGTATATGCAGGGTCGTTTCCTTTGGAATCAAAACCAAGAAAGAGCTGTCCTTCGATCAATTAAATATTTTGAAAAAGCATTAGAAAAAGATCCACAATATGCCTTGGCAGAAAGTGCAATTGCTGATGCTTTTTATTCTCTAGGTATTATAAGACGTTGGACAGTATCTAATGATGAACGCAGTATTATTTTTCAGGAGTCGGAAGATCATGCTCACAAAGCCTTAAGTATTGAACCACAATTGGGAGAAGCCTATGCTGTTTTAGGTGTCTTATATGGAGGCAATCAAATAAGCAGCCATTGGAAAGATGATAAAAAAACGGCTGAAGAATACTTTAAAAAAGCTATTAACTTGAGCCCTAAGTATACTCCAGCATACCTTTGGTATAGCAATATGCTATCACCAGGGAGTAAAGACAGGCGGGAAGAAGCGGAAGTAATGTTTAATAAAGCTCTTGCAATAGATCCTTTATCTGCGAGTGTGAATATGAGGGGCGGGGAACTATATAACATAGGGTTTAAGGATTATGAAAAAGCATTATCCTTTTTTGATAAGGCCTTTGAATTAGATCCATATCTAGTTTATGGTTCTGTTAATTATGAGTATACATCGCTCCTGGAACAATGCTTTCAGTGGGAAAGAGCCGAAAAATCCTGGAATTATGCTTACCAGACAGATTCAACCTTTTTTGGTACACTGTGGGGAATGACCAGTCACTACATTGAAAGAGGGCTAAACGATAAGGCAAATAAATATTTAAAAAAAATAACAGATATTTATCTTAAAGATGGAGAAAACTCCCCAGGCATCATTGATATTTACTTTATTATGGCAGTCAACGCATTAGTGAATAGGGATTATAAATCCATGATCTTAACCCTTGAAAAAATGTACGAAAAACAGCCATGCCAAACATGGTTTGGTCTTGATTATGCATATGGGATGAAACATCTTGGTAGGATAGAAAGCGCTGAAGGAAATTTAAATCAATGGCAAGAAGAATGCCATAAAAATCCAAGTGATGGTACTGGGCATCCTATGTCACCGGATGAATTGGTAGAATATGAATATTTTCACCAGGTTTCCATCAATATTCTGGAAAACGAATTTGAATCCAGGGCTGCTTTTGAAAAAATGATACATGAATTTTCAATAATAGAAAATAATCAATTAATTCATCGTGGCGGTATTACATATTTTGGTCACAATGTCGGGATCGGAACTACGAGTCCAATTAATATTTTTATCAATACATTAATGGGAGAATATGATACTGCATTTGAAACAATTGAAACCATGATTAACCGGTATGAAAGTCCTAAGTATATCACAGTCCATCCAATATTTGATCCTGTAAAGGATAACCTAAAGTTTATAGAATTAAAACAAAAAATGAATTTGAACTGAGGCTGTGGCAGGACAATCAGAAAATTAGAAAAATTCAGCGGAACAACAGGCATTGATAGTTTGAAAGGAATTATCTGTATGCACTTAGGCAATAAGGAAGAATGATA
>DTUJ01000255.1 GCA_012964235.1 Fidelibacterota bacterium
AAAATAGATGTTTACATCGTACATTTTTAATCGTTCCTTCTGCATCGTGATAAAAATTAATGAAAAAAATCAGGATGTTTTGGTGACATAATATTGATTTAAAATTATTTCCTTTTGAAGTTAGAATTTACTCATTTTATTTTACCAACCATTAAACATAACAAATACATCCACATTAGTATTTCATATTTTGTAAAAAAGGGAGGAATTCATGGAATTATCAATATCAGATAAATATAAGGGGAATATGCTTTTCATTGATCAGATAGATAACAGGATACAGGAAAAACATTTACTGAATCATTCTTTTTATAAAGCCTGGAGTGCAGGTGAGCTCTCGGTGGAAACCATCCGCGAATACTCGGCCCAATATTATTTGCATGTATCTCATTTTCCCCGCTATCTGTCTTCAATTCATGCCAACTGTGAAGATATTCATATCAGACAGATGCTGTTGGAAAACCTGGTTGACGAAGAAATGGGCAACGAAAACCATCCTGAGCTCTGGATGCGTTTTGCCGAAGGCATGGGTAATACGCGGGATAAAGTCAATCAAACCATTGCCATAGATGAGACAAAAGAATTAGTGAATACCTTTATCAAACTATCAAAATCAGAGCAATACCACATCGGATTGGCTGCTCTTTATTGTTATGAATCCATGCAGCCGGAAATTTCTGAAACAAAAAAAGAAGGTTTACAGAAATTTTATGGTATAGAGGACGAAAATATATTAAAGTTTTTCACTGTTCATATGCAGGCCGATAAATGGCACCGGGAAGTTGTGAGAAAACTACTGGTTGAAGTGAGCGATACTGAAGAGATACAAAAAGAAATCCTGGAAACAGTTGATGTGGCACTCCATGCCCTGAATAATTTCCTAACCGGCATGGAAAGGGCCTATTGTTAGAGTTTTTGACCAGCAGAGTAATAGTTCTTTTCCTAATTCTTAAAGGAATTACATGAGTAGTTATACCCACCACGACGAACCTTTCTACAGAAAATATATCTGGTCAACTGATCACAAAATTATAGGATTGCAATATGGTTTTACAGCATTGTTTTTCCTGTTGGTTGGGTTTACGCTTATGATGATTATGCGGTGGCAGTTAGCTTATCCTGAATCACCCGTCCCTCTGGTGGGCTCAATTTTTGGAGAGGATGGAATTTTACTACCGGAAATTTACAATTCATTAGGTGCCATGCATGGTACAATCATGATCTTTTTGGGGATTGTCCCATTGGCAGTTGGAGCATTCGGCAACTATATTGTTCCTCTGCAGATTGGTGCACCGGACATGGCATTCCCAAAATTAAATGCCGCAAGTTACTGGAGCTACCTTGTGGGTGGGATTGTCATGATGAGCAGTTTTTTTACTGCTGAAGGTGCTGCGAGATCAGGGTGGACTTCCTATCCGCCATTAGCTGTTATTGAGGTGGGACAAACACTTTGGTTAATTGGGATGATTTTTCTTATTACTTCTTCCTTGCTTGGTTCTATTAACTTTATCACGACCATTGTCCAGCTTCGTGCTCCGGGATTGTCGTGGATGCGCCTTCCATTTTTTGTATGGGCTCAGTTAGTTACAGCATTTCTTTTACTTTTGGCATTCCCACCGCTTGAATCTGCTGCGGTGCTGCAGCTTATGGATCGTGTTGCCGGTACAAGTTTCTTTTTGCCAAGTGGTCTTGTAGTTTCTGGTGAAATACTGGATGTGAGTGGAGGAGGAAGTCCCCTGCTTTGGCAGCATTTGTTTTGGTTTCTGGCTCATCCTGAAGTGTATGTATTGATTTTACCCGCAATGGGGATTGTTTCGGAAGTAATTGCGAATAATACCAGAAAACCACTCTGGGGTTATAAATCATTAGTATTTGCTGTAGTATTTCTAGGTTTCATGTCTTTCATAGTTTGGGCTCATCATATGTTTATAACCGGGATGGGCACAGCCATGAGCGATTTTTTTCAGACAACCACAATGATCATTTCCATTCCATCAATTATCATTTTATCAGCTTTTTTTATATCATTGTGGGGTGCATCAATTCGATTTAACACACCAATGCTTTTCGCGTTAGCATTTTTACCCATGTTTGGGATTGGGGGATTAACAGGATTGCCTTTGGGACTGGCTGCAGCAGATATTTATCTTCATGACACTTATTATGTAATCGGTCATTTCCATTATGTTGTAGCGCCAGGGACAATTTTTGGATTGTTCGCGGGAATTTATTATTGGTACCCAAAAATAACCGGCCGTAAGATGAGTGAAACTATGGGGAAGCTGCATTTTTGGCCCTCGTTAATTTTTATGAATGGTGTCTTTATGCCAATGTTTATCCAGGGATTAGCAGGTGTTTCACGAAGGCTTTGGGATGGTGGCCTTGAATATGCCCATGCTAGTGGTGTATTACATTGGAATGAGTTTATGTCTATTTCAGCCTGGCTGCTTGGGTTAGCTCAGATTCCGTTTATTTTTAATATTTTTTATAGCCTAAAATTTGGAGAAAAGGTTGGTAAGAATCCATGGGATTCAACTACGCTGGAATGGACAGCACCATCACCGCCGTTACCCCATGTTAATTTCGAAAAAATTCCTGAAGTCCACCGCGAAGCTTATGAATATAGCGTTCCGGGGAGGAAAAGAGATTTTACTCCTCAAACAGTTCCGAAAAAAGGATAAAGGGTTATGGATATTCCTTATACAGTAGAAGAAAGATCTGATACCGGATTGTTTAATGCCAAGCTGGGTATTTGGTTATTTTTAGCATCTGAGGTGATGCTATTTGGAGGTTTATTTTCTGCTTACATTTTTCTTCGATTTGGTGCACCCGATGGCGCTTTCCATGAGTGGGGTCAGGAACTTAATATTCCTCTTGCAACTCTAAATACATTGATTTTGATTTCCTCAAGTGTGACAATGGTCATGTCCTGGGCTTCTCTCAAACTTCAGGATATCAAAAAATATAAACTGTATATGGGGTTGACCCTATTATGCGCTCTAGGATTCTTGGTTATAAAATATTTAGAGTATACTGCAAAATTTGATCACCATATTTTCCCAAGCACTAACACATTTTTCGCAATTTATTTTACTCTTACGGGTCTCCATGGATTACACATTATTGGTGGTATGATCGTTCTTTTTTATTTATGGATCCCAGGACGAAAAATGTGGTTATCAAATTCAGAACAGTTTACAAACCGGGTTGAAATTGTAGGATTGTATTGGCATTTTGTTGATCTTGTTTGGATTTTTCTGTTCCCGATCCTTTACCTGCTTTAGGAGAATTCATTATGAGTACGAATCACGACACAAAAGATATTCAGCAACATATAAAAGTTTATATGATAGTTTTTGCAACATTAGCTGCTCTGACTGTAGCAACTGTTGCAGCATCTTATCTGGACCTAAGCAGAGGTGAAGCGATTTTTCTTGCATTGACTATTGCTTCTGTGAAAGGGTCATTAGTGGCTAGTTATTTTATGCATCTAATTTCTGAAAAAGCGTTGATTACCTGGATATTAATGTTAACTGCAGTTTTCTTTTTTATTCTCATGTTTATCCCAATGACTTCATTCATTGACCAGTCACGGTTAGGATGATTTCTCTTAAAACATTCCACATTTTCTTTATTTCTTTGTCAATTTTGCTTTGTGCCTGGTATGGATATCATGAAATAAGAAATCCTTCAGTTTCGGGGATGTTTTCTATGGTCTTGGGGATTGGTTCCATGTGTTTATCAGCTGGGTTGGTTATATATGGTTGGCACGTAATTAAAAAATTCAGGTCTCTATAATGAAGTCATTGAGAATATTTTTTATAATCCTCATTATGGCAATACCAAAGATAGGCTTTGCCTGTGCTACCTGTTATGGTGCACCGGATGCACCTGCAACTCAAGGGCTAAACTACGCCATATTTGTTTTATTAGGGTGTATTGTTGCTGTATTAATGGGAGTTGTGTTTACTATAATTTCTTTACGAAACAGAGCAAAGGCTTGTGTTCTTCAATCTTCAGGTACCCAAAATAGAGTGTATTAGCCAATGTTAGAATTTTTAAAACATTACGGACTTCCCATTCACTTATCAACTGCCGGGCCAGGAATTGATGAAATAATTGTATTAACCCATTGGTTAATGCTATTTCTGTTTGTGGGTTGGGGAGCATTTTTTATCATATCACTGGTAAAGTTTAGAGCTTCGAAAAATCCGAAAGCCGATCACGAGGGAGTAAAGTCTCATTTATCTTCTGTCCTTGAAGTTGCAGTTGCCGTCATTGAAATTGTATTACTGATTGGTTTTGCTTTCCCGATCTGGGCATCCCGGGTGAATGATGTCCCGACTGCAGCAGAGGATGGAGCAGTGCACATTCGTGTTATTGCACAGCAATTTGCATGGAATATCCATTATCCGGGAGCGGATGGGATTTTTGGAGAAACGAAAGTTGATCTTGTTGATGAAGAAGAAAACCCCATTGGTTTAGATCGTTCAAGCGTAGGTGGATCAGATGATTTTTATACCATAAATCAAATGCATATTCCCGTTAACAGAAAAATTAGGGTGGATCTGTCGACCAAGGATGTTATTCATAGTTTTAAACTTCCTGAACTGCGTGTCGGTCAGGATGCAATCCCGGGAATGATTATTCCAGTTCATTTTGAGGCAACCATGACTTCTGAAGAATATCTGCAAAAAATGGCTGATACTCCGAGAAAAGGTAAAGGATTGGAAATTGTCTGTGCCCAGTTATGTGGACTTGGTCATTATAGAATGAGGGGATACCTGACCATAGATACGGAAGCTGATTATAAAAGTTGGTTGGATTCAGAGGCTCAATACCTGGAAGAATACGAAGATGATGAATGGTAAGTAGAAACTTATTGCATTAGTTTTGTTCTAAAGATATTTTATTTATAATCTATACTCTCTTTAAACACACTATGAATTTCAAAAAAGGGAGGAATAAATAATGATGAAATACTTGAAATACTTTATTATACCCGTTTTGTTACAAGCAGTGATGATTGGAATTCTTCTTGGCGGTCACTGGATGTGGTTTGGGCTTGCTGTTTTATTTGTTGTTGTGATTGGGGGAGATGCAGTCCTGGGTGAAGATGCTTCTCAACCGGAATACAGCCATCCCTGGCTAATAGAACTTCCATTGCATTTGGCCTTGCCTCTCGTCGCCCTGCTATTGCTGAGTTTTGCATGGGCATCCGGAAGCGGAACACAGGATTTTCTTGGCATAGGGCAATTGTTAACGGGCCTGTTTTCATATGATTTTTTTGCAGCGAGAAATGGCAGCGTATGGTCTGATTATGTTGGCGCCCTGCTTGGCGTAGGGTTTATAGTTGCCGGGTATGGCACAAACGTAGGCCATGAGCTCACCCATCGGATAAAAGACAGAATTGCAATGCTGGAGGGCAGATGGCTTCTTTCCGCAAGCTGTAATGCGGACTTTGCCATTGAACATGTGTACGGTCATCATGTCACCGTTGGGACAAATGAGGACCCTGCAACAGCCAGAAGAGGAGAAAATGTATACACGTTTTTCATAAGATCAACTGTATTTGGGCATATCAGTGCATGGAAACACGAGCTGAAAAGACTCCGGAAAAAAGGATTCAGCCTTTTTTCATTTAGGAACAGGATGATCACTGGATATATCATGTCAGCAGTGTTGTGTGCCGTATTTTTTACTGCAGGCGGAGTTTTAGGCCTGGTACTGTTTCTTGGACAGGCTGTTTTTGCAAAATTTATCCTGGAGGTTGTGAACTACATGGAACACTACGGGCTTACCCGAAAATCGGAACAGCGAATTGGGCCTGAACATTCCTGGAATACCAACAAGAGGATGAGCAGCATGGTGCTGTTTTCCCTGACCCGTCATTCTGGCCATCACGAAAAGCCAATGGTAAAATTCTGGAAACTGGATCCTTATAAAAATGCTCCGCAAATGCCCTATGGCTATCTCAC
>DTUJ01000256.1 GCA_012964235.1 Fidelibacterota bacterium
ACAACTGCATCTTTAGGAAAACCAGACTATCCGAAAGCTCTCCGTCAGCACCAAAACTATGTGAAGATTCTGAAAGAATTGGGGTTAAAGATAACTGTACTTCCGCCAGATGAAAATTACCCTGATTCAACATTTGTTGAAGACACCGCTGTTTTGATCCCATCCTGCGCTGTCATTACTAATCCCGCCGCAGAATCAAGAAGAGGAGAGATCAAAGTGGTTGAAAAACTGCTGCAAGGGGAATTCAACACAATAGAAAAAATCAAATATCCCGGTACACTGGAGGGTGGTGATGTTTTGGAAGTGGAAAATCACTTTTACATAGGAATTTCTGAAAGGACAAACCAATTAGGAGCAGAACAGTTTATTGAAATTGTACGCAATAATGGAATGACAGGATCTATCATTTCTGTGAATCAGGGACTTCATTTAAAGTCAGCGGTTTCTTACATGGGGAATAATTGTATATTGATTGATCCAGAATCAATAAGTAGTAATTACTTCAACAGGTTTACCATAATTACAACAGAGCCGGGAGAAAGTTATTCAGCTAATTCCATTTCTGTAAATGAAACGGTCATTCTATCGGAAGGATTTCCAAAAACAAGGGATAAAGTGGAAAAATCAGGATTTTCAGTCAGGACTGTTAATGTGTCGGAATTCAGGAAACTGGATGGAGGATTGAGTTGTTTGTCCCTCAGGCACTACTAAATCAATCCTTTTTATGAATCTATAGAATTTATTATTGACTTGCCAAGCGGGTAGTAATGCCGTAATATGAAAATTGATGATATAATTGTATATTTGGGTCAGGAAATGGAGTACTGTTTGTATGAATCATTATTTACTTTTTTTGTATTTACTGTATCATTAAAATGATTGAGTTCCTGTTTGAGTATCGCTACAAATTGATTCCTCTGGATAAATTGAGATAAGGAGATAAAATGAAGAAAACAGCTCTAGCAATGCTACCGTTACTGCTGATTGTTTGGAGTTCTAAAACAGAAGCACAACAGAACATTTTTTCGGTCACAACCTACGATAATGGTGCGATAAAAGAGATTAAATATCATAACAAGACAAAAGATAGAATTGAATTAGTTAAAGGTGAAACCTATTACTCTAGTGGAAATAAGGAATCAGAAGGAGATTATCTGGATGGGAAAAAGGATGACTTATGGACTTTTTGGTGGGAGAATGGACGGAAGAAGTCAGAAGGAGTTTTCAATGATGGGATATTAGATGGGATTTTGACTTCTTGGTCACCAGATGGAAAAGAGAGTTTTGAATTGACTTGGAAATTTGGATATCCTTGGGATGGAAAACGGACTGAATGGTATGAGAGTGGACAGAAGATGTCAGAAGGAACTTGGAAGAATGGAAAACCAGATGGATTGTGGGCTTATTGGGAAAAAGATGGACAGAAATATATAGGGAAGACAACAAAAGAGGATGGTGAGGATGGAAGTTTTTTATTTTTTTATGACGGGAAAAATACGACAGTAAAATCTCATCAAACGTACAAGGATGGAAAACAAGATGGGAAATGGACTTCTTGGGATGAGAATGGACAGAAGTCAGAAGGGACTTTAAAGGATGGAAAACCAGACGGATTATGGACATTGTGGTATGATAATGGAAAGAAGGAGGAAGAAGGAACTTTCAAGGATGGGAAAAAAGATGGATTATGGACTTCATATTGGATAAGGGGACAGATTATGGAAAAAGGAGCATACACAAATGGGGAACAAGAGGGGAAATGGACTTCTTGGTATCAGAATGAACAGAAGTGGAGAGAAGGAACTTTCAAGGATGGGGCAGAAGACGGAAAATGGACCTGGTGGAATGAGGATGGAAAGAAGAAAATTGAAAGAACTTTCAAGGTTGGAGAATTAATTACGGAAAAAGAGTGGGATAAAGGCGGGAATTTGGTGAAACATAGAGTCCGGGGAAAAGAAGGAAATTTGCGTCAGGATTAGAGTGCATAATACGGTATATAACATAGTAAAATAACCCCGCCCTCTGTATGCTGAAAAATACATAGATATTCAAATCAATATAACTCACTGATCCACCCTACTTTTGGAGCATAGGGGGTAAGAAACCCATTCGACATTAATATTGATTTTTAGAACTCAAAATTAATTCCTCTGGGTAAGAGACTATTATTTATGGCTTTAATTAAAAGGAGCAACTAATGAAGTTAAAATCTATGACTTTATTATGCGTGTGCATATTTTCATCAGGAATTACACAACAACTATTACCATCAAGACCTGTAGCAACATATTCTATTATAGCGATGGATGAAACATCAGGGCAATTGGGTGTTGCAGTTCAGAGCCACTGGTTTTCGGTGGGCTTTTTAGTGCCCTGGGCTAAGGCAGGTGTTGGCGCAGTAGCCACCCAATCATTTGTAAAAGTGGATTATGGCCCAGAGGGTTTGAAACTGATGGAATCTGGAATGACAGCTACAGAAGTTTTGAGGACCTTAACCTCCCAGGATGATGGGGAGGATCTTCGTCAAGTGGGTATGATCGATTTCAACGGAAATGTCGCAGTGCATACAGGTAAGCGCTGTATAAAGCATGCTGGACATGTTACTGGGGATAATTATTCTGTTCAGGCAAATATGATGGCTAATGGTACAGTTCCCAAAGCTATGGCAAATGCATTTGAGAATTCTAAAGGTGACCTTGCTGACAGAATGATGGCTGCACTGGAAGCTGCAGAAGGAGAAGGTGGGGACATCCGCGGTAAGCAGTCTGCTGCAATGGTTATTGTATCAGGTGATCCAACTGGTGTAGACTGGAAAGATACAATATTAAGTTTACGAATTGAAGATCACCCTACTCCCTTAGTTGAATTAAAGAGATTGATAAGGATACATCGTGCCTACCAGCATGCCAATATGGGTGATCAGTATATGGAAACGGAAGAAATTGAAAAAGCCCTATCAGAATATTCTAAAGCAGCAGAATTTTATCCTGAAAATGCAGAACTACCCTACTGGTCCGCTATTGCTTTGGTGAATGGTGGTCGATTAGAAGATGCACTGCCTGTGTTCAAAAGTGTATTTAGACGGAACCCCAATTTGAAAACAATGACTCCCAGGTTGACTAATTCAGGTCTATTAATAGATGATAAGGAAATACTCAGAAGAATAATGAATCAATAACTTAGTTCAGGAGAGTTTGTGCAGACGAAGAAGATGGCGCTGTTGAAGTAAATTGATTCCTCTGGGTAAATTGAAAAGATGAAAAAATTCATTAAACCATTTATTATCTGTATTATTCTTTCACTTAGTTGGGTGTGGGGTCAGTGTAATGAAGGACATACAGAAATAGATGGAGATTGTTACTATCAATCTGATTTGGATGTTCTGCAGATTTTTATAGATAATAGTGATTCAACTATTAATATGGATATGGATGTTGACAGTAGTGGGGTGATTGAACCGTTGGAGTTAGGTGATCAGAAGTGGGTAGATGGCAGGATAACGGAATTTTGGTGTTATTGGGATGATAACGGTTGGAATCGTTGTGAAATAACAGGAGAAATCCCCCCTGAGATTGGTGAACTTACAAATCTGACTTATTTAGTTTTAGGACTTAATAAACTCACAGGTTCAATCCCATCTGAGATTGGTGAACTGACAAATCTGACTTTTTTAGGTTTAGGAGTTAATAAACTCACAGGTTCAATACCACCAGAGATTAGTAATCTAACAAATTTGACTCATTTGTATTTAGGGTCTAATCAACTCACGGGGGAGATACCAGAGGGCATATGTGATTTAACTCTTAATTTTGCTGATGATTATGATTTTAATTTATCCAACAACCAACTCTGTTCCCCGTATCCCCCCTGTGTAGAAGACTATGTAGGAGAACAAGACACCACCAATTGTTCACCTTGTGACGAAGGATATACAAAGATAGATGGAGATTGTTATTACCAATCTGATTTGGATGTTCTTCAAATCTTCATTGATAACAGTTCAGAAACCATTAACTGGGATTTGGATACTGATAGTAGTGGTGTAATTGAACCGTTGGAGTTAGGTGATCAGAAGTGGGTGGACGGAAGGATGACCGAATTTTGGTGTTATTGGAATGATAACGGTTGGAACCGTTGTGAGATATCAGGAGAAATCCCCCCTGAGATTGGTAATCTTACAAATCTGACTTATTTGATTTTAGGCTATAATCAACTCACGGGTTCAATACCGCCAGAGATTGGTAATCTTATAAGTCTGACCGTGTTGTGGTTATATCATAACCAACTCACAGGTTCAATTCCATCGGAGATAGGTAATCTGACAAATCTGAGTTCTTTGTACTTAAGTTCTAATCAACTCGCGGGAGAGATACCAGAGAGTATATGTGAATTGAATTTGGATTGGGATAGTTCTCATAAATTAAAAATCACAAACAACCAGCTCTGTCCCTCATACCCTTCCTGTATAGAAGCCTATGTAGGAGAACAAGACCCCACCAATTGTTCCTTTTGTGACAAAGGATATACAGAAATAGATGGAGAATGTTATTATCAATCTGATTTGGATGTTCTTCAAATTTTCATTGATAACAGTTCTAAAACCATTGACTGGTATTTAGATACTGATAGCAGTGGTGTAATTGAACCATTGGAATTGGGTTATCAACGATGGGAAGAAGGAAGATTAACTTATTTACAATGTGAAGATAATGAATTATCGGATGTGATACCTTCTGAGATTAGTAATCTTACAAACCTGACTTTTTTGGGTTTAGGTTGGAATCAACTCACAGGTAAAATACCACCAGAGATTGGTTATCTAATAAATTTGACTCATTTGGATTTATTAGCTAATGAGCTTACAGGTACAATACCACCGGAGATTGGTAATCTAACAAATTTGACTCATTTGTATTTATGGTCTAATCAACTTACAGGTACAATACCACTAGAGATTAGTAATCTAACAAATTTGACTCATTTGGATTTATTGTCTAATCAACTCATAGGTACAATCCATCCTGAGATTGGTAATCTAAAAAATCTAATTTATTTGACATTAGGATACAATGAACTCACAGGAGATATCCCTGAAAGTATCTGCCAGTTAGTTGATAATGGTTGTTGGGTACATCTTACCGACAACCAACTCTGTCCTCCATATCCATCCTGTGTTGAAGATTATGTGGGAGAACAAGACACCCCAAACTGTGATTGACACTACAAATTACTTCCTCTGTGTAAATTGAAGTGAGTATTGCTTATAGTTAACTGATTGATATAAATTGATTTTGGAGTAATTTTATCCAACGCTATTTAAAAGGACAAGATGAAACAATACATAATAACATTTATTACTGGTGCTTGTCTTAAAGCAAGTGCGGCCATCTTTAAAAGACTAAAATGAAAAGAACCTTATTTTTTATCACTTCACTTGTTTTTATCACCCCTCTGTTTTCACAGGTTCTATGGAAAGATTTAGATACCCGTGGTGGTTTAGTATATGTGCTTGGAAGAGAAAACCCTTACACAGGTGTAGTTGGAGACTTTTATGATAATAGAAATCCAAAGATAAAAGGTAGATATAAAGATGGATTTATGAGTGGGATATGGACGTATTACTACCCTGACGGCATTACAAAAGCAAAAGGTCGGTTCCTCAGGGGTGATGGAGGCAATATCAGTCCAATATTAGGAATTCCTCAAAACGGGAGAAATGGGAAATGGATTATTTACTACCCTGGCAGAAAGGTGAACGCTAAATATCAATATGTGAACGGTAAATTTGATAAGGAAAGGATGGAATGGTATGAAAATGGACAGAAAAAACGTCATTATTTCTACAATGAAGGAAAAAGAGACCAAACCTGGTCAGCGTGGTGGTCCAATGGCAACAGAAAAATCGAAGGGAATTACAAGG
>DTUJ01000257.1 GCA_012964235.1 Fidelibacterota bacterium
CGATTATCAAAGGCAAAAGATATAACTTCATTTGTTAAAATCTCGTCTGTATCAAATACAAGTGAGTCCTCAAGGAGGATCGCCTGTATTGCCGGCTCAAATAATGCCCACATTGGTGTATCATGGGGGTCGTCAATAATTGATTTCCACAAACCATTCTCCGATGCTGCAAAAACTAGTGAATCCTCTGCATAAACATTATAAATCCTTTCCCCGATTAGTGCGGTGTGCCAGGTGGAATCATCGATAGTATAGCTTAACCCTCGTTCTTCGCCTTGATCCTCAGCATTTATAGTCACTGCCCATATAATGTTTGTATTTCCCCAGACCTGCCGGGCAAGGCCCACTACAAAATTCCCGGAAATTCCATCTTGAGGGAAAGAAAAATGTACCCAATCAATGCATCCGTTTTGACCAAGAAGACCGCGATTAATGCCGTTGGCTGTCCCCACCCAGACTGTATCACCATAAGCCAGCACACTGAACGCTTTGTGATTATGGTTTCCATCATCCAAAGGATCCCGAGGGTTCAGATAATAATCCTTCAAAATATTCTCAGCATAGGAGGTATCACTGCAGGTCGTGAGCACGTCCATATCATCTAAAGGCAAAGGGACTCTTGTCCAAGAGGAATCCCCAGCAAGATTTTGCAAGGGTATACGCCGAAGTCCTCCAGCCCAGCTGGTTATCCAGATGTAATCGTCAGATATCGCTGCATCATATGTTACATTATTATTTGAAACAGTAACAGGAAGAGCCCGGAAATACTTATTAGCAAAATCAGCTAATGTATCGGTCTGATTATCTACAGGTTGAGAAAAATGAATCCAAGAAATTATAGAATCCAGGGCATCCTCAGCAAAGTACAATCCTGCTCCTACTGGTGTAACTCCGTCATCGGTTGCACCAGCAACTATTATAGAACTATCGTTTACAGCAATAGCAGAAATCCCATCTGTTAAAAGCATAATCGTGTCGGGTTCCTCAATTGTTAGAGAACCCATCGCAAAAACAGATATCGAATCCTGCATCATAGCTAATCCCTGCCCTGTCCCCAGCCAGACTGTACTGTTTCCCTGAAGTTTGATTTCGGAAATAACATTGCTTGTGAGTTCATTAATTATTCCAGATGAGTCCAAATTTGTTTTTCGTAAAGAGACATATGTTGGTACAAAATTTTGTCCAACAGATATGGAAATAAAAAATATAATCCCGATTAATAAAACTGTTTTTTTCACTCAATTACCACAACTGTTTTTATGACAACTTCAGCATCTGCTCCAAAGAAATCCTTGGCATAAAAATAAGCATTATAAATTCCAATTGGATTATCAGATCCGATTGTGATTAACCTGGAAAAAATTCCATCGGCAGCGAACTCATCCCAGAGAAACATATGCTGATCGATGATACCGTCATCATATAACAGAATAGGATTGCCATTGTTTGAATAGGATAAATCTGGTTTCTGAAACATCATGTAACAAGTCTGTATATCAGATACACCGTTTGCGTCAAATATTTCGACTTTAATTGTATCAACTAGTATATACGGATCCGGAGGTCGGGTCATCGTATCTGGGAAAGTTACTTGAACTATTATCGGTCGAATATTACCAAGCTGAAACGAATCCTCCAATGCAATCTGATTTCCCTTATAATAGGCCTGAACATTTAAATATACAAGCCCTGTTGCTGAGCTATCGATGGGATTATCCAAAGTTAATTGAGTATTTGAGATTCTTCGGGAATATATTTTATCGCCAGCAATAATATCACCTTCTATACCAGAATTATTCAGGGAAATTATGTCTGGTAATGAATTGACTTGAGTCCCATACCATAGTACCATAACCGAATCAAGCGAATTCCCTAGATACTCTGGCTGAACCTCCGCAGCAAAATAAAGTTTGTTTGCATATTGGAGAAATTCAAATTGGAGATTTTGTAAAGGATCAACAGATTCTGGAGCCTCGGGCAGTTTAGAACATCCCCACAAGAGAAGTACAACCAGAGCGAAAACTGAAATTCTCATGGGACGAAGATAACAAAAGTGCTGTTTTATTTCAATCATTGGTTTCTAAATTATAGATATAGTGTGTTAGCAGGGTGCCCACTTGCCAAAGGCTTCTTGGTGAACAATTTGCTGGTACGTCCTGGTGCGTATGCCAGAAATTGGCAGACCGATTAGGATACTCAAAATCAATTATATCCACAGCTGGTATCTGGGCTTTTTCCCATAAAGGTACATGATCATCATACACAGCATATCCCAACCAATTTTTAAAAGCAGGCAAACGCAGAGTTTCAGCCTGCTTCCAAAGTGCTTTTACCAATTCAGGGTTTTGGCGGTATGAGTTTCGTTCGATAGAAATGTTTAAATCGATATCGCCAACCATATCTAGAATAATCCCGTTCTCAGGTGTGGAGAATGGTAAATTATCAGCGAAGTATGAAGAGCCCCTTGCATAACTTTTTGGGTCACCCTCCTTCCCCAAATCTTCACCATCAAAAAAGATGATGGTTACAGCAATTGGTGGCGGACTTTCATGAAATAATCTGGCAAGTTCTAAGAGAACTGCAACTCCGCTGGCACCGTCATTCGCTCCGAGAATTGGGTCCTGTCTAAGTTCCGGATTTGTATCTCTGTCAGCCAAAGGTCGCGTATCCCAGTGAGCACCTAGAAGTGTATGGTTATTTGATTCCTGTTGAAAACGGCCAATAATGTTGACAAGATCAAATGTGTCCTTATCCACAGTCACTTGAAACGGCTGGGTAAACACTGTATCTGCAAAATTGTCTAAGGTTTCTATAAGATAATTACGGCAGGATTTATATCCTTCGGAACCGGGGTTGCGCGGACCAAAAGAACACTGTTTTTCTAAAAATTGAAAAGAATTATCTCCAGAGAAATTGGTCACCCCAGATTTGCAGCCAGCAAGAGTCATCATTGCGGGCAGTAGAAACATAAGGTGTGCGGTTAAAGTGATAAACCGGGGAATAGAAAACTTAAAATATCCATCCTTATTTTTTAATTTTGGTCTCAAATATTTCTACCCACTGATTGCAATATTGATGTCAAAACCAAAATCTCTATCTATTTTTCTTCCAGTTGTTTTTGAATTACTTTCACGGTATTCATAAATAATTCCGCCTGTCACATTCCTGCTGAAAGAGTAGGAAATTCTCATTCCTGTTTTCCAGCCTGAAGTAAAAGCCTGCTGTGTAAGATCAACATTGTTCCCCGATGCAAATGTCTCATTTTCATTCATATCAAAATTTAAGGTAAAATTCATATTATTCTCCACATTCCAATCATCCGTAAATGGCAATGGAATAGTAAACCCGCCTTTGTGACTATAGCTTGTACTGGCACTCCAGGATTTTTCAACCCGAAGCGATAACCCCGATGGTTTTATATCCAATGATCTATTGTAATTACTGCGAATATTCAATGATATACCTTTATTCAATGACATAGTAATTCCGATTAATGGAGAAAATCCTGCATTGAGTTTTCCTTGTTTTTCATACTCTTTATAATCAGATATAAATGTACTTAAGTTTACAAAACTGAGCTTAGGGATATCCTGACCTTCAATTTGCCAGGAACGCGTCTCTTTACCACTGAACGCATGTTCGAGTGATACCGTTTTAGCAATTTTTCTGATCAGAGGCAGTTTTTCAAGACCGCTTATGCGCATACTCCACCCAACGAAAGGAAACCCCTGATCCATTTTTTCCCCAAAAGCTAAATAATCCCTTGAAATTGATCGCTGCTCTACCCCTGACCCACTGATTGTTGTAGATATATTTTCTGCAAAATTAAGGCTGAGAGTAGTTTTCTTTGTCAATTTCAATCCTGACCGAAAAGTAATATCCTGCTTATGATCTCGATTCCCCGTATTCGTCCCAACATTTTCAGCATTGGGTAACCCATGATCAGGCAGCCAGCCAAACTTATAGCCAGTTGGAACTGTGCCAAGAATTCCATTGCCAGTTCTGTTTAAGTTTTCTGTATATCCAAAACTGATGGGATCAATCCTTCCGATCATCCCATGTAGAAATGTTAAAACAGAATTGCCTTCTTTATTGGGTTCTTCCTTCTTTTTGGAATTATCATCTGAACGGCCTCTTTGCCGCCCTCTGGAACCGGAGCTCCTTTTTGACTTAGGGGGTTTATATACCAGTTCAAAAATTGTTGATGGAGAAATTGAAATATTTGATGTAAACCGAAGCTGGACACCGATATTTGCCATGTCGTTTGCCCGGTCAAAATCCCACCGGTAACCAGCAGAGTAATTAAAACTCGGTTTAAGCCAGGTAAACAATTCAGGGGAAAAAGAAGTGGTCAAATTTTCCGTCACATTAGTCACTATTCCTGGATCCAGATCTTTAATGGCCATCCATATGTATCCTCTGTAATTATCCATGTCACTCTTGGCTGTCTGATTGTATTTCATTGTTAGATTATTCAGAAATTTGTAATCCAAGCCAAAAGATCTGTTGAGCCCCAGGTTATAATCATCCGGAGCTTTTGTACCTGAACGTGTATATTTTTGCACCAGTTTCTCACTGAAATTAACACTTGTACTTACAGAACTTGGTGTATAATACAGTTGAATATCACTCATTTTTGCACCAAGCCACGGCAAGAAATGTAACCATTTCAAAGGATGGAAATAATTGTTCCTGCCAAAAGATAAAGCATAACTTAATCTTCCAGAATAGGATTCATGCAGTTCTTCAGCCATGATTTCATTGGACTTTTTCGTTCTGGATGCACTAAAATTACTCTTCAAAGCATCCAACGTATACTTTATCAGTTTATTATCGGACTTCCCCGCCTTGGAAACAGATGTGCTCAAACTGACCACTTCAGATTTTGTTAGGATGGAATCTGGAGGTGCATCTGAATCGACCAAAACATCCGTCCCCGGAAAATATTTTGGACGGTTTACAGTATTAGAATAAGAACCATTCAAAGGAATGCTGATCCCCAAGAATTTTGGCAACAGTTTCTGGAGTTGAAGGGTAGCATTCAGGCGTAAATCTTCAGTTGTACTATTTGATCCCAATCTCTGCTGAAGTATATGAAAATCTGCGTCCTTCCTGCTGTAAGATAAAGTAGTATTTCCAAGATCAGCTAGATTAAATTTTGACTGAACCCTCATAGCAATTCCTTTGTCTTTTTTTACACCGCTCAAACGAAGTTCATCAATCCAAACCTCTCCAGAAATCGGATTATTGGAAACATTGGTTATCCCTACAGTAAAATACTGAATCCTTGATAAAGAGGGCGAACCTTGGAGAATAATTTCCTTTCCTGTAGGTAAACCGTCTTCACCTGTGAAGGAATATTTCCGGACTCCAGCAGAATCCTGGAAAACATCTGTAGCGCGGTACTTTTGTATATTTTCCTCTGATTGAAGTTTTAATTTGGTGAGCCAACTCAAGTCAAGATCAATTGAATTCCGACCCTCTTCTTCATCCCAACCTTCGAACACTGGTTGAGTGATTTCGTAATAATCATCTCCCAATCCAAAACGAAGAAAGAAATAGATGTCCGTATCTACATCTGTAATATGCCCTAAACTAGTACCATACATATACATTTTCATCCGGTCATAAATCAGGTAACTATTCCCACTATTTGTATAAAGGGTTTTTTTTGCAGCTGCTTTGTATCCACCTTCAAGATTTGAAAATTTCAATACCAGAGATTGTTCTTTGGACTGTATTTCATTAATTGGATCATATTCACCTTTCACTCCTTTTGGGGGGATATAATCTGCATTATCTTCGGTGTTAACAATTGCAATGGAAAAAACGCTGTCGGCTCCAGTTTGA
>DTUJ01000258.1 GCA_012964235.1 Fidelibacterota bacterium
ATGGAAGCACACATATCGAAATCTCTGGGATTTTTCCAATCCTGGGTACAGAGTTTAAATTTTTGACATCCGCCATGAGCATGACCTTCTGCAGAATCATGATCAGCACAGTGTGCACCCTTCACATTTATCTGAAGCGATGGTTCCTCAATAGCTCTCACATAATAACTTACATCTGTTTTAAGATCTGAGTACTCATTATCAGTAAATGTATAACTGCAGCCTGTTTGTGTCGTATCGCAATAATGCGTTTTCCATGCATCCTGAATACGTTCATCCACTGGCTGATCTTCATAAACCTGCGGCAAAACTCTTACAACTTCAATACGCGTAATTTTATTTCTCTCATCAGAAGGATAATAGCACTCATCATAACAAAGCTGGTGCACTCTTTCTTCTCCTAAAGCACGGTATGCGTCCTCAGGGCAGCCGGGCTTCTGTTTAAAAGAGCCCATGGCTTTCACTTCGAAAGTTGGATCATGTTTTAATGTGACTGTTGAACCCATAGGCTTTGTTACGTCTTTTGAACTTCCGTCATTCACTAAATTGAACCACAATAATATTCGAGGTCCGCTTGTTGCATAGGTTTCGTGCCGTTTTAAAGCTTCCCAGATTTGTTCTTTTGACCTTCCTTCAGAATGCACTGCAGCCATTCCTCCTGTAGTATAGAATCCCCGTTGCCTTGCCCATTCAATGACATTGAAACCAAGACGTAATTCGTTAATATCAAATGCAACTGGTATATCATCTGCACTATAAGCTTTCCAGATTGGGCTTTCATATTCATCACCAAGATACACTCGCTCCATATGTAAAACTTTATCCTTAAACTCTGATGTAGGCCCGGATCCATCAACACTTGTTGCAAAAATCTCTTTATAACCGCTTCCAGCAGCAGCCTGGTGGTTATCACTGGATCCTATAAAGCCATAACGAAATCGATGTTTTGTACCATCTTCATCAAATTTTGTCAGGGCAAGGCCGTATTGCGCGCTCCCTCCTGGAACATAATTCATTGCGGGACTGTAACAGTCTCTACACTGACCAGCATCCCCCTTTTCATCATTAGTAAAATTAGGCACTACATTATGACCGGTACGTCCTCTGTCCACAACGAGTTGTCGGGTTTCAATCATCCTTCTTTCACATTCTTCCTGGGGGTTGTTCTCAGCAATGCATCTTTCATAAATTACTTCGCCTGCACGCCAGCATAACGGTACATAATTATCAGATGGTTCAGGGCAAGACTGTGTTCCAATATCAAAAACAGCGTCCTCTCCATCAACTTCCATGGTAAAAGTTCCCTGTTCAAAATCTAATTCACCCATTTGAAATGAAAAATACTGATCAAGAACAGGCTCACCATCACGAATAACATCTGCACTTCTCCATGATCGATACTCTTCTGAATTGCCGTGACCGGAATAGATTTCAAGCAGATCAAACTTTTCCGGATACCTTTTAGACAGCTCCAGACTTTTATCAAGGGTATATCCCAGCGGGGTATACAAACCCCATGTCTGACCATGAGGAATAATTAGATAATCAGATTCATACTCTTCAACTTTTTCAGCAAGTACAAGAGGGTTGATTGCCTCTTCATGACAATCTTCCGGCAATTCTTTTGAGGGGATCCCTTCTTCACAAACTGGAACTTTAGTGGTTTCCTTAAAATATCTGCCTATATCAATATATCGTTTTAGGTTTTTTAAATCTAGAAAAGGAAATAATACATTCGGCCATTCAGGTCTCTGCAGCATCGCATCTCTTGTGAGACTTTGAGAAGCAATTGCTCTCGCTGGAACCATATCATCTTGTTCTTCTTTCAAAATAACATTATGGTGGCCCCAATGGGATCCCCTGTTTGGACCAACCTGAGTCCATTCGAAACCAAGAAAAGCAACACAGTCGGGATTATTTTTATCAATATTTAATTCATTACATTGTCTAATGATCTCTTTAGTCTCCTTCCATCTTTTTGGATTTGTTGCTTCGGAATGATCTGTAATTGCCCAAAAGTCCAGAGCAGAACAGTGTCGGGCAAAATCACAGGCATCTGCTACAGGGTGCACACTTGATCCCCCTGCAATTGGAAGACTCGCAATATGTGCATCAGCAGAAAATGTGCTGTGAACATGAAAGTCTCCAAAAAGAATTTGTTTCGGGTTGGAAATATTTAGTTCCATTCCAGCAACCTCTTGCCTGGCTATTTTGTCAATAACAAAATCTTGAGTATTAACCTTACCAAAGATCTCGCCAGGACCCAGGTTTTCACTAAAAATCCCCTTATTTACAATTAGGATAACTGAAACTATAAATAGAAGCAATAGAACTATAATATAAGCGGATACACGCAGTATCATATCCATATTTTTTTTCTCCTTATCATCTCTTCAACTTACCCCTAAATCTTTCATGGGGTGCCAAAATGAGGCACTACCGGAGAATCAAAATAGCCAGGCAGGCTTATCTCAACAAGATCATTTTCCTCGTGTATGTCAATCCCTGAGTCTCGAGTTGATAGATATAAACACCACTGGTAACAGTTCCTGCGTCCCAGATCACCACGTGCGAACCGCTTTCAATTCTCCCATTAACCGGAACAGCTATCTCCCTGCCAAGAATATCGTAAATCGTAAGCCGCACATGGGCTTCCTCAGCCAAATTATAACGTATTGTAGTCACAGGATTGAATGGATTCGGGTAATTCTGATGGAGTGCGAATTTGGCTGGGGCCGGTCCACTCTTCTGAAGAATCAACCTATCCGTTACCACAGAAATTTGCGCAGCATTGTTTTCATCTAGGACATATTCATTGCCTGTTAATTCGTCAATCAGTATCCAGCGATCGCTGGTAATTTCATTGTTATGAAAAGCCCATTGTACCCTCACCGGCCACTGATCGTTTTGAATCAAAATCTCTCCTGTCTCATCTACGATTCGGGAGTCTTCTCCAAAACGGACGTCAAAGGCTCCAGCAGGAGGAAGTGGCGGAAGTGTGTAACTGATTTTCTCCCTCTCTGGGACTCTTACACCAAAGTTAAGCTGACTGACAGAACCGGCAGCATTTGTAAAAACTAATGTATTTGCTTCTTTGCTCCTGTCAATGAATTCCTGAGCATTTCCTTTACGGCTCCCACTCTGAATTGTTATAATGCCATCTCCATTCGCTCTGATCCAGTAACCTTTCCCTGGCTCCAATTCATCTACCAGGGTGTATCCTTGTCCAAAACCGTAGATCGTACCAGGAACAATGATCCCACTTGGATCAATGATACTTTCCACAGCAATGTTTGAAGAAATACCAGAGATCAAATTCCATCCTGTCATCAGATACGGTTCTACTAAATTGAAAGGAATTCCTGTAACAATATTTGAACCATCCGATGGAAAGCGCAACCAGTAACCTTCCCCACTAATGAGATTGGTTGCCAACTGGTAGCCTCCTGCAATGTCGAAGGAGTAGAGCGTATTGCTTATAGCATCAGGATAAACCGTTTCATAGCTCGAATCTTCAACAACTAATGGCAGACCCACCAGATTCCAATCTGACAAGTGCTCTATGGTTAATTCAATATTCGGTTCAGCTTCAACTCTGATAACTTCATTTCTTTGATAATTCACATAGTAGATATTTTGATAAGAATCCACAAGCAAGCCCATGAGGTTATTTGCGTATCCAGTTTCAAAACGTCCCATTTCAATAGGTGAATCTCCTGAAACATTGTAAATAATAATTTCTCCCGTTTCAAAATCTCCTACGATTAACCTGTCTTCATAAATATCAATACCAGATGGTTTTTGTAATCCGGAATTAATAATGACTTCCCACTCCGCGTTTTCCATCATCCAATATTGAGCTAATGGTTCGCCATAAGGGGATAAATTATAATCGAAATTACCGGAGTTTACATTAAACCTGATAATCCTGGAATTTCCTGTATCGGCTATATAAAGCCAACCAGTTGATTCATCCAGAACCATATGGCTTGGGACTCCTGGCTCCCTGGAAACCGTAACTTCACCATATCTCCAGACTCTTCCGTCAGAATGATTGTCACCGCCATAGCCATGTGGTGACTGAAAATCATATCGAACAAGCGCTGAATGATACCCATCAAAAAGCCAGTAGATATTTCCGCTGCCGGCATATTCAATACCCACCCCATAGGGACTCTGATGCAGCATATCAGTATGGCTACCAAGTAGAGGACCATTTTGGTTTACCATTGCGTAAATATCCAGGTCTGCATCCCAAAGTGTAGGACCAGCAAAATATCCGTTTGAATTATTATTTCCATCCTGGCAATCAATAGCATTTGCAAAAAAACCTTGATTATCAAAAGACATGGAACTGGCGGTGTGCATAAAGTGTCCTGAGAAGGAGTCTTTCCTGTATTCTGACGTTTGCTCCGGAAGACCGGTATCGAAAAACAGTACATTACTTCCGCCCGGATCGGCATGCATGCCATACACCATCGAATTGTCGTCATCCACAAGATCCCAGGATGTTTCCCCTCCATAATTATCAGTAAGAATTGTTATAGTCACTTCAACTTCATCCCCTGCACAAGCATCGCTGCAGGTACCCACATTAAAAGACGTTGATTCATAGGAACCAAAATTTCCTCCAGAAGCAACTGTTGTACCACAAACATCTACATCGTAAGAACCATACCCCCAACTGCAGCAAATCCCATCCCCGTAAGAGTCATAAATAGTGAAAGTTACATTGCTGTTTTGAGGAACACATACATTTTCTATATACTGGGTATTACTTGAATATGCGGTACCACCTTTATTAAGCACCCAAAGTTCATTTTCACGGGTAGGATGAAAATCCAGGTCCCTTGGTTCTGCGACTCCATCGGAAATACCTCCAACTATAACAAAAGTGTTATTTCCAGATAAAAAAGCATCAATAGGATTTTGAGCGATGCTCATAGTAGAAATTATAAGAATTAATAATACGTAATATTTTTTCATTTTGCCAAGTCTCCTTATTGAGGGTTTGAAGTTATAAAAATGTTAAATTTGATACTAGATTGTAAAAGGAAAGATAAGGGATTATTTCGTCTTTCCCAACTTAAACCCTAAATAGTTTGAAATCAGATCAACCGTAATAATAGTACTGAAATGGCAACCATAAAAAGAATGAACAGGTACGGAAGCGATCTGATAAAAGCAAATTTTCGTAACATTTCAGCGGTGTCATTAACATTTGGAAAAGGGATGCTTTCAGGAATGGCAACATCAAGGAATTTACATAATGGTCCCCAGCCTTCATTTACACGGTAGATCAAAAGTCTATCGTTGGGGATTGTTTTTTTTACATTCTCTATATGTTCATAGTAAACTTTCCGGGTAAAATCTTTATCGCTAAAATTATTTTTAAAGAGACCAACCCAGATCAGGTTAATCTGCATCTCTATAAAAATACGGATGGGGTAAACTATCATTTTGAACCAGTGTGGTAGGAGGGTAGGCACTTTATAGATTGTATTTGTTATACTAGCGTACCACGAATCAAAATCTCTAACAGTTAAAATGAACTTTGCATCGGGGAATTTGTTTATTAGTTCCCCGTAGAATAAGCTTACTGGAAAATCGACGGCAGATTCAAATCCACCGAATATCCGGTCCCAATTTATATTGTCTCCACGGGATCTATTATACCATATTTTTATATGAGATGGGCGCGAAACGATCTCTTTCATATGATAACATGGTCCCATACCCAATTTTTCCAGTGCAATTTTTAATGACATTGTGCCTGTACGTCCAAATCCTGTACCAATCACTTTCATTTAAGTTGAAAATCCATTCTTTTTTATTTC
>DTUJ01000259.1:0-3560 GCA_012964235.1 Fidelibacterota bacterium
GCCGTCACCGTCATCGTCAGCTCATAATCAGATGGATTTACTGTCCAGACCGGGGTGTCCTCTGGAATTGCCGGAATCTCAATCCGGGATGAAAACGCAATCTCATCCCCGTCTAATTCAGTGAGATAGTCATTCAGGTTAATGGAATCAAACTGACCGAATATGCCGATCGTCTGATCAGGAATCCCAGATAACTCCGGCGGATGATCTATGGGAAGAATCGCAAACACAACGTCGTCCGATGAAGAAAATCCGTTCTCTGTGTCATCCGCCGCTGTAAAGGTGATGGTCTCATTCCCCATCCAGTCAGGATTGACAGGGATTACTGTTGCGACAGCATCTGCATCAATATTCACTGTCAGGTTTGTGTTGCCGGAAGCACTCCACACAATCTCATCCCCATCCAGCTCTGTCAGATAATCATTCAGACTGATAGAATCAAAACTGCCTCCATATTCTACCGACTGATCCGGAATATCCGATACCAGCGGCGTATGATCAGGCAATATGGTGAAAGTAACTTCGGTTGAATCGGAATAGTTGTTCAGCGTACCCACTTCTGCTGCCGTAAACCGTACGGTCTCCGTCCCCGTCCAATTATTATCAATTATTATGACCTGGGCAAAATGGTCATCATCAATATCAACTCCTATGTTTCCTGCGTGAAATTCATAGGGAGCCTCCGGACCGCCATGAGAAGCATTAGGCACAAACTGGATCGTCTCCTTCACTGCATAAATCATCTGCTCATCGGCATTGTAAAACCTGAATATGATCGTTTCATCACTTTGATTGGAATAGATCGTCAGAAAATAAAACCAGCGGTCCAGAGCATAGATCGCAGTGGTAACGCCCCGGCATTCATCTCCTGTAAACGCCGCCAGGATATGGCCGGACCCTTCTGCTTCCTCGCCTAAGGACTCCACCACTGCTGTGACTGTCATGGTCATCTCATACTCAGACGGATTCACTGTCCAGCCTGGAGGCTCTGTCGTCTCCTGCGGCGGGAGGATCTCATACGTCCACGCAACCTCATCACCATCACTCTCAATGATGAAACTGTCCAGATCAATAGAATCAAATGTACCGCCAAACCCGATGGTCTGATCCGGTATATTTCCAATCACCGGCGGATCATCCACAGCCACAATCGTAAATGTCGCTTCATCCCAATCGGAAGAACCGTTCTCCGTGTCATCCGTTGCAGAAAAAGTCACTGTGTCTGCTCCTATCCAGTCTGGATTCACCGGTACAATCGTTACAACAGCATTCTCATCAATATCCACACTGAGATTCGTGTTCCCCGATACGCTCCACAAGATCACATCGCTGTCCTGTGTGGTGAGAAAATCATCGAGGTCAAAGGGACTGAAACTATCGCCCTGTTCAATCATCTGATCCGGAATATCCAGCACAACAGGCGCAAAATCATATCCCAATATGGCATTCAACACATACGGATCCGTAGGGGAACCATACACCGCATTCGGCGCAAAATAGATCACCTCCTGGATGTCCGCAACCGCATCTTCCGACTGAATGTAGGCCTTGAATATTACTTCAACATCGGCGGTATTGGAATAAACCGTCAGAAAATAGATCCAGTTATCCAAGGCAAAGATCGGTGTCACAACACCCACACATTCGGCTCCGGAAAACGCTCCGATTATGTTTCCGTCACCGGTAGGTTCAAAATTCAATTGCAAAATACAGGTCACATTTGCGGACATCTCATAATCCGCCGGATTAACGTTCCAGTCCGGAGGTGAAGCAAACACTGTCGTCAGCAACACCGATAACAAAATTAATTTCTTCATTCTTTTTATCATGACAGTTTTCTAATAATCATTAAGCACCTGCCGGTAATACACCACAGTTCAACATTTGCTTTTGTCCCTCTTTTGAGAGGCAGTATTTTATGAAACTACTTTCCGCTCCGGTTAACTCACCACAATAGTACATATACACAGAACGACTCAACGGATACAGATTATATTGTATGTACGGAAGTGTGGGAGGAACCAGTTTATTCTCTTCTACATCTACAATAGAAATAGGTTTTACCTTGCTCATCGCCTGCAAGCCAGCTACCAATCCAGAAATTCCAATTGCATCATTTGTGGTTGACACAGCTTTTATCACTTCCTGGTCATTATCCAACCCGATTGCTGTTCCTGTGATTTCCTCACCATTTAACAAACGTTTACAGAAAAAATAATTTCTGCTCATATCCTCTTTATTATAGAAAACAGTGATGGGGCGATCAAACCCGCTAATATCCTCCCAAGATGTAATCTCACCAGAGAAAACAGACTTGATCTGTTCCGGCCGAAGAAACTCTACCATGCTGTTGCCCTTAACGATGATGACAACTCCATCCTTTGCTATAATCTTTTTCGTAATGATTTTCCCCCGGCTTTTTACTAACCCCAGTTCAGCATGTGTGAGATTTAGATTGGATACAAACATATTCGCTGTACCAGACATAAGATTCGCAAAACCATTCTCATGCCCGTTAAGATGAACATCAAAAAACACATCCTCTGAAATTGCATGAAACTCTTCCGCCCATTTCTCCATTAAGGGTGCTAGCCCAGCAAAACCATCAATTGTGATATCAGCATTTCCTGACCTTTCAGACGAACAACCTGTAAAAACAGTTAGCACACAAAAATAAAGAACTATTTTTTTATACTTAGTGCTTATAGCTTTCACATTCACAATGCACACCCCAACATGGGAAGCTTGGCGAAATCCTTACTTACTTTAAAAGTATGAGTTTATGTGTTTTTACAAAACCCTGACCTGAAGCGGGAGAAACGTTTTTCGCCCTGATTTGATACAGATAAATCCCACCTGCCAATGGTTTCCCCAAATCATTTGTGCCATTCCAACTAACAAAATGGAACCCGGCGTTTTTCTTTTCATCCACAAGTCTTGCAACTTCCTGTCCCAATATGTTGAATATTACCAGCTCTACACTGGCATCTGCTGGGAGACCGTATCCAATTGTCGTGACTGGGTTAAACGGGTTGGGATAGTTCTGAGCCAGGCTGAATACTATCGGGATATACCCGGGATCTCCAATAGCAAGATAGCGGGCGTTAAATTCAAAGGGCTCATCTATGTTACCATACACAGCATTGATTTGAAAGTCCACCTGCTCCGGTATGTAGAGCTCAGAACTCTCATCTGAATTAAAAGCAATAAATTCAATAACCTCATTTTCAGCTCCATTACTGTAAATGGTCATGAATATTAAGAATTTATCAACAGCAGGGTAGTACACTGGCTGAGCAACACCGCGGCAATCGCCATCAACAAAGGCGGCAATCATGTCTAACGGATCCACTGATACTTCATCGTGAATATAGAGTGATCCAGTCACGTTCATAGAGTGTTCAAAATCATTGGGAGTTACATTCCAGTCCGGCGCATCCTCAGCCAGGGTGGATCCTGTAGCTGCCATTTCTTTTGCTGCGGGAGGCTGATCGAAAAACGGATACGTCAGTTGTCCGGGGTATAAAGATTTGAGCATATACCCAAATTTTGGATTCATG
>DTUJ01000259.1:3570-5827 GCA_012964235.1 Fidelibacterota bacterium
CCCAGCCGTATCCTTCCAAATACTGGGCATAGGCAAACTGACTCTTGACTAAATCTCCCGTTGCTGAAGGTAAAGAATTTAAGGCCCAATTCACATCCAAGCTGGACTGGGGCATGTACCCGATCCAGTTCCAGCCGCTCACAATAGCAATCGTGTCTAACTCCACATCCACAGCATAGCCTACCATCTCAACCGTGCTTTCATTGGAAATACGCAGCATGTACATCTCATCATTGTTCAGGTTGAGCAGACTGCCAATCCAGGCTGCGCCGGAAACAAATTGGGAATAACCGGTCTGGCTCTTGATGATATCTCCTGAAGTTGCATTAATCTCACCAAAAATCGAATTCAGGGACATATCTTCCCGGGTCAGATTCAGTGACAACCAGCTCCAGCCCTGGGGATATTCCAGGGTCGTAATTATCTGGCTTGTTGCCGTGATCGTTGCAGGGGATGTCAAATTACCCAGGGCGGCATTGGCTTCAAAAGCATACGACTCTTCTATCCAACCTAACGCCGTACATTCCGAAGCATCCCATACTCTAAATGAAAGTCCTTCTCCGCTTTGCTGATTGCTGTAAATAGTGAGAAATGTCTCATAAGCATGGAGACCCATATCATCCAGCGGTTCAACAAAGGACAATGTACCTGTTCCCCGCAATTCTTCACCAACAAACACACCAATAATGTCATACAGATCAGAGGAAAGTTCACCATCAGTAGAAAGAGTCGCAGTTATGGTCATGCTGAATTCAAAATCCGATGGATTCAAACTCCATACAGGAGCATAACATAATTTTCGGATATCAATTTTCATCGGTTCATCACCCATGGTACCGGCAGCATAGATGGTAGTGGAATAACTGCCGAAGTCCAATCCCAGTGCCAGGGAAATGGAAATATCCTGTGATGCCCCCGGTGTCAGTGTACCACTCATAGGAGATACCTCAAGCCAGCTTGGGATGGTCAGTGGATCACCACTGGGCATAGCGCCCTCCCTGCCGCCAATAATATCCCAGCTTCGATTAGATCCCCCATTGTTTTCCAGTGTGCGGGACGTGGAATACTCTTCATCTACAAAAATAACTATGTTATCAATATTTGTACCAGACCACTCAATGGGATTTCGGTTAATAAAGAATTCCCAGACAATGGCTTCCGCACGAACATTACCATACATATCTTCAAGGCTATGTATTTCTGCCCTGAATGTCTGGTTCTCCAGCCAGGTATTGGCAGGTGCCGGTTCGATGGTCACCTGATTGAAACCGCAGGTGAACTCAAAGTCCACCGGTTGTCCTGTCACAGTGTTCCATAACTGAATATCTCCAGCGCCGGGATTGATGGAACCACACAGGACATCTTCATTGAGCGAAACACGGATCAGATCATCGGGACCCAAAATACCGTCTACAGGCTCAGGTAAGCCCAGTACCAGTGGTGCGGTTCTATCAATGAGACCGCTTACAGCTTGAGATGTACCGGGGTATTTTCCGCCGGTACACTGGGCCTGGGCCCTGAGTTCATAGGCACCATCTATAATAATATTCGGACTGATATTAAACGGCATTAACAGATACTCATCGATCACATCTTCATTCGAAACTGAGTAGGCAGTAAACCAGTCACCGCTCCCTCCTCTTCTGTATTGCAAATCTATACTGGTCACGAATGTATCCGGCGGGAAGTTATAATTATTCACTGTTACCCAGAGCGTATCTTCCACCTGTGAACCATCAATTACCCACCCATTCTCCAGGTTCGCGATATTTGTCTCAGAACAGGGTTCCTGGAAATGAACCGACAGGAGGATTCCGGCGGCATTTTGGGTGTTGGCGCCCAGATCTGCAGCGATATCACCTTCACAGGGAGAGTGCAGTTCAAGGGCAATATCATCAAATTCATAACCAATGGGACCCCTACTTACTTCAACTATCACAGGAGCCTGCTCACCGGCATTCAGCCAGAATACCTGACCGCCACCACCAAGCGATTGTCCGTTCGCCGTGATTGCAGCACCGTTTAAGGTCGTCATTTCCGCTGCAAGCTCATAATAATTACTTTCACCGGTCTCAGAAGCGTTTCCCAATAACAGCGTAAATACTGCCGATTCATCGGGCGGAACATCATGTACAAAGGTTTGCTCTGCAGAAAGTACTGCCAGTTCTCTTCGCACTGTATTTTGTTCCCAAGGACAGGAAGATTGCCCGCCTGCAGTAAAAAATACAGGCATATTCTTTTCATCTTTTTTAATTTG
>DTUJ01000260.1 GCA_012964235.1 Fidelibacterota bacterium
CAGACATGCATGGCAAGCCTGTCAGTGCAGGAGTCTACCTCTACCAGATTCTTGCTGGAGAGTTTGTGCAGACCAGGAAGATGGTGCTGCTAAAATAAAACTCATTTATTCTCTAGTGATAAAAAAGGGCAATGTTATCCATTGCCCTTTTTTATTGAGTAATTGGTGCCGAGGGTCGGGATCGAACCGACACGGGATCAAATCCCACTGGTTTTTGAGACCAGCGCGTCTACCAGTTCCGCCACCCCGGCTATTATGGTGGTGATATTACTAAAGAAATTAGAGGTACGGAAAAATTATTGTCAATATATTTGACCCGTATGATAACCTGAAATTGGAGTGATTTATGTCGTTTGTTACTATATCAGAATTGTTTATGCAATCCGTGGAGACCTTTACAGAAAAGGATGCATATTATGAAAAAATAAATGGCGAATGGAAAGGGTTGACTTATGGTGATGTAGATAAATTAGTAGGACGGTTTGCAGCGGGCTTGGCTCATCTTGGAATTCAGCCGGGGGATAAAGTTGCAATTCAATCTACAAATTGCCCCAGATGGGCGATCAGTGATTATGCCATTGCCTTTTTAGGCGCAGTATCCGTTACTGTTTATCCAACACTTATTCCTTCCCAAATTAAATATATTCTTGATGATTCTGATACTGTATATGTTATAACAGAAAATAAAGAACAAACGGATAAAATATTAAGTATTATCAAAGAAAGCGATGGATTAAAAGGCATTATTTCTATGGATGACCAGTCCGATCCTTCTTCAAATATTTTCAGTTTTTCAGAAATATTAGAAAAAGGGGATGGATATATTTCCGAAAATGGATTCAATTTAGATGAGTCAGCAAAAACTGCAAAGCCAGAAGATTTGTTGACGATCATTTATACAAGCGGTACTACTGGAAATCCAAAAGGGGTTATGCTCACTCATAAAAATCTGGTTTCAAATGTCCTTGCAATATCTAAAGCAATAGAAATTAGAGCAATTGAAGTGTTTTTATCCTTTTTGCCCTTGAGCCATGTTTTTGAAAGAATGTCTGGTCATTATACAGGTTTTTCAAAAGGAGGAACTACTTATTACGCTGAAAGTGTTGATACAGTTGCTGATAATATGATGGAAGTCAAACCGACTGTTGTCATTGCCGTACCAAGGCTTTATGAGAAAATTCATGCAAAAGTACTTGATAAAGTGAGTGGTGATCCTCCTATTCGGCAAAAAATATTCTGGTGGGCAATAAATGTGGGCAAAAAAGCAGCAAAATATTTAACCAGAGGCCAGGAGCCCAGTGGTTTCCTAGGGCTTCAATTCAAGATTGCTGATAAGCTGGTATTTTCCAAGCTTAAAGATAAAGTTGGGGGCAGGTTACGGTGTTTTATATCAGGAGGAGCGCCTCTCTCTGAAGGAGTGGGAAAATTTTTCGCTTCAGCAAATATACCTATTCTGGAGGGGTACGGATTAACAGAGACTAGCCCGGTTATCACCTGCAACAGGGAAGAGTTATATAAATTTGGTACAGTCGGAAAACCAATTGAAGGTGTGGAAGTTAAGATTGCAGAGGATGGAGAAGTCCTATGCCGTGGTGACAACGTTATGATTGGTTATTATAAAAATCCCGAAGCTACGAAAGAGGTTTTTGATGATGACGGATGGTTCAAAACTGGAGATATCGGCAACTTTGATGACGAGGATGGCTATTTACGGATTACCGATCGAAAAAAGAGTATATTGGTAACTTCCGGAGGGAAAAATGTTGCCCCTGCTCCTCTTGAATTGGCTCTTGGTTTGTCAAAATACATTGAACAGTGCCTGGTGATTGGAGATCGCCGCAATTTTATTTCCGCGCTTATTGTCCCATCATTTGAGATATTAAATTCATGGGCCGAAGAAAATGACATTCAGGATAAGGATCGAAAAAATCTTTGTAAAAATCCAGTTGTTATGGATTTATTTGAAAAAGAAGTTTATACAGTTATGGAATCTTTTTCCCGCTATGAACGTGTAAAAAAGGTTGCCCTCTTGGATCGTGAATGGACTATTGAGAGTGGTGAATTGACACCGAAACTTTCTGTGAAGAGGAAAGTTGTAGTAAAAAACTGCGCAGAAGTGATTGATAAATTATATTCAGGCAAACCAACCGATTAACTTAAGAAAACAAATAACTGGTTTACCCGTCACAATTCTGGGTTGCGGTGCATGGGGTGGAACGATAGCCCACTATCTTGACCAGCTGGGGCATTCTGTAACTGCCTGGAGCAAATTCCCTGAAGAGATTGATCAATTACATTCATCGAGGAAGCATCCATTCATTTCCGATTTAGTCTTTCCTGATTCAATCCGGTTTACCAGTGATGTACATAAATCGCTCACCGATGCACGCATTGTTGTCATTGCCATTCCCTCTCATTCCGTTCGGGACCTCATAAAGGAACTCAATGGGCTCATTAGTGATGCTGTAATAGTTGTGAATCTCTCCAAGGGAATTGAAAATAATACGTTGATGACAATGAGCCAGGTCATTGCCGACGAAGGAAAAATTGAACCAAAGAATATTGTGACGCTTTATGGGCCAAGCCATGCAGAAGAAGTAGCACTTCGAATGCCAACAAGTCTTGTTGCTGCTGGTTCTTCGGTGGATAGTGCAGTGTTCGTTCAGGATAATTTTTCGAGTGAGACTTTACGTGTCTACACCACTTCAGATATTTTGGGTGTTGAATTAGGCGGTTCAGTGAAAAATGTGATCGCAATCGCAGCTGGCATTATTGATGGTATTGGATTTGGAGACAATACGAAGGCAGCTCTTATTACAAGAGGCATATCAGAGATTACAAGACTGGGGGAAAAGATGGGAGCAAATCCGGATACGTTTTCAGGTTTAAGCGGGGTTGGAGATTTGATCGTTACCTGTTTGAGCAAACACAGTAGAAACAGGTATGTTGGTCAAGAAATTGGGAAAGGGCGAACATTAGAGAAGATACTTGATGGAATGGAAATGGTTGCAGAAGGGGTAAAAACAACCGAATCAGTGTACCAGCTGCAAAAGAAACATACTATTTCTATGCCAATTTCAACGGCAGTGTACAACGTGCTTTATCGTGGAAAAAATGCCCAGCAGGAAGTCAAGGAATTGATGACGAGGGATCTCACCATTGAGAAAAGGTATTAATTTTTGGTACTTTCCCGTTTGGCACCACTTCATTTTTGAAGTAATTTTGCTGTCTTTAAGCCCTTGTAGTTCAATGGATAGAACAAGTCCCTCCTAAGGATTAGATACAGGTTCGATCCCTGTCAAGGGCACAGAGAATAAATCATAAAGAAAAGGAAGAAAAATGCTAAAGCCGAAAGAAAAATTTACAAAGAAAGAGATGAAAAAAGACCTTCTCCTGGAAACAATTAACACGGTCTTTGAAAAATATAATGAACATAAATCAATGATCTTCCGTGCAGGGATTGGAATAATTGCATTGACTGTTATCATTGTTTTTCTATTCAACAGACAGGTGTCCCGGCAAAAACCTGCAGATATTTTATTGGGGAACGCTTTAGTTTCACTGGACACGGGCGATATTGAAAATGCCCAATTTCAGTTTGGGGTTCTAACAGATGAACATGGCAGCACAAGAAGCGGAAAAACCAGCCAGTATTATCTTGGATCGATATATTTTGATAAGGGTGACTATGATAATGCAAAAACCCACTTAGAGCAATTTATCAATAGTACTTCGGAAAATATTCTTTTATCAAGCGGTCATTTTATGTTATCAAATATTCATAAAAGAGAATCAAACCAAGATAAAGAAGAAGAGCATTTAGAACTGGCAGTGAAATTCAGTTCCATTCCACATAATCGACATTCATTGGAATTGGCTTTGGCTGAATTGTACGTAGACAGGGGTACAGAAGAAATGGCAATGGAGATTGTTCAAAAGATCTTAAACCTGGAAAATATTTCTTCTGGTAATAAGAAAAAGGCAGAGGAATTATCCGGGTTCTTAACACGAAAATAAAGAGAAATTAAACACCTTGTAAAACCAGTTGGAAGGTGATAAGTTTTTGCGTGAAAAGTGGGTGAAATGCCCACTTTTTGTATCTAGAAGAAAAAATGTGTGATTGAAAAAGTATGAAAATAATGATAATGGCTACGTACAAAACCCTTTGGAGGAATCTTGATTAATAGAGATTTAATAGAAATATTTTCAGACCTTGCGCGAGATAAAAATGTGGAACGTTCGGAGCTGGGAACTATTCTTGAGCAGTTATTTCTTTACATAATTGAACGAACGTACGGTGATGCATCAAACTATAGCGTCATAGTCAATATAGACAAGGGAGAAATTGAAATATACGCTGAAAAAACTGTGGTCAAAGTTGTAGAAGATCCATTACATCAGATCACTGTTGAAGATGCCTTATTAAAAGAACCGGACCTGGAAGAAATTTCCCCTGGAGATCCCTTTGTTGAAGTTATAGATCCCCGCGTCTTCGGACGGAGGATGATTGCTCATGCAAAACAATTTTTTTCTCAACGAATTCAGGATATCGAAAGACAATATATTTATGAAGATTATGCGAACCGTATCGGAGAAATAGTGATTGGTGAAATTCGTCAAATTCAACGGGATAATCTTTTTCTGAACATTGGTTTTGCGGAACTTCGTCTGCCAAAGAAGGAACAGATACCTTCAGAGAATTATCGGCGGAAAGACACAGTCAGAACTGTAATTAAATCAGTTGAAAATACTCCGAAAGGACCGGACATAGTTGTTTCGCGGAGTGACAATCACTTTTTATTTAAATTGTTTGAAATGGAAGTCCCGGAAATAGAAGACGGACTAATCGAGATACAATCCATTTCACGATATCCAGGTGTACGTTCAAAAATAATAGTATATTCCCATGACCGCCGAATTGATGCAGTTGGTGCATGTGTTGGAATGCGTGGGAGCCGAATCCAGGGAATCGTTCGGGAATTAAACAATGAAAAAGTGGATATTGTGAATTATAGTGAAAAGACTGAAGTATTAATTTCAAGAGCTTTGTCACCGGCAAAACCAATGGACCTTTATATTGATGATGAACGTAAATATTGTGAGGCAATCTTTAAAGATGATGAGCTGGACCTGGCAATTGGCAGGGGAGGAATGAACATAAAACTTGCATCCCAGCTTATTGATTATAGAATTGATGCCTTTGGAGAAAAAGAATATGAACAAAGGAAAATTGAGCAGAATACTCTGCTGGTTGAAATCCCGAATTTTCCAAAAAAGGCTGCAAAAAGTTTACAGGCAGAGGGTGTTAATACCATCTCTGAATTCCAGGCGAAAGATGAAGACAACCTTTTAAAAGTCAAAGAAATCACAGAAAACGTTTTAGAAAAAATCTACGATTCAATCCAGGATTTTATAGAAAAAAACCGAAGTGATGATGAAGCGGATGATGACAATCCTGATGATATTGATGTACCCAAACCAGAGGCTGTAGAAGATGACTCAGCTATAAAACCGGATGTAAAAGAAAAAACCTTAATTCCTCAATCAAAAGAGGCAGGAAACATTTCATAAAAGAATAATGGCTGACCGTCCAAGAAGAATTTTTCATATTGCCAAAGAGTTAAATATCTCTCATACAGAAATTATTGCCTTCCTCAATGAAGAAGGAATTACAGTTGGCAGTCATATGGCTCCTGTTGATGATAAAGATTATCATAAGATATTGACTGAATTTTCAAAGGATAAAGAGTCCATTGAGCGATATCGTAAAGAACAAATGAGGAGGGAAATACACGATACCCGTTTTCGAGACACCCAGA
>DTUJ01000261.1 GCA_012964235.1 Fidelibacterota bacterium
TCTATGTTGATGACCAGGTCTGGGAAACAAAAATTGATTCAGCAGACCTTGTTGCAATTGTAACTGCATTTGATGAGACAGCTCCAAACGATTCCTCCCAGGGCATTGCCGACGCTTTGCGTGAATTTGTGGGAGCAAGTGAAAAAGATACTGATAACAATGGAAAGATTATCTTTGTCTTTGCAGACATCCTGGATGAGTACGGCAAGGGACGCAACGACACAAAAAGCTCACTTTTTGTCCACGGTTATAGTACAACGATTGATACCCTGCCTACGGAGACTTACTCAAACCACGGCGATATTATCTATCTTGATGTAGATCCTATGAGTCTGAATGCTGATGATGAAGACCTGCAGGCAACCTATAATACCCTTGCTCAGGAGCACGCCCGAATGATAATGGAACACAACCAGCCAGACCAGGAAAACTGGATCATTGAGGGTATCAGTGCTATTCTTCAGAAAAAGATGGCAGGTGATGTGAAATTCTTTGGCAATGGTGCAAGTCCCTCCATTACCTCAGGAAACCAGTTAACATATATTGCCACAGGGTACCAATCGCTAAAAGGCAGGTCTGACAAATACAATGCCTACCTTTTCCTCTCCTACCTTCAAGAGAAATACAGTGCTGATGGTACCGGATGGGACATTATTCAAGAAATTGCACAATCTGATTCAATTGGGATAAAAGCGGTAAGTGATGCACTTGTGACATTGGGAATAGATACTGATGTAAAGGATATCTTTGCAGATTACAGTATGGCCTGTTATCTTGATGCTGTTCAGGCTGACACCCTTTACGACAGCAGATACAGCTTTGAAGGGTTTGATCTACAGACAGCACCTTCAGGAAAACCCGCTGCATTATTGAGCTGGGATGCTTCAATCGGAAAGGGTGCGCCATATACAAAAAAAGATATTTTACCCTGGTCATATAATTACCTGATTATGCGGGGATACTCTTTCGACCTCGCCGGAAATATTAATTCTCTCAGCTCCGATCTAAATGCTGAAGATATTTTGGTATTCAACGGGTATGATGGTATCAACTTTAAGGTGAAAAAATTAGTCCTTAAGAGTAGTTTTTTGGATCTTATGAATCCAGACTATGAAGTGGCTGATTTTGAGTTAGATGATCAAACCAGTGATGGAAAACTCCCGGTGACAACTGATACGTCATTCGCCTTTAAGGATACTCTTGATAATGCACTGAATGGGGTTCAGCTCATGTTACTAATGATCGCCAAAACCGATGATGCCCAACCTCCTGCAACGTATGATTTTGCCGTATCAAATATAGTTTCTGTACCTGATTTCAGTGATTTATATGCTTACCAGAATCCGGGTATCCAAAATTATCTGGATCTCTATGTAGTATCAGAAAGGCGTGTTTATGATCAGCTTGGAAATGAAGGAGCAGTTGTGGGCTACTCGGTCACTTCAGGAGATTCGGGTTCGGTAGCACTTACTGAACTTACTTCCTTTGGTTCTGACTTCGTAATTTATCACACATCCAAAGAATTATCTACAGAAGGGACCTATAACTTTACTTATCAAGGAAGTGATCAAAGTGGTAATCTCTTTGAAGTTGATTCATTAACAATTGTTGTAGCTTACTATGATCCGGCTTCCGCCTCTCGAATTGTTGCATGTAATGCTGAGTATAGTCTGCTGCGGGAAAGTTTGGATAATCCACTAATGATAGCTGCAGGGACTATCCCGATTCATCGCTCTGTTGCACTACCGGAAGGCTTCGAACCAATGAGTGATATTATAATGTTCGGACCTAATGATAAGAAATTGAACCGGTCAGCAACGGTGATTTTTTCCTTAAAGGAAACTGAACAGCCCATGAGTATTTATCAGCTCCACAAGGGGGAATGGCGGCATATCGGAGCTGAAATCAGAGGGAGTTTAATACAGGCACGGACCAATTCACTGGGGCAGTTCATAGTGCTTTCCGGGCTTCATGGAGAACTGGACAAAGACCTTGTTTTACCTCAACAATACACCTTGTATCAAAATTATCCAAATCCATTTAATCCGGTCACAAATATTTCCTTTGATCTTCCAGAACAAGGCTATGTGTCCCTGGTTGTGTTTGATATCATGGGCAGAGAGATTGTGCGGATAATAGATGGACGGCTCAACGGAGGGCACCATAAATTTAGCTGGAGCGGAAAACACAACTCCGGGAGAGTGGCCTCTGCTGGTATTTACTTTTATCGGCTTACAGCCAAAGATTTTCAACAGACAAGAAAAATGTTAATCATTAAATGAGAATGAGACAGACAATAAAAATATTAACATTGTTCTCAAGCTTCACTGTGGTTTTGATCCTGTTCGGATGCAGTGAAAAATTCAGTGATGATGATTTTCTTTTTGATCCGCCGGAACAGTATGATGCCCTTATTGAATCAGGATGGGCGCATTTTCAGAATGGACTGTATCAAGAGGCCATTGATTCTTTTGTTGGAGCTTCAGAACGTAACGCCATCGAACCGGAAGTTTATCTGGGGCTTGGCTGGAGTTATGCCCGTAATCTGGAACTGATCAAAGGTGAAAACAACCTGAAAAAGGCCATTGCATTCGCCATTTTTGATTCACTTAACTTGGCCAAGATAACGGCTGAATCACTGGCTGGAATTGGTTTGATTAAGCTTGCCGCCGGTAATTACGCCGAATGCATAACGTACATTGATCAGGTGTTGGAAGCTGATGAATCATTTTCTTTTTCTAAGGATCTCTCCGTCAATTCTCAGTCTCTCAAAATTTCAAAAGCGAAAAGCCATTATTACCTTGGTGAAATCGAACAAAGTTACCTGGTACTTCAAGATTTGGGGATAGAACTTGACTGTGACTGCGTTCAGACAGTTACCGGTACCGGAACAGTAAGCCATGGAGAGTATTATCAGGATATCGACGGCAGCGGATCCTGGGATTCAGGAGAACCCCTTGATGACCGCAACGGTAATGGAGTCTGGGATAATACGAACACTTTTGCTTTTGGCGAAGTACTCATTTCTGTAAATGAAAATCATCAACTTGTTACGAGCTCTTTAGTCTATTCAGACGGAGTAGATTACACAATCATTAAAACTTATGAAGGAACCAACTGGTTCCTTGTTACTGGAAATCCAATAAGTGATGCAGGTCACATCGTGGGGGTAGAGTACACATATACCGATGATTATTCTGGATTTCTTAATAAATTACTTGAAGCAATAACCAGCTACTAAGATCGTTTGTACTTATGATATTTATTTCTTTAACAAACAAAACGGAGGAAACACTAATGAATAAAACAGTGATAATACTCATGGCTCTATTGATTGGGTTCAGTTCCTTTACCCTGGCAAAGAAACCACCTGAACAATTAATTAACAGTCCAATAAATAATAAGGTACAGTTCCTGCAGGCTGGTACTCACCGGCAGGTGCCTATGAATCTTGTAAAAGAAAAACTTCAAGTACCCACCAGTATTACTGATCATGATCTTGTTCCTCTTCTTCACGACAAGGTCAGACTGGCACAGAATTCTCATGGATCTGTTCGGGATGATTTATGGGACCTAACCCATGTTGACGATTTTGCAGAGTGGTACCTTGGCAGTGGAGATGTCGGCGATACCATGGCAGTGGCCTTTACCCCAGCTGCACCCTGTATTGTCAAAGAAGTGTATCACCAATGGTTCGACGGCGGTAATGTAATAGCATTCGGCGCTATGCTGAGTGATGTTGCGAATGACTGGACAAATAATGGTGCATCAACAAACTGGCCGCGTGGTATGGCTCCCTGGTCACCCATAGGCGAACTGATGACCCCTCCAACACCGAATACAATAGAAGATTATATAGATGACTGGTCCCTCCAGCTTGACATTGGTATTGTCGGTGACGAATTCATGGTTGGTGATTCAACTGACATCACCGCAGTGGAAACATTTCTCATCGTGATTGTTAAGGGTGGGGAGAGCCCGCATCCCCTGGCATCTGATGTACCAGAAGAAACGTATCTCTGGTTCGGCGGTCCATGGACAGATCCGGATGGCGATCCGTCCACTCCCGATGGGGATTGGGGTGATGGATGGACCTGGGGTTCCTATCAGTCATCAGCCAGTATGGATGCTGGTCTGATTGATAATATGGTACTGGTGAAAGTGGAGTACCCATGGGGTGCGCCTCTTGCAATCCAGTCAATGAATCAGTTTAACAATACCTATGAACTTGGCCATTGGTTGTGGGGACACACCGTGACAGTGTATGCTGACCTGTTTGACGATGTTGGAGAAAACGGAATGGCAATTGATGGGAATGACGAAGTCATTGGTCATTATACGTTTCAAGGAGAGACAACTGATCTGGATCTGACGGCCAATGATGTTGGTGCTGATGGTAACGGTATCTATACTTTTGATATTACTTATAGTAGTGCCACTCCAGGTGATGTAATTGAATACTGGATTACAGCCACTGATAACGATGGACTTGCCTCTGAGAGCATGCATATGACCTTCGAAATAAAGGAACCAAGCAACCCGGATGCCGATCTGCTTGTCATCCGTGACCGTGTGTCTGACCGGCAGCGGGACCTTGTGGAACAGGTGTTAGACGACAATAACTTCGTTTATGAAGTCTGGGACACATTTCTTGAGAACGGTATCGATGCTTCAGTGATTTCCCACGGTTGGTCTAGTATAATTTCTTACGGTTGGGGAAATGCAACGATTCCCGTAATTGCAAACGATCCAAATGGTGATGACCCAGGTTATGGTGATTTTATCGATGGCGGAGGTAACCTGCTCCTTATCGATATGGATTGGTTCTATGGTCATAACCTTGATCCTGAACTGACCTTTTCAGAAGGTGATTTTGCCTACGATTACTTTGGAATTGCCGCCGGCCTCAATGATCCGGCTCCTATCGATACAATTGAAGTTACAGGTCAAGGTGTCACAGCAATTGATAACCCGTTTACTGAAACCCCATTGACACTTCGTCATGAACCTTACCTTTTGACAGATGGTATGGGCTGGATTGATTATCTTACAGCTGGTGACGGTACGCCCATTTTTTACGATGACCAAGGCCATTTAGTTGGAATAACTAAGGACCATAATCCTGGTGGGAAAGCAGTTTATTTGGCTTTTATGGCTGATGCTGCTGGAGATACCATTCCTGGCGGTGTATGGGATTATACACAGTTTGATCAATTGATGGGAGGTGCACTCGCTGAATTTGAGGTTGCTTCACCTCCTGTGATCAATTTGGTTGGTGAAGGAAGTACCCGAAATGGTGTGGCTTCAGGAACTAGCTCCGCTACCGTTCATGCGTCCGGCTTTGATTCAGATGGTGAACTGACTTCAGTGGTTCTTAAATACTCTGTTGATTCCACAGCTGCAGTAGTGGTTAATATGACTGCAGGAGGAGGCACATCCTACTCAGCAACCTTTACTATTGAAGGTTTCACAGATAACAGTATTGTGAGCTATTGGGCTGAAGCAACTGATAACGATAATTTTACTGCTGCTTCAGGCAGTGGTGCATTCTGGGGTACAAGTTTTGTAGGCTCAAGTGCACCAGTACTCTATATGTTTGATTACTATGAACCCTATTCCATTTACGGCCCGGCTGATGCTGACTCAATTACTCAAGCGAACATGACTGCAGCAGGCATTGTATATGACTACTGGGATGTCTGGTACAATAGCCAGGCGGATTATGAAACGGTGCTCGGCAATTATGATGCTGTCATTTATGC
>DTUJ01000262.1 GCA_012964235.1 Fidelibacterota bacterium
AATCACAGCTCCTTCCTCTGAAGACTGGTGGCTTTGTAAAAATGCATTCATAATCGCGATGGGCTCTGAATCAATAATGTCTGCTTTTAAACCGATGTCCTTCAGTAATTTTTGATGACTGGTTCTTACACCCTTGGTACAGGCAACCAGTACTACGTCTATTTTGTCAGCTTCAAACCTATTGGGACCAAGTACCTGGTAATCGATCACAGCATCGGTGCCATCCATTGGCATATGTTTTCTTGCTTCAAACATCATGGAGGCTTTCAATTCATCGGTGGACATGTCCATGGTGGTAATTTGTTTGATAGAAATATTGGAGCCACTAATCCCAGTAGTTAGATGTCGGAAGTGTTTTGGTTTTAAACTCATACGATTAATTAATTCTTTTACCGCCATTACAATTAAGGGAGTATCAATATTTTCCGGATCGAAGGGTTTGTTTTTCTCCGGGATTAATTTGTTGTCAACATTCAATAGTTTTAACCCATCCCGTGTTTTTTCCACCACGACCATTTTTACATACTGGCGTCCGATGTCCAATCCAATTTGCATTTTTTATTATCTAACTCTCTGGTTGATTTCCATAAGATTTTATTTTCAGAACGATCACACCGCTGACTGTACTTTGGTCTGGATAGTAGGGTGGGGGATTGTCCAATAAATTGTAGTCATAATGATAATTTTTATTATATCCAATATCTCCAGAATTATACGGGCCGGGAGAATTCCTCATCATATAACCTCTTTCTTGCTGAACAAGGGAGCCCCATAGGTTTACATATCCCCTGTAATCAGTATTACCTGTATAAATACCTGACCAGTTTTCAGGCCTGACAGGATTCCGATGGCCGCCCCTGCCGTCACCTAAAGAAAACTGAGGTGCGGAAGAATTTGGGGCATAGCAGCCGCCTGATGTAACAGAATTCTGCCAATAATGGCTAATAAAAGCTCCCTGCAGTGCCATTAAGGCACCGTTAATGACTATGTGGCGGCTACTGTTCGGACCCGTGGTACCTCTATTCTTTGCTCCGTTCGGTGTGGTATTCGCAAGGATGACATTTCCCCCTGCTACTAACCCCAAAACATTATCTGTTCCGCCATCATCGGGATGAATAACTGCTCCATCTGTCAAATAAGATGAACTTGTATTGGAATCTTCATACCTGATATCATCAATGAGCCAGATGTTACCCCAAATCTGATCAACAATATTTGGATTATCATGTCGGCGGTATTCGGTCACATAATCTGTCACTACAGTGTAGGCTCCCTTAACAGTACCGTGGACCAAGACCTGGCCTCCCTTAATATAGATAACCTCAGGCCCTGAATAGGGGAAGAAAGTCCGTTGAAACAGCACAAAGGACTTATCTTCGTTTCCATCATATTCCCCATTTCCATTGAGATCCTCATAACAGCCCTCAACATTATAGCGGTCATTGCACAGCCAATAACGAAAATCGAAGTGCTGAAAACCATTTGCCTGGCACATTGTATTATCCATTGGATTACCAAACCCAGTTGGCTCTGAATGATTATGAAAATATTGATATTCATTAAAGGGGACATCAGCATTTAGGGTACCAGAACTCCCCTGGCGGGATAGAGTGACAGATTCATCCTCCAAAAATCCAATACCAGGTGGGCCATCATAACTTATAGGGGAAAAAAAATCAAGTGGTAATGTCCATACGGGGGGAAAACCGCCAGGAGGTACAGGATTTTGGATCGTAAATTCGACTTTCTTATCTGTATCTTCTGATTCGATAAACACCAAATCACCTGATGCAAATGTGCTCATATCATCAGCAGGATTACCATTAATATCGTTAGAACTCACCAATAATGCAATAGCTTGATTGTAATCATTTCCTGGAACATAGGCATCTAAAGTATATTGAATACCGGGCAAATTTGGGTCGTCACGGACCAGGCGTAAAGAATTTACCTCAACAGGCGGGAATCCAGCATCGGTACTATCATAATAAAATCCTATGCTTGTACCGGCATCTTCTACTACCGGTGGCACCAGATACCACCACTGGGTAGCCCAAAATCCACCTGATTCATCAAATTCAATCTCGGTCATAATGAGAGTGTCTTTCTGGGCAGGTGAAAAAGTGATCATGTCATCAGCAGTGAATACCCTTGTGGCATTTGCCTTCAAAATGCCGATAGAATTATCCGGCGGGAATATAATTGATTCAACAGTATCTATTATTGAAACACCGTCTTCGTCCTCCATATCATCCAGGCAGGATGTATCTCCTTCGTAGGAGATGGGTTCAGTGACAGTAAATGAACCGGTAAATTCAGGGCATCCCCATTCACTAAAAGTAACCGTGGGACTATTGGTATGGACACGTCCCTCCAGCTCATCACCGTCTCCGAAACTCACAAAGGACGATGGATTTGGTCCAAAAGGCTCTTCATCATTGGTAAAATACATGAATTCCTCAAAGCCGGAAGGAACCATTGACATGAAAACAGTTTTTTGCACAGTGACCGTCGATCCTACTGTGGAGGCATAATTCACTTCACCTGTGCTTTTTGCTACAAATTCCTTGCGGGTTGAACCATCCATCAATTGGGTATAACAGGAAATATTTTTATAAACGCCAAGTGGATTTCCATCCTGGTCTTCTCCAAATTCCATTCCCTGCTTACCCACAAGGATTGTGGTATCGGCATCTAGGTAAGGCAAATAATCTACCGCTTCGCGGTTTAACCCTGCTTCCGCAACATATTGAGCCCGAAGTTCGGCAAACCGATATTTTTCCATTGAGGCTATCGTAGAGCTTTGACCCAAATAGGCAACTATCAATAACATACTAAAAAATGTGAACAATATTGCCAGTGGGGCAACAGAACCTGAACTATTATGAAACTTCTTTTTCATAGTGTTTGGATGTAGTTATTTGCTACAAACACAGATTTACTAAAATAAAATTCTTCGGTTACGGTTTCTTCATCAGTAAGTACATCGCTATCTAATTGTATAGTTAATGCTATTGTTATCATATTATTGTTAAAGTTGTTTAAGGATGGTCTTGGATCCGTTTCTGGACTCCATGTAAAATCAATAAGTGACACTCTGTGCTGACCGTTATCCCGGAAACGGCCTACTGTGGGTAACTGAAATGTTCCTCCAATAAGAGGCGAATTATTAACCAATATCCCTTCATCACTATTTGCTCTGATGGTTTCCGAAGGAACTGGATTGGATGAGCTATCCCAAATTTGAATAAGTGCAAAGCCATTTTGATGAACACCAAAACTAACCTGTTGAGCATTGTTTATTTTTTCATTCAACTCCCTCATCACTATATTGCCATACTGACGAATTTCCTGGCGTACATAATCGGTGCTGTAGTGAAGAAATGTGGTCCGTAATGTCATAATTAATCCCAGCCCAATAATCCCAATGACAACGATCGTTGCGCTCATTTCCACCAATGTAAACCCGTTTATTTTTTGTGATTTTTTCATTAGTTATAAGCTATCATTACAGTTTCTAAGATTCGTTCGTGAACTACATCTCCAAAATAAGGATCGTTTTCCTGAAGAAAATAGTCTTGCCAAGTTATCCAGACTTTAATTTTATAAGCATTGTACACCGGGCTATTATATTTAGAATTCTGTTTTACAAGATTATAATATAGCTTAGCAGGAACTTTTAAATTCGAATTGCTGTTTCCCACAAGGTAAATCTGTTTGCCGAGATTATCTCCAGCTTTCTCAACCATACTTAGTCTATCATCAGCTACCCGGCCTTGCCAGTATTCCATGTAGTTGGTTAGTTCTTCCGTAGCCCGCTCCCGGAGTTCCAGGGATCGCAACATCCCTCTGGAATGCACGGTACCATGCATTATTCCAATTGCTGTGATAGATATGATCACCACGGCAACCATCACTTCGATAAAAGTAAAACCTGAAGAAATACCTGGTGTATAATAATAAATATCTTCTTTCGGATTTGATTCTCTGTTCAATTCCCTGAGTTTCAAAAAAAGTTTTTTATACAAAGATAAATACATTTACCAGACTACAGAATATTAGATTGAAATAGTTTCGGATTTTCAGCAATCCCCTGGGCTGCAGATCGTTCAACCAATCCTTGTGAAACCAATCGCTGGAGGTCTTGATCTAGTGCCTGCATCCCTTCAGTCCCGCCGGATTGAATCAAAGAAGGAATTTGGTAAATCCGGTCTTCACGGATCAGGTTTCGTACTGCGGTGGAGGAGATCAGCACCTCACACGCCGGAATACGGCCTTCACCATCTTTTCTAGGAAGTAGTTTCTGGGAAATAACCGCTTCCAAACTTTCAGACATCATAGCCCTAATTTGAGTTTTCTGTCCTTCAGGATACATATCAATGATACGATCAATTGCTTTGACGGCACTTCCTGTATGCAGGGTTGACATAACAAGATGTCCAGTCTCCGATGCAGTAAGGGCGAGAGAAATTGTTTCCAGGTCCCGCATCTCTCCCACTAATATTACATCTGGATCTTCTCTCAAAGCAGCCCGAAGGGCATTGGAAAAACTATGGGTATTTGTCCCCAGCTCCCTTTGATTTATAAGGCTTTCTTTTGACGAATGAAAATACTCTACGGGGTCTTCTATCGTGATTATGTGGCAGTTGCGATTTTCATTAATATGGTTCACCATAGTTGCCAGTGTAGTGCTTTTCCCTGAACCAGTAGGTCCTGTCAGTAAAATGAGCCCATGATCCATAAGAGTTAAATCTTTTAACACTGGTGGAATACCCAATTCTTCAAAACTGCGGATCACCTCAGGGATTGTTCTAAAAACACCAGCTATTCCTTTCAGCTGGTTGAAGAAATTTACCCGAAAGCGTCCTTTGTTATCCAGTTTGGTTGAAAAGTCAATTTCCTTGTCCTGTTCAAACTTTTTAATTTGTTCTGCGTTCATAACCTGGGGAAGGATAGATATCATTGAATCCCGAGTTAATTTATCTAAGTTGAGAGGTTTTATGCTTCCATCGATCCGCACCATTGGTTTTGATCCCACACTCAGGTGCAGGTCAGAAGCACCACTCTCCAAAGCATAATTCAATAATTCGTTGATATCTAAAGTTGAATTCATTTATTCTTCTTCTGGTGTTCCGTATCCTGTGTATTTCCCCAATTCTCTATTGTACTGGATGACTTTCCCTGCACCACCACCCATTTCCTCTGTGCTGGTAGCAGTTACTATTTCCGGCAGCTGTAATTCAAACTGCCATTTAAGTTTGGTGGAAAGCTCCAGGTCCAATTGTCCTGCACGTTCAAGATCATCCACCGAGGATGGCCATTCACCACTAGACTGATAGAACATTACGGACGCATTGGAGATACTGCTTATAACGGATTTTGCCTCCGAGGCGCGGGCGCTTTCAACGTAATCAATGTAAATTGGCACTGCGAAAGCTGCCAGAATAGCGATAATGACCACGACCACCATAATTTCAATCATGGTAAAGCCATTCCGTTGTTTATCTTGCTTCTGCATATATGCTTTTCCTTCCAATTAAGTTGATGGATTACCTTTAGCTAATAAAGTTAATAAGAATTATCAACTCCTATGCATAATTTAATAATCATCTAGTAAAAACGGATTAAGAGGATAGGTTACTTAATATTTTC
>DTUJ01000263.1 GCA_012964235.1 Fidelibacterota bacterium
GTAGGTTGTGTAGTTTTATTGACTCAAGGTACACGAAAGATTCCCGTACAGTATGCGAAACGGGTTGTAGGAAGAAAAATTTATGGTGGACAAGCTACCCATATCCCGATGAAAGTAAACACAGCTGGAGTAATGCCAATTATATTTGCACAGTCCATCATGTTTATTCCTACCACCATAGCTACTTTTTTTACCAATAATGAGTTTTTTCAATCAATGATGCGTTGGTTTTCCTTTGACCATCCATTTTATTGGTTTGTCTTTGGAACAATGATAATATTTTTCACTTATTTCTATACTGCAATTGCATTTGATCCAGTTCAGGTTTCAACCACTATGAAACAGCAAGGTGGCTTTATTCCTGGTGTTAGGCCAGGGAAGAAAACAGCGGAATTTATTGATAATATATTAACCCGGGTTACCTTACCCGGATCATTTTCGCTCGCATTTATAGCAATTTTCCCTTATATCCTGATGCAAATAATGGATATTGATTTCAATTTAGCATCGTTTTTTGGAGGAACAAGCTTGTTGATTGTTGTGGGAGTCGGATTGGATACAATTCAACAAATTGAATCGCATCTAATGATGCGACATTACGATGGATTCCTATCAAAGGGAAGGATTCGTGGCCGGAGGCGAATGTAATGGTTAGAATTAGGACAAAACGGGAGATTAACCTCATTGCTGAAAGCTGCCAAATAGTAGCAGATACGGTGGAAATGCTAGCTGGTTATATGAAATCTGGCATGTCGCTTTCCGAACTGGATAAACTGGCTGAAGATTATATCCGTAGTCGTGGAGCTCGTCCGGCATTCAAAGGTTATATGGGATTCCCTTCTACCCTTTGTATTTCTGTTGATGATGAGGTTGTGCATGGAATACCTTCAAACCGTTTACTTGAAAATGGACAAATTGTTGGTGTTGATTGCGGTGCAGAAAAAAATGGATATTTTGGTGACCATGCCAGAACTTTTTCCATTGGATCTATTGATCAAGAAAAACAAAAACTTGTTGATATTACACATCAATCCCTAATGTTGGGAATCAGGGAAGCTAAAGCAGGTAATTATGTATCGGATATTGGACATGCGATACAAACCCATGTTGAGCAAAATGGGTTTTCGGTAGTACGTGAGTTAGTTGGTCATGGGATAGGTACTGATTTACACGAAGACCCACAGATTCCGAATTATGGTTTACCAAAACAGGGATATCAATTGAAGGAAGGAATGTGTCTTGCAATTGAGCCTATGGTCAATATGGGGACAAAAGAAATAATGACAGATAGTGATGGATGGACAGTCAGGACAAAAGATGGAAAATCCAGCGCTCATTTTGAGCATACAATAGCAATCCAAGATGGAGAAGCAAAAATTCTGAGCACAATACAAAATAATGGCTAAAGAACAACCAATTACAATTGATGGAGTTATTAAAGAAACCCTTCCGAGTGCTATGTTTCGTGTAGAGATAGAAATTGGAGAAAAGAAACATGAAGTTCTTGCTCATGTAAGTGGAAAAATGCGGATGCATTTTATTAAGATGTTGCCGGGAGATATTGTCACTCTGGAAATATCACCATATGACATTAAAAGGGGACGGATCGTCTACAGAAAGAAATAGAGGAAATATGAAAGTTCGTCCTTCAGTAAAGAAAATGTGTCCCAAGTGCAAAATAATTAGGCGTAAGGGTGTTGTGTTTGTTTTTTGTGAAATCCCGAAACATAAACAAAGACAAGGGTAGGAGTTCATAATGGCACGTATTGCTGGCATAGATATTCCACGGAATAAAAAGGTTTCTTATTCATTGAGATATATTTTCGGAATAGGATTAACCCAGGCAAAAAACATATGTGATAAAGCAGGTGTAGATCAGAATATCATTGTTCAGAATTTATCTGAAGATCAAGTGGTTTCCATTCGAACAGCCATGACTGATTTACAGGTTACAGTAGAAGGTGAACTTCGATCAGAAGTTGCTATGAATATCAAACGTCTAAAGGATGTTGGAAGTTATCGTGGTTTACGGCATCGTAAGGGTCTGCCTGTGAATGGCCAAAGAACGAAAACGAATGCACGTACAAGAAAAGGGAAAAGACGAACTGTAGGTATGGGCAAGCAAGTTGTAGGAAAGAAAGGATAATTAATTGGCTCAAGAATCAGAACCAAGAAAAAGAAAAAAGAAGAAAAAAGGGAGTATTGAACCGGAGGGCATTGCTCATATTAAAGCGACGTTTAATAACACTCATATTACTATGACGGATAAATCAGGGAATGTTATTACTTGGGCGACAACTGGAACCTGCGGATTTAAAGGATCAAGGAAAAGCACGGCTTATGCGGCAACTATGGCAGCAGAAAAAGTGGCAAAAGAAGCCTTAGGTCTTGGGTTGATAAAAGTTGAGGTGCGGGTAAAAGGACCAGGCTCAGGCCGTGAATCGGCTATACGTGCCCTGGCAGTAGCCGGCCTCCAAGTTACTTCAATTATGGATGTAACACCACTTCCCCACAATGGGTGTCGTCCACCAAAAAGAAGGCGGGTATAAAACAATTGAGAAATAGAAAGAATGGCTAAACCAAATCGAATAAGAGGAAAGCTGGTTCGTAAATTTGGGGTGAATGTATTTGGGAATCCCAAATATGATAGATTGCTGAATCGAAAACCATATGCTCCAGGGCAACATGGACAGACAAGACGACGAAGATTGTCAAATTATGGAGTTCAGCTTCAGGAAAAGCAAAAGATTAAATCTATGTATGGGCTTCTTGAAAAACAGTTCAGAAATTATTTTACAAAAGCTGAAAAGATGTCTGGTGAAACAGGTACAAATCTATTGCAGATGCTTGAAAGTCGTCTTGATAATATCGTTTATCGGATTAGTTTTGCCCCTACACGTCCAGCCGCTAGGCAATTAGTTAATCATGGCCACTTTCTTGTAAATGATAAACGAGTCAATATTCCATCTTATATTTTGAAATCAGGGGATAAAATTCAGGTTAGAGAAAAAAGTAAGAAAATGGATTTAATTCTTGATTCAATGAAACGAATAAAAGGGGATATTGACCTGCCATGGTTGGAACTTGATAAGGGCAAGATGCAAGGATCCTTTCTTAGGATGCCTGAACGTGATCAGATAGATCAAACAATTAAAGAACAACTCGTTGTTGAACTTTATTCCAAATAATATTTAATTAAAGGATCAATATTGAATGGCTAATGAATTAAAATTAAACTTGAAGGTTGATGATAAACATATAACAGATACACATGGAATATTTTCGATCCAACCATTGGATAGAGGATTTGGTATTACCCTTGGAAATGCTCTCAGGCGTGTATTACTCACAAGCATACCCGGCGCAGCTATTACGAATGTAAAAATCGATGGTATATTGCATGAATTCTCTACAATTAAGGGTATAAAAGATGATGTTGCCGATATACTAATGAATTTAAAAAGCGTTCGATTTAAACTTTTAGATAATCAACCTGATAAAATTCATATCAAATTGAAGGGGAAACATGTTTTCTCTGCTAAAGATATCCAAGCAGCAAGTGATCAATATGAAATCTTGAATCCAGACCATTATATAACTGAATTGAATGGTCAAGGAGAATTGGATATAGAATTATGGATTGGGGTAGGGAAAGGATATGTTACGAGTGAAGAGAATGAATTCCCGAATTCTACAATCGGAATGATATCCTTGGATAGTATTTTTAATCCGGTTATAAAAGTCACATTTAATACCACCCCTTTACCCGGTGCTAAAGAAGATCGCGAGAAATTAACGATTGAAGTTCATACAGATGGATCTATTTCTCCCAAGGATGCTATTAGTCATTCAGCACATGTGATCAATGAACATGTTAAGTATGTAGAAGCAATAAGTAAGCCGGAAATCCTGGAAGTAATGGACCAGGTCAGTGAGGAACTTGTTGCTTTACAGAAACTCCTTAATTCTACTATTGATGAGATGGAACTTTCAGTACGAAGTTATAATTGTCTCCAGGCAGCAGGAATTGAGTATATTTATGAATTGGTTTCCAAAGAAGAAAATGAAATGTTGAAGTACAAAAATTTTGGTCGGAAATCTCTCACGGAATTAATTGAAAAACTGGGTGAAATGGGTTTGTCATTTGGTATGGATGTTAGTGAGCATACAAAGGAAGTGAAATAGTCACGATTCCATGAGACATTTAAATTCAAAAAAGAAACTTGGATTAACGTCCAGAAATCACCGAAAAGCCATGCTGAGCAATTTGGTAGCATCTCTTATCAAACATAAAAAAATAAAAACAACTCACGCACGGGCCAAAGAGTTACGAAGATTTATTGAGCCCCTGATTACTTTTGCCAAGCAAGGTGATCTTCACTCACGTCGTCAGGTATTGAAAAAAATTAAACACAAAGAAGTTGTGCAAACACTGTTTAATGAAATTGCTCCAATGTATGCAAATCGGCCTGGAGGTTACACAAGGATCACTAAACTTGGGTTCAGAGATAACGATAGAGCATCTGTTTCCTTGATAGAATTTATTGATTATGTTGAAAGTATTGATTCAAAAGGGACATCGACAGAAAAAAAAGGAAGGAAGTCAAAAAAGGAAAACGCTGAAGTTAGTAAATAGTGAAAGAATTGAGTTGATTATTTGAAATTATTTCTACACAATTCCCGCAGGGCGACAGTATTTGTTGCCCTTCTTTTTTCCCTCTTTACCGAATATGTGAGGGGACGGGTGTTTGATCACCAGTGTCTTTGGGTAGTACGAAACACGATTACATCACCTGATAAAATTGATAAAATGTTGGATTTTGCTTTGGAAAATAATTTTAATCATTTGATGATTCAAGTCCGGGGGCGAGGGGAGGCATTTTACAATTCTGAGTTTGTTCCCCGTAGTTCAGTTCTTTTCAATGATTTATTTGATCCACTTGAATATGTTTTGAAAAAAGCCCATCAGAATAATATTCAAGTTCATGCTTGGGTGAATATGTATATACTCTGGTCTTCGGTTGAACCACCTGAATCAGAAAATCATTTATATTATATTCATCCGGATTGGATTGATCAAAAAGGAAATAATGAAGGAAAGTTTAATCAGAATAAAAACACATTAGAAACATCTAATGATGGTGAGGGATATTATCTTGCACCTCATCATCAGGCTGTGGCTCCATATCTGCTTAATGTACTAAGGGAAATCATTGAAAAATATGAGGTTGATGGACTTCATTTGGATTACATTCGTTACAAGGATTATGATTTTGGGGGAAATGCATTTGCTCTTAATAATTACCGAACACAATCTGGAGATGATGCATCAATTTTCTTATCCGCAGAAAGTACTGTGGAAGAAAAGAGTAAGCAATCTGCTTCTCGGTCCTTAAAATGGAATAATTACAGGCGAAACTCTGTAACAGAATTAGTAAAAAAAGCAAAGGAAATGGCAATGACTATTCGCCCAGATTGTATTCTTTCAGCAGCGGTAAAACCGAATCTATATATTGCACGGGATCGCTTCTTGCAAGAATGGGATGTGTGGTTAGCTTCTGGATATCTAGATTGGGTAATTCCCATGAATTATACTCCTTCGTTCCGGAATTTTGCCGCAAATATTGATTTGATTTATGAAAATTTTCCCCCTAAATATCGGGAGAGAATAATAATGGGAATTTCAACCTACAATCAATCATCATCGGAAGCAGTGAACAAGATTAATTATTCTAAATTAAAACAATTTCCGGGGGTTTCAATATTTTCATATAATGTACTGGAAGAGAATCCTGATTATTATGTACCAATTAAACAAGCATTAGTTAAATAGACCCTTCTGGGAATGAACCCTGATCAAGAAGTTGAGAAAAAACCTATGATTAATCGAATCATCCATGCACCAAAAGGAGAAAAACTGTCGTGTAAAAACTGGCAGATTGAGGCACCTTATCGGATGATTCAAAATAATCTGGACCCAAATGTAGCGGAAAACCCAGATGAATTGGTTGTTTACGGAGGAAAAGGAAAAGCTGCCCGCAACTGGGAATGCTATGAGTCAATATTGTCGACTCTAAAACGTCTTGAACCTGATGAAACTCTTTTAGTACAGTCTGGCAAACCGGTAGGGGTACTTAAAACTCACACTCACTCACCTCGGGTGCTCATTGCAAATTCAAATCTTGTACCAAATTGGGCAAATTGGGAGCATTTTAATGAACTGGATAAACTGGGCCTCATAATGTATGGACAAATGACAGCCGGTTCATGGATTTACATTGGCACTCAGGGAATTTTACAGGGAACGTACGAAACCTTTGCCGCTGCTGCGAAACAGCATTATGGAAGTGACCTGACCGGAAAGTTTATTTTGACTGCAGGATTGGGCGGAATGGGCGGTGCCCAGCCCCTTGCGGTGACAATGAATAACGGAGTGTGTATTGCAGTGGAGGTGGATGCCCATCGGATTGAAAGAAGGTTGGAAACAAAATACTTAGATTTGGCAACTGAATCCTTGGATGAAGCGTTAAACCTTGCAAGGAATGCTGTATTATCCGGAAGGCCTTTGTCTATAGGATTGTTGGGTAATGCTGCGGATATTGTACCAAAGATTGTTGAAATGGAAATTATTCCGGATATAGTAACTGATCAGACATCTGCACATGACGAACTGGATGGGTATATTCCAAACAGAATGACTTTTCAGGAAGCATTAGATTTACGTAAATCTGATCCTGATAAATATATGCAGGAAAGTTTTCGTGCTATCTCAGAACATGTACGAGGTATCCTTCAACTGAAAAATATGGGTTCAGTCGCTTTTGATTATGGTAATAACCTACGGGGACAAGCGAAAAAAGCTGGTGTGGAAAACGCATTTGATTATCCAGGTTTTGTTCCGGCTTATGTGCGGCCGCTATTTTGTGAGGGAAAAGGACCTTTCCGTTGGGTAGCTCTTTCCGGTGACCCCGAAGATATTTTCAAAACTGATGAGAAAGTGATAGAACTCTTTTCAGAAAATGAACCATTGGTTCGGTGGATAAAGTTGGCTCAGGACAAAATACAATTTCAAGGATTGCCAGCGAGGATATGCTGGTTAGGGTATGGAGATCGTGCTAAGCTTGGTATTGCATTTAATAAAATGGTTGCTTCGGGAGAATTAAAAGCCCCAATTGTTATTGGCCGGGATCACCTTGATACGGGATCGGTAGCATCCCCATACCGTGAAACTGAAGCTATGAAAGATGGATCGGATGCAGTTGCAGATTGGCCACTTTTGAATGCCTTAGTTAATACTGCCAGCGGAGCAACCTGGGTATCCATCCATCACGGTGGTGGTGTCGGCATGGGTATGGCAATCCATGCTGGTCAAGTTATTGTAGCAGACGGAACACCGGAAATGGAAAAATGTCTTGAAAGAGTACTCACAAATGATCCGGGGATGGGAATCCTTCGTCACGCAGATGCTGGGTACGAGGATGCGATTAAAAATGCAAAAAAATGGGGTGTAGATATTCCCTTGATGAGCTAATGTTAAAACTCACCAATATCTCACAATTGGTATCCTATCAATCGGTATCTGACACTATACAAACCATGTCGAATATAGAAATTTTGATAGAAGGGGAAACAATTCAAGAGATTGGACCGACCGTAGATAATGCAGATGAAATTGTTGATTGTTCTGGACGACTAGTTACCCCCGGGTTTGTTGACCCTCACACCCACCCGGTTTTTTACAAGGGACGGGAGGAAGAATACACCATGCGTCTTGCTGGTGCGTCTTATCAGGAAATAGCGGAAAATGGTGGCGGGATACTTTCAAGTATAAAAGATGTTCGAAATGCATCTGAGTATGAGCTTGTAGAGCGGGTTAAAAAACGAATGACAAGGTTTATAAAACTTGGTACCACCACCGTTGAGGCTAAGAGTGGTTATGGCCTGGATACAGACTCCGAATTAAAATCATTAAGAGTTCTAGATCGGGTAAATCGTGATCATCCAATAGATATCATCCCGACTTTTCTTGGTGCTCATGCATTTCCACCTGAATTTTCTAATGACCCGGATGGGTATGTAGATTTACTATGTGATGAGATGATTCCTGCGGTGGGAGAGCAGGGCATTGCTCAATATTGTGACGTATTCTGTGAAAAGCGTTATTTTTCGGTAGAACAATCGCGGCGTATACTGGAGACAGGTAAAACCTATGGATTGATCCCTCGTCTCCACGCTGATGAGTTTGAAGATTCCGGTGCTGCAGAACTGGCAGCCGAAGTAGGAGCGGTATCTGCAGATCATCTGATGGCAGTGAGTAGTGCAGGGATCAGTGCTCTTAAAAATGGTGCTGTCACAGCAACACTCCTTCCAGGGACAACATTCTTTTTAGGGAAGCAATCTTATGCCCCCGCGGAAAAACTAACAGAAGCTGGTATCTCTATTGCGCTGGCAACGGATTTCAATCCAGGCAGCAGTCACTTACAGTCCATACCATTTATGATCTCACTTGCTTGTTCGTATCTCAAGTTGAGTGTGGAGGAAGCATTTCGGGCGGCAACATGGCAATCAGCAATAACCCTTAATGTTCACCATAAAGTCGGGAGCTTGGAAGTTGGAAAAAATGCTGACCTGGTAATTTGGGATTTGGAAAGATTGATTGAAATTCCTTATTTTACGTCGGATGTTCCCATATATAAAGTTATAAAATCAGGACGTTGTTTCTGATTTAATAAAATGCCATATTAATAGGAGTACGACACTTTGAAAATGCTCAGGTTGTTAATTATACTGGTTTTTGGAATCCACTTTTTGTTTGGGAATTATGCCTTTTATAGTAAGGTAAGGAACACCTGTTCTTCTTATCGTTTGGTGGTTAAGCAGAAGGATATGCGACTTGCAGATGAGGGATTTACCTTAACTATGAACAGTAAACGGAATAACTTTGAGAGGGTTATGCTCATTGGATTTGCTTCAGTTGGCAAAGCAATGGAACATCAACGGTATTTGCAGGGGATAGGCAAGATTGAACAAGCCCTGATTCCTGCTAGTGTAACTATCATTGTTAATGTTCCTGTGACTCGCGATAATTTGGTTGTTTCCGCATCAGCATCGACAGAGCTCATTGAGAAACTATCTGCCGGAATTATTGAAACATCACAATTCATGCAAGAGATTAAAGACTCAATACAAACACTATAAGGAGGAAGAATGTTAGATCCAACATCATGGTCAGGATTATTCACAGAATATGCAAGGGCACTAGGCTGGTCGATAGTAGCTGCCGTTGGTTTTGCTTTTGGAATTGGAATTGCTTTAAAAGTTTTTGATTGGCTATCAACAGATATAGACGAATGGGAAGAAATCAAAAAAGGGAATATGGGCGTCGCACTAATATTTATTTCTTTGATTGTTATGGTTGGTATCCTCGTCTATAAGGTAATATAGAAATTACATATCTCAATTCGGTTTTATTCAACATTTTACTCTACGCTAGATTCTGTCTGAATGAGCAGAAAAAAGGTAGATTCAAAAGAAGTTGGATTAGAACTGGGACTTGTTCTTGGTCGGTATTTTCTTAAAACTGATGATCTTCATTATGGATATTGGCCTGAAGATTTGGAAGTTGATGTTGTAAATTTTCCAAAAGCACAGAAAAATTATTCAGATTTTATTTTTTCTCATATCCCTAAGGATGTCCATCGTATTTTAGATGTCGGGAGTGGATCGGGGAATTTTGCCAAAAGGTTAATCGAAAATAAATACTTAGTAGACTGTGTTTCTCCCAGCAAATACCTCACAAATCAAATCCGTGAAAAACTGGGTGATTCAGCAAACATTTTTCCTTGTATTTACGAAGATGTCAAAACAGAAAGACGCTATGATTTGGCTCTTTTCAGCGAAAGTTTTCAATATATCAATATTCAAGCAGCTCTAGAAAAATCTTTAGAATTACTGAGCGAAAATGGTTACCTCTTAATTTGTGATTTTTTTAGAACAGATGTAGAAGGGAAAAGTCCACTGGGAGGTGGACATAGCCTCTCAAATTTTCAAGAAATATTATCTCAATTTTCTTTCGAAAAAATAGAAAATATTGATATCACAAAAGAAACAGCCCCTACTATTCAGATTCTTGATGATTTTCTTAGTGAGGTCGGATTTCCATTTAGAGATATGATAAGCAGATATTTTCAGAGCAACTATCCTGGGTTTTCAAAATTACTGAACTGGAAATTTAAGGAAAGGTTTGAGAAAATTAACCGGGTCTATTTTTCGGGAATTAAGAATATAGATGCTTTCATGAAATATAAAACTTATAGATTTTTTTTATATAGAAAGGAATAATCTTTGTGATCACAAAGGTAAAATATTGTTTCGGAGAAATTTCAATAATCCTGATAAATAGAAGAAAAATGGTTCTCGAAAGATCCTTATCAACAATAATTCATCTTTCATTTATAAACCGACTGAATAAAACAATTCTTAATGAAATGAATAAGAATTATCTTAACTTTCTCGATAAATATTTTACAATAAAAAATAATTAGCTGGGTTTATATGGGGTTTTTAGATGCCATTTCAAACACGTTTAACTGGATGTCTGCGGATATTGCCATTGATCTTGGGACTGCGAACACGCTCATTTGGTTGAAGGGGAGGGGAATTATAATTAATGAACCCTCAATTGTTGCCCGGTCTGTCCATGATGAGAAAATTGTTGCTGTTGGTCAGGAAGCAAAGGACATGGTTGGCAAAACCCATAGGGATTTAGAAACAATCCGTCCTCTCCAGGACGGCGTTATTGCGGATTTTAATATGACAGATGGAATGCTGCAGGGCTTTATCCGTAAAATTAACCTAAACCGACTTGCAAGACCTCGGATGGTTCTCTGTGTACCAAGCGGGGTAACAGCGGTGGAGCAAAGCGCTGTTAAGGATTCTGGTCAACGTGCTAATGCCAGGGAAGTATATTTGATCGAAGAGCCTGTAGCAGCAGCGATAGGAATTGGACTTGATATCAGCAAACCTATTGGAAATATAATTGTAGATATTGGTGGGGGTACTACAGAGATCGCCGTAATTGCATTAAATGGTGTTGTTACTAAAGAAGCTATCCGCATTGCTGGGGATGAGATGGATGAAGCAATTATTCTTTGGTTTCGATCTGAGCACAAGCTTGAAATTGGTCTTCCCACAGGTGAAGCTATCAAAAAATCTGTAGGATCTGCGATGAGGATAAAACCAGTCACTATTTCTGTAAAGGGACGCGATCTTGTATCCGGTATTCCGAAAACAATTGAAGTATCTTCCGATGAAATACGTCAAGCAATGAAAGATCCTATTAATTCCATTGTGGAAGCAGTGAAACATGCATTGGAAAAAACACCCCCGGAACTGGCTTCGGATATCCTTGACCGAGGGATTATTATGACCGGAGGAGGTAGCCTTTTAAAAGGCATTGATCAAATAATCAGGGAACGAACCAATGTTCCTGTGAATGTAGCTGAAGAACCATTGTTATCCGTTGTACGTGGTACTGGAATTGTTTTAGAAAATGTGAAGAAATATGAGGATGTGTTAATGTAGGGTGGCTGTGAGGAGTTTATATTTATCTATTCTTCGGAATAAACCTCATATTGCATTTGTAATTTTTTTTAGTCTTTCACTAAACATCCTTTTAACTGGTGATTCATCGCCCAGTCTAGATCTGATCAGGGGTAAAACTCTTGATATATTTTCCTTCCTTTATTCTCCCCTGACATGGGTAAAATCATCTTTTTTGCTTGAAGAAGAAAATACTCTTTTAAGAGAGAAGAACCTTCGATTATTTCTTCAGTTTGAATCTATGCTCCAACTTGTATCAGAAAATAAACGTCTTGAGAAACTGTTGGAATTTAAGCGTGAAAGCAAGTTGACACTTTTAGCCTCAAAAGTGATTAACAAAGGATTGCATTCAAATATAACGTCTATTTCAATTGATGTTGGTTCCCTTTCCGGGGTTGGAGTGAACAACCCTGTACTTACATCCTCAGGTGTAGTTGGAAAGACGATACTTGTAGCAGATCGTTCTTCGGTTGTCCAATTACTGAGTGACTTGAATTTTCGGTTGAGCGTAAGGATACTACCCAGTGAAGCGACTGGAATACTTCGTTGGGTGGGAAGGAATCTCTGTGAGATTAGGGAAGTACAGAAAAATGCGGTAATAGAAATGGGGGACAAGGTTGTGACATCTGGATTCAGTAAAATTTACCCGAGAAATCTTCCTGTTGGTGAGGTTATTGGTATTACGGATGAACGGGGCAGTTTTCAAAAGATTATTTCTGTACGTGTCAATGATGATCTTGGTTCACTGATTAATGTTTTTGTTATTACGGATCAAGGTGATGAACTGGATTAAATTGATATATTCATTAGTTGGTGTATTTTCCTTACAGTTTATCTTGGCTGATTTTCTTTCTATAAATGGTATCCGTCCAGATTTTGTTCTGATTTATATTTTATATATTGGATTACATCATGGCAGCTTTCCAAGTATAATTGTTGGGTTTTTCCTGGGACTATTGGTTGATTTTACTGGAGTTGGATCATTTTTTGGATTGACTTCCCTTACGTATGTTATAACCGGGTATTTGTCAGGATTTTTACACAGTAAGTATTATAAAATGATTCCAACATATTTTCATTTGACTTGGCTTGGAATAATTTTATTTCATTTCTTTATCTATTCTTTTATCCGGCATCAGGATTTATTTGAGTCTACAATGACTGTTTTTTGGTTAAAATGGATTTTGACATCGGGTTATACTCTTGGTTTTCTTGCAATTTTTCAAATGATTATTCCGCTTCAACAAGGCGACTAAATGCTTAAAGCAGAAAACTTAATATCAAAGCAGCGGTATTATATTATTATAGGAATTGTTATTTTTCTAATGTTAATACTCTTGAGTCGATTTTTCTATTTACAGATTTTTCGATATGAAAAGTACAAACATAAAGCAGAAATTAATCGAATTCGTGCTGTAACTGTTAATGCTCCCAGGGGATTAATTCTTGATAGAAATGGAAATATTTTAGTAGATAACTATCCAACTTATATTTTAACCGCAATACCGGGGGAAATGGAGCAAAAGGAGAAGATATTCAATTCCATTAGTCAATGTACTGGAATTGACTCATTGATTATCGCTGAAAATTTCAAGAAATATTATAGGGCTAAATTTGTTCCAACACGGTTGATGAAAGATCTTACCTTTCATCAGATTAGTGTTCTTGAAGAGAATATATTGGATTTGCCTGGAGTTAATTATAAACAGTTTCCAGAGCGATATTATCCCAGCAGCATTAATGGATCGCATTTTCTGGGATATTTAAAAGAAGTTGATAAACCAGTCCAAGGAAACCTAGGAAATCCTAATGTGTATGAACTTGGGGATTTGATTGGATGGTCTGGGCTAGAGAAGTTTTATGAATCTCAACTCAAGGGGACACGTGGTGTTAAGTATCTTGAAGTAGATGCCCTGGGTAGGGAAATGGAGGAAGTCAAGGGGTATAACAACCAGCGTCCTGAACCTGGGGCTGACATAAAATTAATGATTGATTCAGATCTCCAATTGTTAATGGAAGAGAAGATGAAAGATTATCGGGGTATAGCTGTATTATCTAATCCTGTGACAGGAGGAATACTTGCTTATGTGAGCAAACCGGATTACCCTCCAAATATTTTTACTGGTAAAATGCTTAAAGATGATTGGAATGAAGTCCGCAATGATCCCCATCGACCCCTGATGGATCGAATTATTACTGGTTTATATCCTCCAGGATCAACCTTCAAGATAATCACTGCCCTTGCCCTGTTAGAAGAAAACTTATTAGATCCATCAAAGGAGGTGGAATGCACCGGTTCGTATCAATTTGGTGATCGTACTTTTCATTGCTGGAATGAAACCGGTCATGGCTCCGTTAATTTACAGGTGGGTATAGCTCAATCATGTAATATTTATTTTTACCATATAGTTCAGAAATTATCTCTGTCCCAATGGGTAGATAATTGTTTTGATTTCGGTTTTGGTCAGGAAACGGGGATTGATTTGCCTTACGAAAAAACGGGAGTCATACCTACAGAAAAATATATGAACAGGAAATATGGGAAATGGGGATGGTCACGAGGAAATTTATTAAACTTGGCACTCGGACAGGGAGATGTACTTGTGACTCCAATTCAAATGGTACAATTTATTAATCAAATAGCCACTCACGGCAATGCAGGGCGATTACATTTTGTACAGGAGGATAAGGAAGAAAAGGGAATTCGTCCCCAATTTTCAGATAATACCTGGAATAAAATTGAAAAATATTTACTATCGACAGTTTCCGATAATCAAGGTACCGGCCGATCTGCTGATCCAAAAATAAAGGGGTTAATTATAGGGGGTAAAACCGGAACTGCAGAAAATCCGCATGGAGATCCTCATGCATGGTTCATCGGATTTGGAAAGAAGGATAACCAAATGCTAACAACAGTAATATTAATTGAGAACGGTGGACATGGAGGGGAAATTGCTGCACCTATTGCACGTAGTGCATATTCCCGGTATTTTTTACCAATAAAACAATCACAAATGGCACTCAAAACTCCTTGATGTTTGCTGTAAGCGGAAATCGTTTTTCTAAGAGTCCTTTTACAATCATTATTGCCAGTATGGTTCTGACATCCATTGGATTAATTTCTTTATTAAGTATTTCTGTCCACCAGAGTTCGGATATTTTAAGGAGTTCATTTTTTAAACAGTTAGTGTTTCTTGGGCCATCCTTAATCGGATTATTGACTATGATATTCATTCCAAAATATTTAATCCACAAATATATTTTTACAATGTACTTTATTGTGCTTGGAGTACTTTTTCTACCATATTTCAGCAGAACTATTGCAGGCACTTACCGGTGGATTGATCTGGGACCTGTTGGATTCCAGCCATCGGAATTTGCAAAATTGATTATTGTATTTAGTCTTGCAAAATACTTATCTGATCATAATCTTGAAATGAAAAACTTTTTGTCATTTTTCTTCCCTACAATAATGGTAATAATTCCTGCTGTGGTCATTTTAAAACAGCCAGATTTAGGAACGGCTCTAATCCTTCTTACACCTCTTTTACCAATGCTTTATTGGGCTGGCGCCAGGTCATATCATATTTTTCTTTTTCTTGCCCCTTTATTGAGTGTATTGACAGCTTTTCATGCACTTTCATTTTCGATATGGGGTGTTCTTATGATTGTTATAATCTTTTTAGAAAGGCCGAAATTGATTTTTGGTCTCGTGATATATTTTAGCAATCTTTTTCTAGGACTCCTTGCCCCAGTGCTCTGGAATTCATTGAAAGATTACCAACAAAATCGGATTCTAGCATTAATTAATCCGGAGTTAGATCCCTTAGGTGCTGCTTACCAGATTATTCAGAGCCAGACTGCAATTGGTTCTGGTGGTGTTTTTGGAAAAGGATGGGGAGCAGGAACACAAACCCACCTGAAATTTTTACCTGTTCAGGAATCCGATTTTATTCTTTCCGTCATTGGAGAAGAACTAGGATTTGTTTTTATTTTAGTGATAATACTCGTATTTACATGGATGATCTTAAAAATGGTAAAATTAGGATATTCATCTAAGGATCGTTTTTCAGGTTTGGTTTTAATTGGGATTGCCTCTTTATTTATGGCTCATGTTTTTGTAAATATAGCAATGACTGTTGGAATGATTCCCGTAAAAGGGCTTCCTCTTCCATTTATATCATCCGGAGGGTCATTTTTAATGTCATGCTTTATGATGGTTGGTATTGTAATGAATGTTGGTGTAGATTCAACTGAATAATCTAAAGCGGGGTAAAACTTATTGAAGTTCCTTCGATTGAGGGGTAAATTTAACCATTCATTTCTATAATTATTTTGATAGGATATCTATGAAAAATACAAAACTACTTAAGAATACTATTGCGTTGACAATTTTGATAACAACTTTGTTTGCGCAAGGAGAATTAAAATCTCTCGAGGCACAGTTAAAAAGAGAAAGAGTAAGGATTGATTCCCTTGAAACTCACATTAATATTCTTTTACCCAATTTGTTTAATGCTCTTAAAGCTGCTGATTCCTTAACTAAATCAATGGTTGCATCAAATGTAGCGTTGATTAATCGCATCAACAGAAATGAAAATAAAATTCAATTGTTAGAGGATAATGCTGGTCGGACTGATAGTACTAATTTTGAAATTTTGGCAAAATTAGTAATGATTGAAAACAAAATTGTGACTTTGACTAACAGCTTTTCAGAGATGTATAATTTAAAATCAGAAAAGAGTATAATTAGCTCATCCGTAAAAGTAAGTCCTGTAGAATACAAAGCAATCTACATAGATGCCATGAGTAATTATCACAAAGGAAATTATGAAGAGGCAATTAAAGGATTTTTTACTATAGTTAAATCTGATCCTAATAATGATATGAAATTGGCTGACAATAGTCAATATTGGTTAGCAGAATGTTATTATTCACAAAAAAATTATAAACGATCTATCACCGAGTTTAATAAAGTAAGCCGATTCCCTTCTTCTGATAAAGATGCTGATGCTCAACTGAAACTTGGTCATGCATTTTTAAATATGGGCAATACTGATAAAGCAAAAGAGGCCTATCAGTATCTGGTTGATTATTACCCTGACAGTAAATACCTACATATTGCTAGAGAAACCATTAAGCAATTAACAGTAGAATAAAGTTTATGAGGTTAAAACTATTTTTTCTGACAACAGAGATCACACCTTTCGCAAATGCTACATCCCTTGCTGATTTCTCTGCTAAAGTACCCCTGCTTTTGCAGGCGAAAGACCATGATATTCGAATTATGCACCCCAAATATGGTTTTATCAGTGAACGAAAATTTATATTAAGAGAAGTCATTCGGTTAAGGGAAATTCCATTTGTATTTGATGGTAAAGACCAGATGACATCAGCGAAAAGTGCTTTTATCCCTAGGACAAGAGTTCAAGTCTATTTTTTGGAGCATTTAGATTGGTTTAAACCTTTATCAAATCTAGTATATAAATCAAAAAATGGCCGAATCTTGAGTGATAACCCTATGCGATATTCATTTTATGGGATTGCCTCCCTGGCCACTTTGCCACATCTTTTCTGGTGTCCTGATATTATTATTTGTAACGGGTGGCAGTCCTCCATGGTTCCTATCATTTATAATCAGCTGTACAAAGAGGAAAAATTTTATAAAGGAATCAAGACTGTTCAGGTCATTCATTCCATAGATGAATGTTCAGTTTTTAGTCGAAAAGCCTATGAGGCTGCAGGAGTTAAAGTTCCTGATAATATTAAAGGGAAATCTATCAATACCTTTGAAGTCTCTTCTCATTTTTCTGATCATATTATTGTATTCAATACCCCAGGGAATAATGTAGCTAATAAATTGCTGAAACTCAATGGAGTAAAAGAAAATGAGAAGAAACTGAGTATTATTGATTTGGATAGTACTGAAACGCCAGACTACTCAGCAATTGCCAATGAAATGGAAATTATTCTGAAGAAACTTTCTGGCTGATCCATCGTTCCATTTATCGTATTTCATGAAAAAACTATTCTCCGCTTTTCCAATATTGTGGATTTTTATCCCCATACTGTTCTTTAGCTGTTCGGAAGAACCAATACCTTATGAACTGAGCGAAGGCGATGTAATTTCATTTCGAATCGATCCGGATTCCACCAGTTATTTTCGTTCTTACCAAACTGCACCTGAGATGGGAGGACTGTCGGAACTATACTACGGGCAAAGAGATGGATTTTCTGAGATCTATTCCTTGGTTGAAGTTTATCCTGTATCTACTCCATTTTTTCTGGATACAACGTATTCTAGTGATAGTACTTCCTATTATTCTGTCGATTCAATTGAGAGTGTTACATTTTCTCTGACTTTGGTTGACTCTAGTAATTCACAGTACCATCCTGTCCTTTCCTATTTTTCAGATGATGGTGATACGACGATCTTTTTAGAGAATGAATCTTCATTTTATACTATTGATTCGACACTGGAAAAAATAGAATTCGATTCACCTATCTCCTCTACTGACACGTTAGGAAATGTTCATTTTTCGTTTGATGCTACTTCATTATTTAATAATTATATGCTTGATACTACCCGGTTGAGCAGCTACACCTTTAAAATTAATGGCGATGGAGAAACAGATTCATTAGTTGCTTTCACAAATCCAAGACTTGAAGTACATTATTCAATAAACAATGTGATCACTGATGATGCAGTGGATTCAACTTGGATAGATACAGTTACTTTTACAGCAAAATATGAATTGACAATCGTAGATCCAGGAATTTGGGCAGAGGACACTACTTTTTCCATCGGTCGGGCGAAAGGTGTAAAATCTATTCTTCGCTTCAATTTGGATACTTTATCGATGCTTCCTGATAATATCATCTTTAAGGATGCTGATCTTTACCTGAAGTGCGATACCACAATCAATAGTTTTAAGGTATTTGCTTACCCATTGAAGGATTCTATTTCAATAAACGATATCGACCTGTTCTCTGTAGAACAAATGGATACTACTGCTCTTGAATTTATCGGAGCTACTTCTTCAACAGTAGATAGCCTATTAATATTGAACGTCCGAGATTTCGTAAATTATATCTATCTTAATCAACTGACCCACTATGAACTACAGTTATCCAGTTCAACGGGTAATGATCCGTTTTCTACCTTGACTTTTATCAATGCTGGACCATTCAAACCTTATATTATTATGCGTTATGTTGCTACGAATTAAGGTAGTTTTATTTAGTTTATTTGCCCTACTGTCTGTGGGTTTCAGCCAATCTCTCATGAATGCGTTTGGAATTGGCTCTCCAGCATCCAATTTTGATGCGGCATCAATGGGAACTTCTCCAATGAGCCTTCTGCCATCATTTCAGGAAGGTGTTTCGATTTCCAACCCGGTTACTTGGAGTCAACTTCATTACACATATCTAACCGGAACGTATGGAGGACAACAATCTGAAATTCAATCTGGTTCAATAAAGAATGGTAGAACTTATTTGCAACAGATACAATTAATCATCCCGATTAAAAAAAAGTATGCTTTTGGACTTTCAATAGCGCCAAATACAAATCGGTTGTACTCAATTATTGGAGTAGAGAATTTGGTGGACGATGGCATTTATGGTGATAGTTTGACAGTGAGAAAATCGGTGTCCGGGTATGGTGGAATTGCTTCATTAAAACCATCTGTAGCCTTTCCATTAACTTCTCTGGAATCAATGGCAATAACTATCAATTACCTATTTGGATCTTCCAGAGGGATTACTTCAATTAGTATTGATGGAACGGATTATATTCAGAAGGAACAAGATATTTATTCTGGTACGATAATGAAATTGTTTTTCCATAGTAAGAGGTTAAATTATAAAGACTATGGAATTGGTTTCTACCTTTCTCTGGAGCGTGCTTTAAAGCCATTATCGGTCAACCGTGTTTCCCATCAACCATTCGAAGATAACAATGAGTCGGGAAATCATGATGGATCATATTATTCCGATTTCCCTGATCTTTCCTTGATTCCTGATGCAATTCAGTCTAATTCAATTGGTGAAATAGACCCCTTTGAAATTCAGGTGGGTCTTGATGTAAATATCCGTCCAAGACTCCACATTCTTTCTGAAGGGAGTCATTGGTATGACCGGGGAGATAATGGGCATACTGTTTCTGTACTCAATGATAAGATTGTATCATTGGATCAGATCAGTTTCGGACTTGCTTTATTCTCACGTAGGCTTCCCCGTCAAATCTTGAATCAATTTCATTATCGTGGCGGCTTTTTTGCTAAACAATATACTTTATATCACAAGGGGAAAAAGATAGATGAAAAGGGGTTTTCTTTCGGTTTTGGTGTTAAATTTGGCGCTGTTGATAATCAGATTGATTTTGGGTTTTCAATCAGCCAGAGAGATGGATTGGATGTGAATGGTGAACTGATTCAACAATTCAGTGTTGGTATCAGTTTAGGAGATATTTGGTTTATTAAAAGGAGAGCAAGATAAACATGAGACAGGTTATAACTTTTCCTAAGTTGTGGTTAGCATTTGTTGTTGTACTATTTGTTTCTATGTGTGTGCCCCCCGAAATGGATCCTGAGGAAAAAGATCGTGCTGAACAAGCACGATTGGACTCCTTGAGAGAACTCAGATGTCCCCGATTAATGAGTAGTGCGGCTGAATATTACCGCAATCAAGATTGGGGAAATACAGTACAGATTTATAGAGAGATTGATGAACTTGGCTGTGATGAATTTGATCCCGTATTGGCACCTCCTGAAGAAATTTATTTATATTATGCAATTGCTCACGAATATTTAGGTCATTTTGAAAACTCTGAAGAAGTCCTTTTGAAAGGATTGCAGAAACTTCCGAGAAGTATTGATTTACGAAAACGCTTGGCATATTCTTACAAAAAGCAGGGAAAACTTGATCGTTATATTGTTGAATTAGAGAAAATAATGGATAGGGCGCCTGATGATTCACAAAATATGATTGAGTTATTTAAGGTTTATGGTGAAAATAATCGATATGAAGATCAGATTGATGTTCTACGCCTCCTTTTAGAAAAAGACCCCAACAATGAAATATATCAGGGTGAAATGAAAATAGCCCTAGAACAGGTTGGCGAAGATCCTTTGGATTATATTCGAGAACTTTTCGAAAGGAATCCTGAGAATACTGCTTACGGTCTGGATTTTGCTGATAGATTATTATCAGCGGATAGACCAGAAGAAGCAGTTGATGTTTTAAAGAAGGTGATCAGGTTTGATAGAAACAGTAAGATTGCCTACAGAAAATTAGCTCAAGCATATTCTGAAATTGATGATTTGGAAAACGCCTCAATAGTTTATGAGAACTTATTAAAACTTGATCCAAGGGATCTCCATATAATTGTCCAAACTTCCAAATTGTATATAGAGTTACAGAATTTTAGAAAAGGCTTACTCTGGGCAGAAAAAGCTATTCAAGTATCAAAATCTTCAGGTCAGGGTTTTGGACAAAAAGGGAACGTCTATTATAAGGCTTTCCAATCCTGTCGGTCCACTGATATTACTAATGATGATCGAATTGTGGCTTCGTTGGCATATAAATATTTTCAGTTAGCAGAAGAAAATAATTATACACATTATTCTGGTTCAGCAGCTTGGTTAAAAGAGAATGAAACGCTGTTTTCACGAGCCAACTGGTTTATGATAGATCCGGATAAACAAAGTAAAGGATATTTGTTACCGGAAACAGCATGTTATAATTGGGTGGAAGAACGATTGAAAAAAGATCCCACCTGGTAACAAAAGTCGTTCCTTTTAAGCAAATGAATTTAAAAGATACGGACGGTGAACTATTTGAAATCCTGAATAGAGAAATCAGGAGAGAGGACGAAACTTTGGAGCTCATTGCTTCAGAGAATTTTGTGAGTAATTCGGTGTTGGAAATGGCTGGTGGAGTTATGACGAATAAATACGCAGAGGGGTATCCGGGTAAACGGTATTATGGCGGTTGTCAGTTTGTAGATGAAGCGGAAAATCTTGCAAGGGATAGGGCAAAACAGCTTTTCAATGCAGAATATACCAATGTACAGCCCCATTCCGGCTCACAGGCGAATATGGCTGCATTGATGACATTTCTGGAAAACGGGGATACAGTCATGGGCCTTGACTTGGCTCATGGTGGTCATTTGACTCATGGAAGTCCAGTTAATTTTTCTGGACAATTATTTAATTTTGTCTCCTACCATGTCCATCCTGATACGGGGCGTGTTGATTTTGACGAGGTATGGAATCTTGCCCGAAAATATAAACCAAAAATGATAATCTGTGGAGGTAGTGCCTATCCTCGTTTCATTGAATTTGAGCAGTTTCGGGAGGTAGTCGATGAGGTAGATGCATTTCTAATGGCGGATATCGCCCATCCGGCAGGTCTAGTGGCAATGGGTTTGCACCCCTCTCCAATTCCTTACTGTGATGTAATTACGACAACCACCCATAAAACTCTCAGAGGTCCTCGGGGAGGAATGATTATGATGGGTGAGGATAGAGAAAATCCTTGGGGGAAAGTTGCTCCGAAGTCCGGCCGAGTGAAAATGATTTCAGAATTGATTGACTCCATGGTGATGCCGGGTATTCAGGGTGGACCTCTCATGCATATCATAGCCGCTAAAGCTGTGGCTTTTGGGGAAGCTTTAAAACCGGAGTTTTTGGAATATTCTCGTCAAATAGTTGATAATGCTAAAAGTATGGCTGAAGAATTTCTTTCCAGAGGATATCATCTTGTTTCCGGCGGGACAGATACCCATTTGGTTCTCATTGATCTGACAGAAAAAGGTATCACTGGGAAAAAAGCGGAAAATGCCCTTGAAAAGGTTGGAATTACTGTAAATAAAAATATGGTACCATTTGATCAGAAAAGTCCCTTTGTCACCAGTGGAATTCGAATAGGTACACCAGCAGTAACGACTCGCGGGATGAAAGAAGATGAAATGAAAACAATAGTAGCGTTGATTGATAAGGTAATATCTTCCCCAGACAGTGAAGATTTATTATCAACTGTGATGTCTGAAGTACTGGATCTTTGCCGGGATTTTCCTCTATATAGAGACCTCATTAGTTAATATTATTCTTAGTAATTTTGATGGCTGAAAGCCACCGAATTTGGAGCCAAAAACTATCAGGAATATTCCTTTTTATTCTATTTACTACTGCGTGTACTCCTGCTTATCTGGTTCGGAACCAACTTAATCTTGCGGAAAACATTTATGCTTTGAAAGTTGACAGAATTGAGAAACAGGTAGCCCGCAATCCTGATAATCCCGATTTACTTTTGAAAGCTGTTACTGAATTAACAATTTATTCTTATGCTTTTTTCATGGAACAGGCTGACAGAGAAATTGTGATAAATTATAATCAGGGCAGGAATTTGTACAATCGTGCCTTGAACATTTTTAACCGTGCTAAAGATTATGGGTTAAGAGGAATTAAATTACAATATCCTGGATTTGATAGTTTGATGACAGCAACAAAAATGGAATCATTTACTTTTAAAAAAGAGGATGTTCCATTTTTATATTGGACTGCTGCAGCATGGGGTGGAGCAATATCTGCCAGCAAAGGAGATTTAGCTTATATTGTTGAAATACCCAAGGTTGGTTGGCTTTTGGAAAGGGCCTTAGAGGTAGAAGCTGAGTGGAATAAAGGAGCGCTCTATTCAGCAATGATTTCATATTCAATGAAGAGACCAGACCAGGTTGGGAAAGGTGAAAAACAGGCTAGAATGTATTTTAAAAAAGCGTTAGAAACCTCAGGGGGGAATGCTTCCAGTCCCTATGTAACATTGGCTGAGGTTGTGTCTGTAATAAATCAGGATCGGGAGGAATTTGAAGATCTTTTGAATCAAGCCTTAATTATTGATTTTGATATGGATCCGGAATTAAAATTATCCAATATTATCGCCCAGTCCCGTGCCCGCTGGCTTTTGGCACAGAAAGAGGAATTATTTTACTAATATGCTGAAACATTTATTCAAAAACACTATTTTTCTCATGATTGTTATATCTGTGCTCACAGCAGAAAAGAGAACAATCATTAAAATGGCTACACTTGCACCGGAAGGTACGGATTGGCATGGAATGTTAGTGGAAATGGGGCAAAGATGGAAAACTGCAACCGATGGAAATATCATTTTACGGATTTATCCCGGTGGAGTGGTAGGTGATGAACGGGATATGATACGAAAAATGCGGATTGGGCAGATCCATGCAGCGGCCATTACTACTGAAGGTCTGTCTGAAATTAATCCTGATGTCAATGTATATATCATTCCCATGTTATTTGATGGTTACGATGATGTGGATTGGTTTCGAAATAAAATTGGAAAAAGACTAGAAGACGGAATCAAGGAAAATGGTTTTACTCCCTTGTTGTGGGCGGATGTTGGTTGGGCGCATTGGTTTACAGTAAAACCAATTCGATATCCGAAAGATTTAAAAAAAGCAAAAATATTTACCTGGGCAGGAGATTATAAAACAGCTGAATTGTGGGGGAAGGGCGGTTATATGTCTGTTCCGCTTGCATCGATAGATATTTTATCCGGATTACAAACGGGGTTAATTGATGCAATCGGTGTAACACCAATCGCCGCGTTGGCGTCACAGTGGTTTGGGATTGCAAATCATATGTTGGAAATAAAGTGGGGATTATTGACAAGCTCCATCATTATTGACAATCGTATTTGGAACCGGATACCATCTGGTTACCAAAAATCTATATTGAAAATTGCCCAGGAAATTGGAGATCGCCACCAGAAAATATATCGTTATGATGATGAAAAAGCTATTGAGATTATGAAAGAACACGGTCTTGTCGTTCATCCTCAGTCTGTTGAAGATCATTTGTTTTGGAAGTCGCACTTGAAAACATGGTATCCTGATATTCGAGGTACCTTTGTTCCGGAAGATATATTTGATCAGGCGATAGAATTGATGGAGCAAAGAGAATCCAAGTGATACAACTTTTATCACTGTGAATCGAGCAAAAGTTCATCTGGTTGAACGGCTAAAATGGGGGGAGGACATTTTAGCTTTAACTGTATTTTTCACGATGGTTTTTATTCCTGCTTTTGAGACATTTGCTCGCATTGTCAATTTCC
>DTUJ01000264.1 GCA_012964235.1 Fidelibacterota bacterium
GGGATATTGAAGATGACCCACCAGGTGGGACTGAGCCTGGAGTTTTAAGAATATTCAAATTTATTTGAATTTTTTAATGTTTATATGATTAAAATTTATTTTAAAGCAAATATATTTATTCTCGGATTTTTATTTTTGACACTAACGAAAGGTCAGGATCCTGATTTTTCAGCTACGATTAATTCTGCTGGAGGTACTGGGGGTATTAACTATGATCTGACTTTTGGATTTTCTCCGTCAGCAACAGATGGTTATGATGAAGGGATAGATTTTTATGCACCGCCTTCACCACCACCACCCTTATTTGATGCTGCACTCTCTTTGGGAGGCGACCGGTATTTTACCCAAATTGTAAACGGATCTGTTGATGATCTTGTTGAGCATGAGTGGGAGGTTCAGCTGCAATATGATACAGACAATTTAATAACGCTTACGTGGGATAATACCGGATGGACAGATATGATGTCTTCTGCTTTACTTCAGGATGCCTTTGGCGGTATCATGTTCAATGTGGATATGTTAACTGAAACTGGTTTGGTATTGACAAATCCTGCTTTTAATCTCTTAAAACTCAAAATAACACCAAAAGAATTTGTATTATCGAATGAACTTCCTATAGCAGATGCTGGCCCTGATACAACTGGTCGATCCAGCACGAGGATATATTTGGATGGATCAGGTTCATATGATCCTGATGCTGATCCACTAAACCAGACTCCTATCCTTTATAAATGGACAACGGATTCCCTTGATGTTTCAATTGATGATGATACGTTAGAAACAGCTTCATTTATTGCTCCGCTATTAGAAGTCGGCGCAGATCCCGTGCCGTATTCAATTATTTTAACAGTAACAGATGTTGAGGGTGCCACTGATAAAGATACTGTAGTGATTACAATATTACCACCGGTACCCACTGCTAATGCCGGACAAGATCAAATTGTTACTGAAGGGAATGAGGTAGATTTAAATGGCGCAGGCTCAGCCAGCATTGAGACTGAAGATTATTATTTTCACTGGGAGGTACCAGATGGAATAGAACTGTCAGATACAACAGCTGAAAACCCTCGATTTATTGCTCCATTTGTAGAAAATGATACAGATTACTCATTGATTTTGACAGTTGAAGATGGTGTGAGTCCTGATCCATCTGAGCCAGATACCGTCGTTATTACAGTAAAGGAAAATCAACCTCCAATTGCAGTTGCGAAAATAAAAATCTATGTTGATGGTACTGGAGCAAATAAAAATTATGATTATCTGGATTCTGCGGGGGTTTATGAGAACCAGGAAATCCAGTTAATCGATGGCCATTATAAAGACTTAAGCAATGAAACTGAAGGTGAAAAGACCCGTGATAGTACCGATGTGGAATTTATTTATGGTCCATTAATTTATCTTTGGTCTGCCCCTGCAGGTATTACTCTTTCAGATGCAACCATAGCTAGCCCAACTTTTACTGCTCCGGCGGTAACAGATACTACAGATTTTGAGTTTGTTCTCGTAGTAAATGATGGCGATCCGAATTCAGCTGATTCAGAACCAGATACTGTAACGGTCACTGTGCAGGATAATCAGGCTCCTGTAGCTTATTTCACATTTAGTAATGAAGAGCAGCCAGATGTGGTTATGGAAGGTGAAGAGGTAACCTTAGATTGGAACTTTACTGAGGATGAAACAAAGTATGATACAACTCATTCCTATGATGTAAACAATGACCTGTTATCCATTCTATGGTTTGCTCCATCCAGCATCACATTGTCAACTTATACAGCTGGGCAGCCCCGTTTCTATGCACCTACAGTTGCTGATGAAGACACCTTATTTTTTACAGTCACTCTTATAATAAATGACGGTTCGTTATCAGATACTGCAGAGGTTATTATTCCCGTTTTAAATAACAAAAAACCAAATGCTAATGCAGGATCTGACAAGGAAGAATATGAAGATGTAACTGTTGTATTAAATGGCTCTGCCTCCCAGGATCCTACTGATGTGAGTACAGTCCTTGGACCCTTGAACTATGCGTGGACAGCACCAGGTAGTATTACGCTTTCAGATGTTGCAGCTTCAAACCCAACTTTTACTGCCCCGGTGGTAACAGATACTACAAATTTTGAGTTTGTTCTCGTGGTAAATGATGGCGAATTAGACTCAGAGGAAGACACAATTTCAGTTACTGTGATTGGCAATCAGGCTCCTGAAGCTGATGCAGGAATGGATCAGACGATTCATGTCCCAGCTCCAACTCTTCTGAATTCCCTCGGTATAGATGTGACGGTAGCATTGGACGGATCTGGATCTACAGATAACAATGAGGATGAACTGTCATATTTATGGACTATTGAACAAGGTGAAGGCATAACCCTTTCTGATTCATCAGTATCTAAACCTACTTTCATAATACCAGACACAGTTGAAGTTGATACTTTTGAATTTGTGCTGAAAGTTACTGATGAACACGGCTTGTTTGATATTAGTGATAGTACAGTAGAAATTTTTATAGCACAGAATGATTCCGCAACAGCTGATGCTGGAGATGATCAGACAGTGGATCAAGGTATTGAGGTCACATTAGATGGTCAGGGTTCCGATGATACAGATGTCAGTAATCTTTTGGGGAGTCTCACTTATAATTGGACAACACCATCCGGAATTGTTTTAAGTAGTTCCACTGCTCAGTCTCCTACTTTTACCGCACTTGATGAAATAGATACCACAAGCTATATATTTTACTTGGTCGTGAATGATGGGGAGTATAGTTCTTCTCCGGATTCAGTAACTGTTACTGTCTTGCCTAATAAACCTCCAGTTGTCAATGCTGGCAGTGACCAGGATGTAGACCAGGGGACCATAGTCACATTGGATGGCTCGGCTTCTTCAGACCCCAATAATGATGATTTGGAATTTCATTGGGAGCTTTGGTCCTCCCCGTCGGATGATGGAATCCCAGTGGAAATTACTTTGTCTGATACTGCAATAGCAAACCCTTCCTTTACTGCGCCGGATAGGAATGAAATTTCATACTATGTTTTTCTGCTTACTGTAAACGACGGGTTCATGGATTCTGAAGCAGATCATGTCCGCCATGATTCACCAGCTAAGGTTACTATCACAGTTTTGCAGAATAAACCTCCCGTGGCAGATGCCGGTACTGATAAAAAAGCCTATAGAGGGAATAGTGTGATGTTAAGCGGCACAGGGTCAACGGACATCAATTTTGATGGAATTGCATTTGAATGGTCATCTGGTGACTCAGTGTTTTCAACAGATTCTAGTCCCTATTTTTACTTACCGGGGGATTTGTCTCAAAATACAGAATACACTTTTCTTCTAACGGTTACAGATGATGAAGAGGCTTCATCTCTTGTTGATACTATGCTTATTTCTGCCTTGGTTGATTCTGTGGCTCCCCCTGATGTGCCAAATGTGTATATTACAGCAGAACATCGTAAAGTCATAATCAGTTGGGATGCTTCCGCAGAAGAGTCTATAGACCCATTTTCAGGCTATTCTGATTTTGAAGGGTACAAAGTGTATAAAAGCACTGATGGCGGGGAAACCTGGGGGGGAGCTCAAAATAAAATTTATGACTACTACGGTAATTTTGTTGGCTGGAGACCAATAATCCAGTTTGACTATACTGAAACCCAGGATACATCCCGGTGTATTTATGAAAATAGTTTTGGATGTGAGGATGATGTAAGGAGAGAGGAAATCTCTGGCTTGGATCCAATGGCTCCTCGAATTAATTTAGGATCAAACAGTGGTCTGCAGCACAGTTTCATAGATTCAAATGTGGTAGATGGATTTGAATACACTTATTCAGTCACCTCCTATGACATGGGACTGAGAACGTATATTCATACATATATACCAATTATAGGTTCAGACTCTCTTTATCAAGATAGCACAGAATGGTCTCCTTCAAATCCGGCTCACGGTCTTTTTGGTCCTGATAGTCTGCCTGTTTACGGTGCATACAAGAGTCTTGAGTGTACAATAGGTTCAAGCGATGCTGATCCAAATTTTGTTTCTATTATCCCTGGATATAAAGCAAGCAATATTACTTTTCCTGACATTGAGAATGCAGAGGAATTTATTGTTCCTAATGAAGGAACAATTGGTAATGGGGAAAAATTCTATGCTATTGTAGACGAAAGTTTATTAACAGATGATCTGCTCAGATTTGAAATCCAGGCTGAACTACTGATAGAGGATGTCAACAAAGATGGTATTATAGAGACGAAAAGTAATACGGATAATAATATGGATTTTTTTAACGGTTATCCTACAGGAAATCCGCTATTATTTGCTTATGAAGTATTGGATACTTTATCTCAGCTGCCCGTGAATGTAGGTAATGAGTATTCCATAGGTACCCTAAGCGACACCCAGCAGGACAGCCTCATGGATTTGCCCGGGGCCGATAGTCTCAGTGGAATTATCCGTTTACCACAATATAAGATTGAAGCTTTTCCCTTGAAATACCTGGATGATACGGATTATGAGAGTAACTGGACCGATATATTTGATGGAGTACGCTTGCGGTTTGATAATACACTCGGAGGTAATTTTCTTAATTTGCCTGCAGTGATCTCTAAACAATATTCATTTCCGGATACAGGGTTAATTAATAACCTTGATATTGAGTTGGAATTTGGAAACCAGGGGAATTCATTTAATCAAAGGCCGCCATATAGTTACAAAATTGAATTCAGTACATCAATACTTGATACAGCCCAGGAGGTTACACCAAGCGGTGGTTGTGCCGCGGCTCATGAGGGTTTTAATACAATTTTACCGTTCAAGGTAACCAATTTAACAACGGGGAAACATGTACCGGTACGGGTTATGGATAATGGTTTGGATGGTAAGGCAGGATCAAATGATGATGGCGAGGGAGACTGTGTCTGGGAACGAAGTGAGGAGATCCATTTTACGTTTGATTCTGTCAAAACCACTTTTGGAGCGGACGGTAGGTTACACACCCAAGATGATGACATTCCCTTTCCTAATTATACATTTATTTTAAAATTAGATTTTAAATATTTCAATTACTTTGCAGGTTATACTGAACCATGGAAAGATGACACGACGTACACTTCAGGAGCTGATGTAAAACATGAAGGAATGATTTGGACTGCAACTGGATTTATACCAATGGGAACTGATCCTGTTACCTGGATGGATGATGGTAATGGGAATAATATAAACCCATGGCAAATCCAGTATTGGTGGGAAGAAGGTGATTACATTATCATTGAGCCTACCCGGTGGTATAAGGATGGAGATTCCTGGATAGCAGATATGTCACTTTTAGGAAAATCAAACGCGGTTACCCAGGAAGACCTAGAAATGATTAACGTTGTTCCTAATCCGTACTTAGTGCAATCCTGGTTTCAAACACCCCAAAATCCTTACAATCGTTTGAGATTCATTCATTTGCCCCAGCAGTGCAGGATTACAATTTTTACCATCACTGGGGAACGGGTTGTTACATTGGATCATAATAATGAGTATGACAGCAACGAATGGTGGGATTTAAAAAATGGATCGGGTAGAGACATTGCTCCTGGTCTTTATATATACACAGTAGAGTCAGGAGATTTAACTCCACATA
>DTUJ01000265.1 GCA_012964235.1 Fidelibacterota bacterium
AAACTTCATAATCTACCGGATAAGCGTTCCCCCCTTGTGAATAAACTCCAACTACTCCGGAATAATTGGTAGGGGTGTAGGTATTCCACCCAGTTTGTGCATCGTTTATTTCCAAGGGCTGATCATTTACATAGATTTTCATCCCGTCAAAAACCGGGTTTGATTCTTCATTATCCAGCCGTTCACTGTCTTTAACGGAGAAATGAGTATAGGTTGCACGATATGCCGCATCATCTTCCAAACTTCCTCCGGAGGCATCGGGAATTGCGCGTACACGACCATACTCCGTATCCAGTTCATAGTCCACACTATCTGCGTAAACCACGGAACCATCCATGCTGGTAAGTAGAAATGATTCTTCAACAATGTTTCCGTAGGTCAATCCAATAAATTTATCAATATTCGCAATCAGAATATCCTCAACGGGTTTTGTATCTTCAACCGAGTAACGTGTGGGCGATTCTTTGAATGTGACACGGAATGTGTCACTGTTCTCAATTTGCATCGGGTCAATGATTTCAATGCTGACCTCGCCTGTTGCTATGCCTTCTGCATGGAATATCCCTGCACTGGTTAGACTACCAGCCGAATATCCAGCCGCCGGTGCTCTGGGAATGATTTGAACTGTATTGACGTCCAGGAATATTTCGTTTGATTCAGGATTTAAGGTAATCTGTTTTGCACATTCTGCAGGTGCAATTTGCAGACTGTCGTCTCCATGATCGTAGGAGGCCACTGCATAATAATATACTTGTCCGTTAATGACGTTATTTGAATCGACGAAGGAATGTTGAATCCCGGTATTACTGCCCAAATTATACGGTATGCCGTGCCCTGTGTACGGTATACTGCTCAATCCACTGTAATCATTCACCAAATCAAACTTAGCCGGGGCTCCTCCTGCCATTTCAAGCGGAGTAAACAGAAAGTGAGAGCCGTACGCATCAGTAATTGTTTGCTGGTCCAAGAATTGAGGATCTGTACTGCGATAGATGACATATCCCTCAAAATCTTCTTTTTCAGAAATCGGATCCACAGAGGATTCCGCAATATCATCCCAATAGAGTGTCACTTTCTCATCGCCTGGGGCAACAGTCACATGGGGTTTTGCCGGCGGTTTTGCGAATTGATAATTCCGCTCATAAATACTTTGAGCTGTTACCGCGTTCAGTGTAAGGTCTTCATAATTCTGTCCGACCAGCAATGCGATCGAGAATCGCCGGGCTTCTCCAGCGGGCAGATCAATTGGTCCGGAGCTGTAAATAAAAATATAATCTCCTGCAGAATTTGCATTGGCTGAATCAAAAACACCAGGTGTCAGAAAATTTTCAAATACATATTGATCATTTGAAATGGTGTTATTTCCGCCGAACACCGGGGATGAAAATCCTGTCAGGCCTACCATATCTGCTTCATCCAGATCAGTCCATTCATAGTTTGGTTCACCCGGTTCTCTAATATCATATTGGTCTCCAGCAGTTGGGATGCCATCTCCTTCGCCTTCATCGCCTGTATTTGGTAATCCGTCCACACCCACATCATGCTTCTCCGGATCCCAGTCGCCGTCATTATCAATTCCATCACTCCTGCTTTCGTCAACCATTCCATCGCCGTCATTATCAATTCCGTCATAGGGATCACCTGGACTTTCAAGAAATTTATATCCAAAGTAACCGGGCGGACGTCCAGAAACATCGCTGATCCCGTCTTCGTCCCAGCAATAAACCATGTTAATATCCCTGTCAAAAAACGACAGATCGTCCTGCCAGTTTGATGGACCGCCTATATGCGGATCTCCCCACATACCAAACATGACATCATCCAGGTCTTTATCACTTTTATTGGTGACCTTATAAATGAGAAAAATAATATCTTCCGCCAATGGGTTGGCCCATTGGTAATAACGGCTTTCTATCTCAATCCCCAATCCTTTATGTGTGGAATCGTCCGGAAAAGGGTAGTATTCGAATTCTTTATTGGTGCGATCATCCACAACAAAGAAGGATTCCATATCTGAGTTGGAAGCCCCTTGACGCAAGGCTCCAGGCCAAACAAATTCTTTAATATTTTCATTGTACCATTCTTCGGGCCAACTGTCCGGTTTCCCATCTCCATCCCGGTCCAAATCATTCGACGTGGGAATATAGTTGCTTGCCGGATCCGCATATGGAACACCTTCTATATTATACGCGAGAGGCTGCCACCCCCAAATTTCTTTACCATCGGGCGATACTTCACCTCCCAGAGAAACTATGCCATCACTGATGACTCTCGCCACCCATACGGTGTCTCCATCATCATTAATCACCGGAACTCCATATTCATCGGTCTTGATGTAAGCATCCAGGTGGCTTTCAGGAGCTACTTCAACTTCCGCACAAATAAACGGCCCAAACTCGTAACCATATCCCAACCCTTCCCATACGATATCGGTCACTCTGTTTCCGGGGCTGGAAATACTTCCATAATTCCATATTTCTGTTGTGATTTTATTCCCGTTAAGAATGGCCTTCTGTCTCCTCAGAAGTTGTGGATCAGCGTCTTCATCCATCTGTTTTTGGAGAATGCCTTCACGCCATCTGTAGAATTTCTGATACTGCCTTTTCGTCCAATCCTTTTCCGGCATAAATTTATCTGACGGCAGGTTATCATGTTTTTCATTAAACGGCCATTGGCCATAAAGCGGATTGGTAAAAAACAATAGCATGCCAACAACGGATAGTGCAGTGAGCACATGTTTATAGTTTGTTGTGCTATAATTTTTCATCTGATCTCCAGACATCATTAAAAGTCGACTGAAAAACCACCTAGAACAGATCTCGGTGAACTGTAATAGTACGGCCTGATCTGATACTCTTCCCAGGTATGTACCCCTGGTTCACCGTAATGATCTTTGAAAGCTTCCGTTTCCTGGGAAGATCTGTTTACAAATGTGTAGCCTGCCCGTCCGGTATCATCAAACACATACCTCTCATTTCTGGTATCAAATAAATTATATATTTTCATAAACAGGATTACACTTATTCTGCCAAGATTCAGGTTTTTATGAACTCTTACATTAACATTGTTCTGCCATGGCTTCCGTGCGCTGTTCGGATTTGGTACATAATTCGCGAACGGAATGTTTGGTGTGTGCGGCCAGCCATGAGCCAGTTTGCCAATGAGACTGATACCCCATTGCCCCGGCTCACTGATGGTCAAAGCAGCGCTCATCACATGGCGCTGATCCCAGTTTAGCGGTACGATCCTTTTTTCCTCTTCCTCACCAGTCAAAGCGTTAAAATAGAAGGACCCAGACGTGACACTGTTTCCTTCAGTTACCTGATAGGAGTAATCCAGGAAAGCGGTGGTTTTCGAACTGCTGTCATAACGTTTCGTAAGGCTCAGGGTAAATCCTTTCACATTCCCATAATCTTTATTCAGATAAATTGAATAAGATGCAGGGCCATAGGTCGGTGATAAATAATCTATGGATTGGAGAGCTAACAGGTCACGGATGTCCTTGTAGTAAGCGCTTACATCGATCGCCAGGATTTTTGAAAACTGCTGCTGTAAACCAAATTCGTACAGCACCGTTTTTTCCGGTTTTAGATTTGCATTCCCAATAATGGGGGAAATATTTGCTCCGAAAATACTCGCCTTATAGAGTCTCCGTAGCGTTGGGATCTGATAAAAATGTCCATAACTAAAATGGAGAATCCCTTCGTCAGTTATGGGGAATGAGACACCCAGCCTTGGTGACACCATTGATTTTTTACTGGCCTGTTTCCTTTCTCCTTCCGGATTCAGCAGGTCTGAAATATAATCATCATCGGGATCAAAGAAATCATATCGAACGCCTACATTAATGATCATATCCGGGTACTCAATTTTATCCTGAATATAGGAGGAAGCAAACAGCGCCTGCTTTTTATAATAATTGTGACTTGGGGATTCATTTGCTGGAAGCACGGTTGGCTGGGGATATTCATAACCATCATACAGGACAGTAAAATTGTCTTCCTCAAGATTATCTATCCTGGTACTTGCCCCAACCTTTACCTCGTGTTTACTTGTGACCTGGCTTGTAAAGTCAAACTTTCCACCTTGCGAAACGGATTCTCTTGAGTAATGCCCCATTTGGGTTCCTCCAAATACAAAGGTCGTTGACGGCGGAGAGCCCAGGATCCAATTTGTAGACACATATCGTTCATCATAAGGATCTTCGTACAGATACTGCTTGAAGTCTGTAGTCGCATAAAAGACATTTGCCTCATAATAGGACCGGGAGAATGCCTGGGTTAACCTCAGTGAATAATTATAGTTTTGGGTATAGTGATTATATGTGCCGTCCGGATTATATTTATAAGAATGGGTGTATGATTTCCAGTCTCTACGATCATGAAGTAATTGCGTAGACAGTTTTACTTTTGGCGAGAATCGGTATGTCAGTTTGGACAGCATGTTCAGCTGTTTTGAGGGATTCATGGCCACGTATTCATTATCGCCGCCAAGCTCTATTACCCAATAATCTGAAACCCGAAAATCCGCAAAATCATCTGGATTATGCTCTCGCTGTCCATACAGATACCCTTCATTGTTACTGTATTTACCGCTGACATTAAAGGTAAATTTATTTCCCCCGGACAGCAAAGGTACCGGGCCATTTATGGATCCCTCTAAAATTTTATTTGACATATAATTCATATCATCAATATTCATAAATATATTCGTGGCACCGGAAAAATAATCACCGGAATAAGTTGATAAGCTTCCGCGGTAATCTGGACCGCCTTCTTTGATCTGGAGGTTCACAATTCCGCTCATGGCATTCCCGTATTCTGCGTTAAACGCACCGCTCACAACTTTCATTTCTTCCAGGGCTTTAATGGAAATATTTACCGCAAGGCTGTTCGTAAAAAACGGGTTGGCTACAGAAACGCCATCTATGTAGTATCCAATTTCATTCGACCGTCCTCCCCTAATATGCAGTTCACCGCCTGCACCCTGGTTTACCCCGGCTTGTGTCGTGAGAACGCCCAGAAAAGATTCCACCGGCATATCTTTAATATCCTCAGACGTGCGGATTTTCTGAGAGGCAGTCAGGTCTTTTTGAACCAGGGGCCGGTCTGCCACCACTGTCACTACTTTTCCCTTGATAGCTTCTTGTTTTAAAATAAAGTCCTGACGGGTGGTCATATCGGTATTTACCGGCAGAGACTCTACACGGTATGTAGCATAACCTATATATTCTGCCCGTAGAGTATAACTGCCCGGCGAAACATTCAGAATCACGTATTCTCCATTCACGTCCGTTGCTGCACCCAGGGATACTTCTTCAACAACAACATTTACCCCAGGGAGAGGCTCCTCCGTTTCCATGCTGGTTATCCGACCAGCGATTTTTCCGCCTGAAGCAATTAGATAAGAAATAGAGAACAGAGCCACAAGTAGTTGACGCTTTTGGATCATCAATAAACCCTTTTTATTTTTCTACAATTATAAGGTACAAGTTTACCGCTAATAGTGTAATAAAATAAAAATATAAAGCGTTAAATGTTTCGAAAAAAATTCTTAATTTTG
>DTUJ01000266.1 GCA_012964235.1 Fidelibacterota bacterium
TGGCATTTTTCAGGTAATTTACTGGTTCAGTTATTTTCCCTGCTCCGCCAGCACCAATCGCAATGGTTATAGCGCCGTCTGCATTTGCACGGACCCAATATCCCTGACCGGGCTCAATAAATTCGGCTGGATAATAAGTCCCACTGAATCCATACTCCGAACCTTCAACAAGGATATCACCTGGATCATCTATGTCATCACCCTCCGCAGCTACGGAAATACCAGAAATCATGTTCCAGCCTTCGCTCAAGCTAATAGTCTGAGTAAGTAAATCATAACCCCCCATAGGATGGCCTGGGACACCGTAGATTGCAGGGTCACAGCAAGGCGTATCAAATCTCAGCCAATATCCTTGACCGGGAGCCATTGCTGATTCAGCGTTATAGCTGCCGTCAAAGGAATACAGGGTTCCATCTGTGGCTCCTGGGGTATCAGGTATACCATCACCATTTAGGTCAATTCCAAACATATCACCGTATTCATATCCGCCAGCAACGATTGGGAGTCCCACCATATTCCATCCGGCAGCAGTGGACATGAACACAGGGTTAGCTGCACCATGCGCATTGGCTGTATTCTGGAATCTGGCGTTAATTCTTTGGGTTGACATTCTTGGTATACAAAGATTATCTACTTCCATGATCAAGCGGCCAGTACAATCAGAGGGGTCGCCGTCTGCCAGGCAGGCAAGATCAACATCGTGGTCACTGTCATTCGGGAACATCCAGGCTCCGCCTGTTTGAACCTGAGCAGCACCAACGGCCCAGAGGACTCCACCAAGGACGCAGGTGAGCTGGTCACCGCCTCCAAGAAGGCATGGTCCTACATTACCCTCTGCATAAGCCATACCACCAAGCACTCCAGCTAAACCTGGAGCAACTCCTTCTAATCCAAATGTTGTTAATACAGCAACAGTAGCATCATCAATGCACTCTTCAACGGAGAGGAATGAACAACTTGCAATGCATCCTGGTACATTTGCTGGGTCACCTCCTCCTTCCAAAAAGCAATCGAATAGGCAGCCATTACCCAGGCCACCATTTGCTGCTGGATCGTCTCCCGAGACATAAGCTGTACCACAGGCAGTCATAGTTCCCTGGCCAATTCCCGCTGCATTCATAAGATTGCCGGTAAAATAGTACCCTGTAAATTGTAGAAACTCATCGGGATTATCATCCTCGGTTCCAGGGGTCATGTCTGGTCCAAAGCCAAAGGGCCATCCATCAGCACCAATAGGATCAAAAAGGTAGCCATAATTAGCGCTAACCAGCCCTGTGGGTACACCGTCCATGTCAGCATCACCCGTGCCGCCTAAGGCAACAGCATCGCCTTCAGGTACATGAATGACGATACCATATTGAGCGGCCCAGGCAGCAACTGTTGGAATTGTAGAAATATCGCTTGGCGCAGTGGCTATACCCATGATCCCGTTAAGCATTCCTGCTTCTTCCTCTAAATAATCATCATCAGTAGGATCAACGATTCCCAGGTTTGATTCAATGCCGTCATTGGCGGTCCAGCGAACCCACGCATCTTGAATTTGGCTATAATCATTATTATAGGTGGCATCAAATCTTCCCCAGTTAATACCGTCATATTGCATGTTAGGATTGTACATTCCACCACCATTTGTGCCATCACTCAGGTCCGGTGCAGTGAACCATGCGAAGGTACCGGATTGGGTTATTCCCCAGCCTCTCACACTGGTATTTAAAAATCCATCAGTATAAGGTGAGTATCCCCCATCAGTCCAGGTACCAGACTCTGAGACGGGTGGAACGGTTGATGAAGTTTCACAGTCTATAAGTTGGGTTGTGGGGTAAGTGCTTCCTTCATTAATAGTAAAGGTTCCATCATCATTGAAAGTGCAATTTAAAGCGACTGGTCCAAAGGGAAAGAAGTCTAATGCTCCCTGAAATGTGAGTGGAACTAAGACTTCTGTTATAGTGTCACCTACAGCAAAGCTTGATAGTGTCCATTGAAATGCAGGCGTAGCGCTAGAGGGCCAACTGCCCATAAGATCGTAACCGCCAGTAAAGTCCAGTGAGCTCTCCATGGCTCTCGCTACCCAAGTATAGTGAACAGTTACATAATCCAGTTGATAGTTTGCTTCGATGCTCTGCGGAATAACAGTCCCAACAAAGACTAAAGCTGTTAAGATTATTTTTGACATTATTTTCATTTGATTCCTCCTTAGTTGTATCGTTTTTAGATAGGTATCACTAATAATATATTCAATTTCATAATCATCCACTCGTCCATTTTGTAGTCTTTGTCCCTACAAAACCAGATTTAGAGGTAATCCGAAGATAAATAGACGTGTAGTAGAATACAACAAATTTTTTACACCGTGTGTTCTGCATCACATTTTTTTGTTTAAAGGGATAAATTTTTCATCCTGTTTTATTTGATCAATAGATAAAACTGAGATTATAAAGAGGAGAGGCCCTGTTTTTTATCAGGAATGGCCAGGTCATTTATCCCATTTTCTTCTTTCCAGCCACCGTTTCACAGCCCAAAGCAATACCAATATACCGATGATAATAAGGGCATTTCCAAAAATGATCAGAATAAGACGGCTCAAATATTGACCTCATTTTTTTCAATGATCGGTGAAAACTTAGCGCTTCTAAAAAAATATTTCAAGATAACAAATGTGTTAATTTTAGTATAATAATTTGATTAAGATCAGATTGTTTTGAGATAATTATTCGTACAGTTTATGAATTACCCAGGCTTCGTTTTAGGAACACCTAGAAATTATGTTAAAAAGTAAATTGACTTAAAGATAATCAAAATGAAAATTGGTGTATTGATAAAGCAGGTTCCGGGGGGGGAATCTCCATCGCGGGTTAGCAGTGATCACAGTTGGATTGATGAAACTTCCGTGAATTTTGAGACTAACGAAAGTGACTCCTATGCCTTAGAAGAAGGCCTCCAGATTCGTGAAAAAAATGGTGATGGGGAAGTGGTTGTAATTAGCATGGGTCCGGAAGGACGAACTCAAAAAGTCATTCGTGAAGCTCTTGCCAAGGGAGCTGACCGGGGCGTCCACATTACGGAAGAAGGTCCTCCGGAAACAGATCCTCTCCGCACCGCAGGTGTATTTGCGAAAGCATTACAGGAGGAGCAGTTTGACCTTATTCTGTCTGGTCTTCAGTCCTTGGATCTAGGAATGGGGCAAACCGGTGTGATAATGGGCGAATTATTAGGAATGTCGTCTGCCACATTGGTTATGGAAACAGAGGTAGGTGAAAATTCTATTCGGGTCAAACGTGAACTGGAATCGGGATGGTTTCAATGGGTAACTCTTTCTCTTCCTGTATGTTTGTCCATTCAGTCCGGGATAAACCATCCTCGCTATCCTTCCTTGAAGGGGATTATGGGTGCGAAAAAGAAAGAAATAAAAACCCTGTCAAAAGCGGAAATAATTGAAAGTGATGTGAACCAGTCTATCACCCGTGTTTACAGCATGCAAAAGGCAAAGAAGACGGAAATGATCACTGGAGATATAGATCAGCAAATTACCCGGCTGGTAGAAGCATTGCGAACAGAAATCAAGGTATTGTAAGAGGGGACTGGTGGACATACTTGTAGCGCTAGAAAATAATTCAGGATCGATTCACCGCATGAGCTTAGAGGCTCTTGCTGCAGGACAGAAACTTGCGTCCGAAATGAATCTGTCTCTTTCAATGTTAGCGATGGGTAAAAACGGGGGAGACCTAGCAGAGAATGCAGGAAAGTTCAATGCTGAGGAAGTGTTATTATTGGAGAATCCTCTCCTGGATAATTATTCATCCGATGGATATTCCCAGGCTATTACATCCGTTTTGGAACAGGAGAAACCCCGCTTTGTTTTTATGGGGCATACGTACATGGTCAGGGATTTTTTACCCCGGGTCAGTGCCCGGCTTCGAATTCCTTTCATCAGTGACGTGATTCAATTTCGGATTGATGATGGAACTCCCGTATTTACAAAGCAGGTCTTTAATGCAAAATTAGCTGCCGATATTGTGTCTCAATCCAAAGGTACTACACTGGTCAGCTTTCAATCTGCTGCGTATCAATCTGACCAGGCGGAAGCTGGAGAAGCAACGATACGATCGATCTCAATTGAGATGGACAGCTCAGCTATAAAGACGCAATCAGAAGAACCCTTTAAAGAGGAGGCAGGAGGAGTTGACCTGACGAATGCAGAAATAATTGTTTCTATTGGCAGGGGGATCGGGAAAGAAGAAAACTTGCCAATTGTAAAGGCTCTTGCGGATGCATTAGGAGCTGAATTGGGTTCTTCCCGTCCAATCGTTGATTCCGGTTGGCTTGAACCGTCCAGACAAATTGGAAGCTCCGGACAGAATGTAGCCCCGAAACTTTATCTTGCTTTGGGAATTTCTGGGGCAATCCAGCATGTGGTTGGGATGAAAGGATCAAAAAATATTGTAGCAGTAAATAAGGATTCTGAAGCGCCGATCTTTGAGATTGCAGACTATGGAATTGTTGGCGATATCCTTGAAATTATTCCGAAACTTTCGGAAGCTGTTGAAGCTGCAAAAAATTAATGTCTGAAAGGGAAGTCCTTGAACTGGATGTTCTGTTTGTAGGTGCAGGGCCTGCCAGTTTAGCTGGTGCGATCCATCTGCAAAGCCTGCTGAAAGAATCGGGTCAGGAAGCCAGCATTGCAATTTTAGAAAAAGCTGGAGAGATCGGCGCGCACTCGCTGTCTGGCGCTATTGTTGATCCTCGTACACTAAAGGAACTGTTTCCTGATTTCGACCAACAGAACATTCCGTTTGAATCTGAGGTGACTGAAGAGCATCTCTATTACTTAACTAAAGCAAAAAAGTTTTCATTCCCGTTTATTCCTTCGCCCATGAGTCATCATGGCTGTTATATAAGTTCCCTCGGCAAATTGACACGCTGGTTAGGAGAAAAATGTGAGAATGAGGGCATTGATATTTTCTGTGGTTTTTCTGGAACGGAGCTTATTTATGAGGGAGACCAGGTAATTGGTGTCCGGACAGGGGACAGGGGGATTGACAAAAACGGTGAGCAAAAATCCCAATATGAAGCCGGAGCAGAAATTCATGCAAAAGTTGTTATCCTTGGTGAAGGCACCAGAGGGAATTTGACAAAAAAACTCATTCAGCGTCATGATCTCATGAATGGAAAAAATCCACAGGTATGGGCGATTGGAGTCAAAGAGCTTTGGAAGATGCCCACGGGGTCCGTCCATCCGGGATATGTGGCACACACTATGGGTTTTCCACTTGGGCATAATATTTTTGGCGGGGCATTTTTATATGGTATGCAGGATGACATCTGGGATTTAGGATTGGTCGTTGGCTTGGATTATTCAAATCCAGCAGTGGATTCTCACCATGAACTTCAACTGCTTAAGACCCACCCTTGGGTGAAATCGGTCCTGGATGGAGGTGAATTGATTTCCTATGGTGCAAAATCCCTGCCGGAAGGGGGCTGGTTTTCCATTCCAAAATTGACTGTCAATGGCGCCATGCTCATTGGTGATTCCGCCGGTTTTATGA
>DTUJ01000267.1 GCA_012964235.1 Fidelibacterota bacterium
CCCGAATAAAATTTGACTATTTTATTTTTTATTTTTAAAGCATAAGCTATTTTTCCATTCACAAGGGTAAACGTGGTTTTGCTGTCTGATACAGGGATATTTTGTGCAAGTCCAAAACCAAGATTCACTGACAGTTTATTTGGATATGTCTGAGCTATTGCTAACATGTAGGAATTACTTTTAAATGAAGCCTCACGATTCGCATCGTCCTGGAAGTTCATAAACATCAGGTTTCCGGATAAACCGACCTCAACATTTCTAATTCTTAAGTTGTACGTCGGAGCAATGGTTAGGGTTGAACTTTTATCATCACTGAGATTCACTGTATCCTCTGCCACAGCTTCCCCCTTATGCGTCATGAAACGATAACCAAGGTTCAAACCCGGGAGACCGGGCTTCATCATAGTCATATTTCCTGAATACGTAGCATTTCTAACTGTCTGAATATCTAACAAATCCAGATTATTATGGGTATTCTCATACCCGAGGATAAGCATAATTTGGTTATTGGATAATTTAGTGCGCCCATCCAGTTTAAGTCCTTGAATGTCTGTCTGTATTGAAGAATTACCCAATGAAGAGAATAACCGGGGGATTCTTTTAAATGATCCTTTCAAATCAAAATATTGATTCCTGTTTGTAAATTCAACCAAATATGTTCCTTCACTAATATTTTTCAATAGTCCCTTATCTGAATTATAAGTGCTGACATCCTGATTGCGACTAACCGGATCAATAATATCCTCTGTCATGATTGAAGCAGCCCAATACGATACCACTTCTGTTTTTCCCCCAAACAATTTCACTCTGGAATTAACCCCGGCCACTGTATTGCTTTGGGCAGTATATTTGTTTTGTAATGAATCCGGAATAGCGGAAAAATTTCCATATACTTCATCTTCCAGGGTCGTTGTATCATCTTCTACTTGTAAATAATTAACACCGACCTCAACAATATCATGATAATTAAACTGTGTACTTAATCCAATTATTTTTCTGCTGAAGGTACCTTTATTGTAAACAGAACTATCACCTGAAAAACTCGCAAATCCGGATATCATTTGTTTTGTACGGCCATAAACAAATTGAGTGCTCAAGCCTTTATAGTGAAGATCTGTTACCGTACCCCGCACACGAGCGCCTTTTAACGTCAATTTAGAAAACGACGGGTTATGGTCACCGCCCTTAAATGAAATGATCGGAGTTGCAATGGAAAATCGAAAACGATCAAGCGGCTGTCTATTTTTGTCAACCTCATTGGCAGCTGGATCAAAATGTTTATTTAATACAATCCCTACTGTAGCCATTAAATTCTTCTTGTTAAAAGTCAATTTTACACTCGGTTTTTGTGTATCAGACGGTCTGTTTTCCGGCTGGTTTTTTCCGGAAAATGCATCAAATTCTGACTCATAGTTTATTACGCCCTTAATTTTTGCATCAGCAAGAAAGGGTTTCTTTACTTTAAGCTCTGCTTCTTCTTTTATGAAAAATGTCCAGGACATAGGTGGTGATTCATTTTTCATGAGATCACTGATGAAAAATTTTATGGAATGGGACCCAAGAGCAAAATCTGTTGAAGGGACATAAGAAATCAGGTCTTGGTTAATTTCTAGTCCGTCCGTCACATCCACTCCATCAACTTCCATTTTTATGGAAGCAACATCAATATCGTCTTCCTCATCATAAAGAGAAACAATAATCAATTGATGTCCGTCTGTATTTTCAGAACCATCTTCGGGATTTAATAAGAGAACATCAGGAGCACTCGGCCCAGATAAAGATACATAAGAAATCTGATAAGGGTAATCTTCCGGATCAATTTCAGGGACATAAGCCCGATTATCAGATGAATCCACGGCTTCGATATAGTATTCTATGCCTTCCACACCTATATCCTCTGAAGGTATTTCAAAACGATAATCATTGACTTCGAGGTTCATTAACTCATTACGGAAATTTGATTCCCCCTTAGCACGGTAAAAAAGAGTCACATCCTTAAGTGCATCATTATCTGTTACGATTGCTTCAATGATCAGAGGCTGTCCTTCAAACGTTTTTGTTACTTGTTTGTGTAAAATTATTGGCATTACAGTATCAGTAAAATTACTAGTTGAAGAAGCTGAAAATTCTTTAGGTACTAGTGTTTGAGCACCTAGGCTATTTGTACCCAAAAATCCATACAGAAAAACCAGAACAATAATATTGATATTTTTTATGTTAAAACTCATTTTCCTGATCACTTTCTTCTTCTCCTGAATTTGATCCTTCGACGAAATTAACTCTTAAGATAACCCGAATAGTTCCATCTGGATTTTCAATTACATCTTTTGATGTAACTTCCATTGTACCGGAATTGATGGCTTCTATAATACTCTCAAAACTTCCTGTACCTTTGCTCACCCAGCTAGCCATTATCCGTTTCCCTGCAAGGGTCTCTGTTAATCCAGGATCAACCTTTTCAAGGGCTTGCTCGGTCTTAGTCTTCGAAGTTTCCTGCTGCTTTGTACTAATACTTAATTCTCCCGGTGATGAGCTTCCTCCAGATACAGCCAATGTAGACTTCCCAGATGCAATACTTTTCCCTTTAATGACACCTCTGCCTTTAGTCAACTTTACTACTGCATCAGGAGTCCAATTTTGACCCCCATCAACAGAAAATACAAATTCAGCTCCGCTGGAAGAGAGGTTCACCTCATTATTGTAATCCAAGGCCATCTTTCCATCTTTGGCATCCTCAACAGTAATTTGAAGATTAAATGGTTTCCCAACATCTTTTTCCCCTGGTTTATCCGGTGATAAGTTTAGACGCCATTCCTCCTTCACCTTACCTACCCATGTTGGCAACTCATTTTTTTGAATTTCTTTAGGTTTTGAAGGAGCTTCATTTGCACTTGAAATACTGGTTGTCATTTCTGTGGCTAAAACTTTCCCCATCTCATTCATAAACTCCACTGTTCCCTCAATAACCGTCAACACACTTGTTCCATCTTCATTTACTAGAAGATTAAGTTCTGTACCTTTCACAGATGCAACACTGGTGGGTGTATGAATTTTGAACCGTGATCCTTTTGTAGCTGTTAAGTTCAACTCCCCAACCTTCATATTTATCTCAGTATCCAATTCCCTTTTTACTGTTCTTTTGGATTTGATCGTAAATTTACTGTTTGCCCTTATTTTTACCAGGCTACGATCAAGAAACATAATCGAGCTGAAGGAAGCTTCACCTGTCTGTAATTGATCCCCATCAAATAATTTGCCTCCCCATGTAGCAGATCTCCAGCCGGGATCTGTTACCGGGTCTACTTTGACATCTCCAATGACCTTGCTCATAACCGCAACCGGTCTTGTTGCTGAAAAACCAAGGGTAATAATGCAAAACCATAAAACAAGAACTCGAATTTTATAGTGGGCTAATATTAATTTATTGGTATTCAACATATTAATCACCAAAATCAATTATAAGCTCTATTTCTTCATCAAGCTGCTCCATAGGACCAGACTCACTTCCAGTGGTAAAGGTAAACACAGCGCTCATCTCACCAAGAGGTTCATCGTTTTTATACGCCTGTGCCTTGATATTATATTCTGTATTAAAAGCAAACGACATATCATCACTTGTTGGAGTGTATGGAAAGGTCGAAATAACTGGTGATTCCCAAACAACATCTTCAACTGTAGAAATTGTTAAAGCATAACCATCGGCATCTTCTACACCTGAGACTAAAGATACAGTTGGCATATTAGGTGTCTCATCATTGATAGAAACTGTCACAACAGGCACTGTCGTGTCCAGGTTTTCAACAACAAAATCAGATGGTAGATATTCATCAATATTACCCATTATAATCCCATTAGGATCCAAGGGTATGACCCTCCAAAAATATGTCCTCCCTAGTTCTAACAGATATTCCGAAGCATTGAGTTGATAATTATCTTTGGAAACCGGATATGTATACTCTGGATTAGCCAAGCCAGGATCCTCTTCACTGGATATTTGAAATTCAAATCCACTAATTCCTGTGGGCACATCCCAGAAAAATGTGGGAATTAAAGAATTGACTGAACTTCCCGCTGGCGGATCAAACAATATTACTGGATCAACAATAAAACTACTCACACCAGTATAATCTTCAGCTGTTCCCAAAATATTTTCATCCTGATCAAAAGCAATAACTATCCAATTATAGGTTTTCCCTGGAACCAATGAGATTGCATCAGCTGGATATTCAAAGGAAACCAATTCAAAAACCTGAGAAAAAATTGGGTTTGTTACCGGATCAGCATCCCCGTGTGAAATCCTGATTTCATACCCGCCGAATGCTCCAGGGGTACTCCAATCAAACTTCGGTAATACAGTTGATATAGAAGTACCTGCCTGAGGTTCTGTTAGTTCAATGGGGCTGATAGTAAATTGGAATATCTCCGACCATTCCCCAGGAATCGGCTCAAGGGGATTCGCCCTGATCTTCCAATAATATGGATATGAAGGTAGGGGAACCAAAGAAGGTGCATCTATGGGATACAAATAAGATGCATCGGTCAAAACCGCATCCCAAATAGGCAGTTCAACGAACGGATCATCCCGGTCCCCAATCCGGAGTTCATAATTCATCGCTCCAATAACTGGAGCCCAGGTAAATGAAGGCCTGACACCCGGTTCAATTCCACCTTGACCCGGGGATAATAATTCTGGTGATTCGCCAAATTTAAATGACCAAATTTCACTTACTGCTGGATCGATTACATCCCAACCATAAAGCCCACCCTCATTATAAGTAGATACCTGCCAAACATATTCACGACCCATGGCAAAAGGATCTGCTTCTGGAGGATAGGTCCAACTGATATTTTCCTGGCCACCGAGGTGAGCGTGATCAATGTCCCAATCATTTGTCCAATGAGTCAGGTTTTCCATCGCCTCTTCCCTGCTTTGTCCTTCTTCTACCAAACAAATCCGGATATTGTATAGGAATTGTGTACCAGGAGCTGTCTGCACTGAATACCAGGAAAAAGTTGGATTTGTCTGGTTAATCGCACTTTCGTCAGAAGGAAAATATAATAGAGGTGGAACGGGAATTGTAATTCTCCATTCGTGATAAATTGTTTCAACAGGAGGAGGATCAATAAAATACAGTTCGTCATCATCACTCCAAAGCTTAGCCTGCAGTTCTACTCTCAGTTCATAATCCCCAGATGGTAATGTACCTGCACGGGCAACAATAGCATTGAATCCCGGATCAACAACAAGCTGATCGATCCTTGAAAAATCATTATTGTAAACGTTTTCCCCACTATTTGGAGCTAAATATCCCTGACTATTTTCTCCATCCCATTGCTTGGTACCTACACGGGTGCGACCAGTCATTATGGTACCACTGATCAGTGGCGAGTTTGAAATCTGTAACCTGTACACAATCCTGTATTGAATAGGTGTGTCTTCATTATTAGTCACTCTGACCCAAAATAATTGCTGGCCCCAGTCAAGCCTGGAAATCGTATGGGGATTGTCAA
>DTUJ01000268.1:0-1115 GCA_012964235.1 Fidelibacterota bacterium
TTCATCCACACCCGACTATGAGCGAAACCATTGGTAATGCCTCAGAGATGGTAACTGGAACAGTAACAGATATTTATTTACACTATAAAAATTAACAGGAGGCTTATTATGAAAGCGAATCAATTACCACTCTTTTTTGTTTTTATTTTTTATGGCACAACAGTAGCACCCGGGTATAGTCTTAATCAAAACCCGGGCCATACAAAGGCGGTTGAAAAAGATTCTACAAAGAAACCGACAGAGTCTTTAGATCAAAAAACAAAAGGAATGACAATGTTTGGAGGGTTATTTACATTTTATCAGGACACTACAGACGGAAGTTTGTTTATGCTAATAGAAAAAACCCAGGTGGGTGAAGAATTTATTTATTTTGTTCAGTCAGTAGATGGGGTCGTAGATGTTCATTTTAATCGTGGGTCTTATCGGAGAAGTCGGGTTTTTTCTATACAAAAGTATTTTAATAGAATAGAACTAGTTAATGAAAATTCGTCCTTTTATTTTGATCCGAGTAATGCTTTAAGCCGTGCGAAGAATGCTAACATAAGCCCCTCAATTATTGCTTCACAAAAAATAGTTGCAATAGATTCATTAAAAAACAAGTATTTAATAGAGGCAGATGGATTCTTTTTAAGTGAAAACCTTCAACAAATTAAACCAACCCCACCCCCGGAGAAAGAACAGAAAAAACGGTTTAATCTTGGGAGCCTAAACAAAGAAAAGAGCAAGTATTTATTGGTTAAAAGTTATCCAATGAATTCAGATGTTATTGTGCAGTATGTTTATGATAATCCTGAGCCACAAGCCAGGGGAAGCAGTGGTATCACGGACCCACGCTCTGTTAACATTACGCTCAGGCATAGTTTTCTTGAAATGCCGGACAATGATTATTCCCCAAGGTTTGAAGACCCCCGAATAGGATATTTTACGACTCAGGTTACTGATATGACCTCTACAAGTGTAACCCCCTATCGTGATCTGGTACACCGGTGGAATCTCAAAAAGAAAAGCCCTAATGAAGAAATGTCAGAACCAGTAAAGCCAATTGTGTTTTGGATTGAGAACACAACCCCGACCGAATTCAGGCCCGCAGTGGAGGAAGGTGTGTTGGCCTGGAA
>DTUJ01000268.1:1215-5477 GCA_012964235.1 Fidelibacterota bacterium
GTGCTTCATGAGGTGGGACATACGATAGGACTAAACCATAATTTCAAGTCCAGCCACCTTCATAACAATGTTGATATTCACAACAAAGAGCTTACAGAGAGGGTTGGTCTTACAGGATCTGTCATGGACTACACTCCAGTAAATTTATCGTTGGACACTGAAAAACAAGGACAATATTATTCAACTGTTCCTGGTACCTATGATGATTGGGCGATTGAGTTTGGGTATTCACCATCAGTTAAGGGCCTGGTTAAGGAAAAAAACAGATTAGATAAAATTCTTTCCCGGTCTTCTAACCCAGAACTTCTTTTTGGTAATGATGCTGATGATATGAGATCGCCAGGAAAGGGGATAGACCCAAGAGTAATGATAGGCGACATGTCAAACAACCCGATTGAATATTCAGAGAGAAGAATTGCATTAATAAATATTCTTATGGAGGGTCTGAGCAAGAAATATGCAATTGATGGAGAATCGTACCACAGACTGAGAGATGCTTTTTATATTTTATTCAGAGAATATAGAAATTCAGTAGCGACAGTTTCCCGGTTTGTTGGGGGTGTTTATGTTGACCGCTCTTTTGTTGGACAAGAAGGTGCCGCCTTACCGTATGAGCCTGTTTCCTATGAAACGCAAAAATATGCAATGTATGTTTTAGAGAATCTCTTGTTTTCACCAAATTCTTTTCAAATACCAGAGGCTCTTGGTAATTATCTTCAACAGCAAAGGCGTGGTTTTGATTTTTTTGGAAAAACAGAGGATCCAAAAATCCACGAAACAATACTGGGTATTCAAAAATCGGCTTTGAATCATTTAGTTCACGTAAATGTTTTAAAAAGACTAAGTGACTCACAGTTGTATGGAAATGAATATACGCTCAACGAAATGTTGAATGACCTGACAAACGCAGTGTTTCAGGAAGATTCAAAAACCGCGGTTAATACCTTTAGGCAAAATCTTCAGGCTGAATATGTCAATAGATTGATTACAATTGCAGGGCTGCAAAAAGAGTCTTCTTATGATTATTTATCACAAGCATCTGCCCTGAAAAATCTTAAAGATGTTTTGAAATTGATTTCTAAAAGATCACGACCTAATACAGCAACAAATATTCACCGCGATTTTTTAGAGCACAAGATATTGACGGCCCTTGATCATACACAAAAAAAAAGATAGCCCCCCCCAAAAAACCCTTGAGGTAATCGGGATTGCTGCCGTTACTGTGAATGGTTACATAGCAAGGCACAGCAGAGAGAAAATACTATGGTCTAAAGATCGGCCTTTATTTAAAAAACAAACTGAGAACTTTCCAGTTATTATGGGTTCAAATACGCATAAAACGCTGAGTGATGGTTTGCCAGGTAGGGAAATGATTGTTGTTAATAGAACAGATGATCCAGCGGATATTTTGAGAAGAATTGATCAAAAACGATGTTTTGTTATCGGGGGAGGAAAAACCTATTCAAAATTTTCTTCCTATTTAACCCATCTTTATTTAACGATTCACCCCCGGGTTTTTAAAAGAGGGATTAGATTGTTTACAAAACTTGAAAAGGAAGTCTCAATCTCTTTCATTAGATTGGTTCCTGTTGTCGCAGAGGAAGGAATATTTCAATTCCAATTTAAAGTTGAATAACCGACGAAACTAAGAATCAAGCGTTCGATTAAAACCCTTTTATTTCTTTTCTCTTTAGGGCTCTTTGGTTTTGTGATGATAAGGATACTCCTCACACAAGAATTGCCAGTGTATGAGGGAACAGTCCCCATGACAAAAATAAAGGATACAGTAGAAGTATTTACAGATCAATTTGGAGTTCCACATGTTTTTGCAAACAACGAAGAAGATCTGTTTTTAGTTGCAGGATATATTGCGGCACGGGAAAGATTGTTTCAAATGTCCATGGTTTTAAATGCTGTTAGGGGAGAGTTGGCATCTATGTTGGGAGACGAATATCTTTCTGCAGATATTTATTTACGTACGTGGAGGATTCATGACATTTCAAAAAAAATAACAGAAAAGATGGATTTGAAAACCAAAAAGATAATGGAAGCCTTTTGTCAAGGAATCAACTTTTGGATCGACGAGACTAGCGATGATCTGCCCTTGGAGTTCCGAATTTTAGGTATAAAACCACAGTACTGGCAACCATCTGATGTTGTTGGATATGCCCGGATGTTGGCGCACGAGCTTCAATCTTCATGGAAAGCAGAAATTATTTATGGTGCTGTAGCACAGTTTTTTGGAATGAATAAGCTTGCCGAAATCTATCCCGGATATAGTGAAACACAACCAAAAATATCAGAACACCTTAAAAAAGAAGAGACAAAAATCGTTTATGACAAAATTCTAGAAAACGAATTTTTTATTCGAGATCTTTTACACTTTAGATCACCAAACATCGGTTCTAACAGCTGGGTGCTTTCGGGTACACTGACCGAAACTGGGAAGCCCCTTTTGGCAAATGATCCTCATCTGGATTTTACTCAACCAGCAAGGTGGTATGAAATGCACCTAAAGGGAGGCAGGTTCAATGTTAGTGGTGTATGTATAGCAGGAATCCCGGTCCCTATTATCGGACAAAACGAAACATGTGCCTGGGGATTTACTAACAGCATGGTAGATGACGTAGACTTTTTTGTTGAAACAATGCATCCTGATAATCCAAACAAATATAAAAAGGGGAACGAATGGTTGGACGTAGAATTAATCAAGGAAACCATTCCCCTTAAAGAAGGCGGCGACACAACTGTTGTCATTCGAATGACACATCATGGTCCTATAATCAGCGATATTCATCCGCTTTTAAAAGGACAAGAAACAGCAGTATCAATGGCATGGACAGGGCACTGGCTCACAAGTGAAATTGAGGGTTTTTTTAAGCTTAATCTCATGAAAGATTGGGAGGATTTTACTGAGGCCACAAGCCTGTTTGGTGTTCCGGGGCAAAACATGATTTATGCAGATGTTCATGGGAATATAGGCTGGCGCCCTGCGGTGTATATACCTCTCCGGAAAAAGGGGGAAAGCCTGATTCCAAGGCCAGGCCATGATCCCACATACGATTGGTTTGGAAAGGTGCCGTTTGTTGAAATGCCCTATTTGTTGAACCCAGAACAGGGCTACATTGTTACTGCAAATAACAAAATCATTGATAATACGTTTCAGTATTATATTTCTGGGCTTTGGGCTGACCCGAGCAGGGCTCAGCGGATTTTGGAAAGAGTTCAATCACTTGATAATGCCACGGTTCAAGACATGAAGTCAATACAATTAGATGTTACGTCACACTTTGCCCGGGAAATCACCCCATATTTTTTAGCGACAGAGGCTGGAACAGAAAGAAAAAATTTAAAAGAGGCCTATAGGCTGCTAAAAAACTGGAAAGGCGAGGAATCAATAAAATCTTCCGCGGCATTGTTATTTCATTCAGCAATAAACAAACTGATTAGAAACATCTATGGTGACGAAATGGCTTTGCTTGGTAAACATTATTTAGAGGCATTTATAGGATTGGAATATCTGCACTCAAGGAGCTTGCGAGATATTTTAAAAAAAAATAAATCTACTTGGTTTGATGATGTTCGGACGGGAAAATATGTTGAATCAAGAGATGAAATCCTGAAAAGGTCCTTGGAAGAGGCTGTGAATGAACTGGAAGATCGGGTTGGACCTAACCCCACCAGCTGGCAGTGGGGGAACGAACACAGCCTGACCCACCCCCATGTTTTGGGAAAAATAAAGATTTTAAACTGGTTGTTTAAATTTAATGTGGGCCCCTTCCTGTCAGGGGGGTCAGACAAGACCCCCAATGCAGGCGGATACTCATTCAACAAACCGTTCAAACAAACAGCAGGTGCTTCCATGCGTAGAATTGTAGACTTTAGCAACCTGAACAGAACAAACATGGTTTTACCCACCGGACAGTCTGGTCTTTATAACAGTCCGCACTATCGTGACCAGGCAAAGCTTTATCATTTTGGAAGGTACCGGATCACTACGTTTGATGAGAAATTTATTAGAGAAAGCGATAATTATAAACGTTTGGTTTTAGTTCCGGAGCAATAGTAGTGGGTTTGGTTTTTACAATTATTGCGATAGCTGTAGTTATCAGATACATATTCCTCTGGGAACCTGTTGATACAAAAAATATTTTTGGTTCATCGCCACTATTTATTGGCCACAGGGGAACACCGTTTACCATTCCTGAAAACACGCTAGAATCATTCAAAAATGCGATTAACATAGGTTTCGAGGCTATTGA
>DTUJ01000269.1 GCA_012964235.1 Fidelibacterota bacterium
AAATGCAGATATTACTGGTACTTATCAGGGTTCGATTCCCAGGCGTTCCCGCCATTTGAAATCGTCTGCAAAAGTGAAAATTCATTTATGAAGTATTCCACCAAACGATACAGACTAAATAAATTCATCTTTTTTATCCTTTCTACTTTCATTTATTCTCAAGAAAGGTTCCTACCCGAGCAACCATTATCTATTCAGGAATCCGCAACCTTTGTACCCTTCAATAATTCAGTCAAACTCTCCTTTGATCACACAACTCTGTACAAAAATGGAGATTCGATTTATGAATTTTCGACCGGATTTCATTCAAATTGCAAGAGATGGTAAAGGATTAAAAACGAAAAAAATTCTTTACATTAAATAGCCATGAATTTGAAATCACATATTTTTGAAACCTTTCACAAAATATATTCAATGAGGAATAAAAGGTTTCTCATTTTAGCATTTCTTTTTTGGGTGGTGTCCTGTTCACCTCATAAAGTTCTTTTCGATAACAGCGGCAGTTTTATTTTTAAGAAAAATATTAACAAACTGATCTCTTCATCTGGACTGGATGGGAACATGGGTATCAAAATTGTATCTTTGACAACCGGGGAAATATTGTATTCTCTAAACAGTCAAAAACTCCTTCTCCCCGCCAGCAATAATAAACTTTATACCTGTGCCGCAGTCTTGGAAAAGCTTGGTTCTGATTACAGGTTTAAAACATCTGTACTGCAACGCGGTAACGATTTAATTCTTAAGGGTGGCGGCGACCCGGATCTGACCATCGATCAGCTGGATTCCCTAGCAAGGATGACAGCAAAAAATATTAATCTTGTTGATACTCTGTTTCTGGATGGATCACTCCTGGATTCCCTCAATTATGGCCAGGGCTGGATGTGGGACGAAGGAGCCTGGTGGTATGCTGCACCCATCAGTGCGCTCTCTGTTAATGATAATTGTATCGATTTTTATGTGGATCCGGGAGAAGCGGGTCAGCCAGCCAAAGTTGATATGGTTCCAGAAACAGAATATATACATCTGATAAATAAATCAACCACAGTACATGATACCATCGATTTCCAAAAATTCAGGATCGATCGTGACTGGGCAGGGAAAACCAATCTTTTCACCATCAGTGGAGAAGTTCTAGATACAGCATCTACAGATACGTTCCAGAGAAACATATTTGATCCTGTGTTATTTTCGGGAACTGTTTTTAAAGAACAATTGAGTAAATATGGCGTGGATGTTAAAAAAATTGCGGTGAGTACAGGCGTTGCCAATGCATCCCTGATTACAGTACATATATCTGATTCCCTTTTATATTCAGCCCATAACTTGATGCATGAGAGTGATAACCTGACGGCAGAATTATTTACCAAAACCATGGCGGTGAGTGATACTACAGTGGGTACATGGCAAGGTGGTTTAAGAGTCATTAAGACTTTTCTAGCCGATTCCGCCAGTATTGATACATCTGAACTGCATCTTGCGGATGGGTCAGGTGTATCCCGTTATAATCTTTCCAGTGCGGACCAGTTCGTTAAACTTTTATCCTACATGTATCACAGTAATAAAAAAGATGAATTTATTTATACCCTTCCGAGCGGTGGTTCCAAAAGTACCCTAAAAGACCGGTTGGAACTTTCTGATTCAAAGATCAGGGCAAAAACAGGACACTTGTCCGGGGTAAGTTGTTTATCAGGTTATATATTTTCAGAACAATATGGGCCTTTGGCATTTTCCATACTGATGAACGGTTATACCGGATCAGCAAAACCATATAAACGTCTCCAAGATAAAATAACCAAATTGTTTCTAAATGATTAAGCCTAACATGCTAAAATCTGAAAGCCGGATCGGTGTGATCAGTCTTTAATAATGGTTTGGGGAAAAGGATCTCATAAAAACGATGGGTTATTTCAAGGGAAAGGGATATTCCATGGTACATTTCAGTTTAGATAGAACGTTATAACTTTATCTTCTTTGATGTTAGCAGGTTTAGGGTACTTTCAGAAAAATCCATTACCTTTATATCCACAGAAACCATTATTGACTTCTTCTCACCACTTGCCAACCTTTGTTGCTACAATAATTAGTATATGCTAAAGGGCCAATATATTTTGATCGGCATGTTTCTCTTCAGCATGATGTTTTCATCCTGCGATCAGATAGAGAATAACATGGTCGAATTGGATAGTGCTGCGATTGATTCATTAATGTGGAATTATAACCTGGCAAATGGGCCGGGTGCGGCGCTGACAATCATTGCGAATGGGTATATAATATATTCAAAGGGGTATGGGTTGGCCAATCTGGAAGAGGATATTCCAATCATATCTGGAACAAATTTCAGGCTGGCATCGATTACCAAACAATTCACAGCCATGTGCATCATGATTCTGCAAAGCCGGGGACAATTGAATTATGAACAAACATTAACTGGTCTATTTCCGGATTTTCCAAATTACGGCAATGAAATCACAATACGACACTTACTCCATCACACATCCGGATTACGGGATTATTTTTCATTGATTCCAGAAAACGTCACAAACCAAATTCATGACGATGATGTACTGAGCATGATGATGGAACAAACTTCTACCTATTTTATGCCCGGGTCAGAATATCAATACAGTAATTCTGGCTATGCTGTTTTAGCCATGATTGTGGAACAAGTTTCCGGATTGAGTTTTGCTAATTTTTTATCAGAAAATATTTTTATACCATTGAATATGGCGGGAAGTATAGCCTTTGAAGAGGGCACATCGACAGTACCAAGCCGAGCCTATGGATATTCCTATTCTGGTGATCATTACGTTATGAACGATCAGAGTCTCACCAGTGCAGTTTTGGGTGATGGTGGTATTTATACTTCCATTGATGATTTATTTAAATGGGACCAAGGGCTTTATACAAATTCAGTTCTTCCACAGAATATTCTGCAGGAGGCATTTACATCCGGAACATTATCTAACGGAGCAGAAACGGGTTATGGCTTTGGTTGGGTTTTGGATACATATAGAAATCGAAACCGTGCAGGACATACCGGCAGTACCCGTGGGTTTCGAAATCTTTATCATCGATATCCGGATGAAGAATTGAGTATCATCATCTTGACCAATCGAAATTCAGGCAGTCCAAATGATATTGCCAATCAAATTGCTGATATTCTTTTTGGAGGATAAATAATGAAACATACTATTATCCTTATTTCCCTTTTTTCATTTGCACCAGGGCAAACTATACATCATAAATGCGGAATCATTCCGGAGCATGAACCAGCATTACAAAGAGAAAGTCATAACTGGGGGTATGGATATGATAGTTTACTTGTGGACCTGGAACGCTGGGGAGAAAGCCCATATGTAACCATTGATTCAATAGGCGCTTCGGTCCAAAATCGAGCTCTTTGGGAATTGACTATCTCTGAAAATCCAGAGTTGAGTTCCAATCATCGTGTCTATATCCACGCACGCACGCATCCCGGTGAGGAAGAATCTTTCTGGGTAACTAATGAAATTATCAATCTGTTACTTTCCGATTCCCCTTTTGCAGAATTTGTACGGGCAAATTGTGTCTTTCACATCATTCCCATGTACAACCCGGATGGTGTGGAATTAGGATTTGCCCGTGAAAATGCCAATGGTGTGGATATCGAAAGCGGCTGGGACGACGAACCCCTTGAACCGGAGGTGGCCGTGTTGAAAAACCGGTTCATTGAACTGATGACAACCGACAATCCTGTGGAAGTTGCATTAAACATGCATTCTGCCTATTTATGTACACGCTATTTTGTCTACCATGATGCAGCTGGGACATCTGAAAACTATGCTGTCCTGGAACAACAGTTTATCAGTGGTATCCAGTCTTATTTTTCAGGCGGATTTGAAAATTGGGACTATTTTGTCAGCTGGACATCTGGAACACCTGATCAATATCCTGAAAGCTGGTGGTGGATGACTCATGGGGAGAGTGTGATGGCTTTAACCTATGAAGATATGAATTGTGAAGAAGCGGGACTGTATGATTCCACAGCATATGCCATGGTTCGAGGTGTCTGCGATTACATTGAATTGAATTATTTGGATATAGCTGGAGAAAATGGAAACCATCCAACTGGTATTTCATTGCACCAGAACTACCCCAACCCCTTCAACCCCATCACAACCCTCCGCTACGACCTGCCAGAAGACGCTATGGTCAATATCACTATCACCGATATGATTGGGAGATTAGTAAAAACACTTATAAACGGTCAGCAAACCGCTGGTTACAAATCAATCCAATGGAATGCCATCAATAATTTTGGAGAGCCAGTATCGACTGGATTATATCTGTATACGATACAGGCAGGGGAGTTTAAGCAAACAAAGAAAATGGTATTATTGAGATAATGAGAAATTTTATTTTATCAGACATAACTTTCTTGATTTAATGACATTACTTCCCATTTTCATTTGGACCAGATAAATACCACTGGAACTTTCCAAACCATCTCCGTTTCTGCCATTCCATTGAATGTGATGGTACCCCGGTATTTCAGCATGATCCACTAAAGTTACCATGTGCTGTCCTAATAAAGTGCTCACATCAATCTTAATTTGAGCGGGATATGAAACTGAATATGGTATGGTAGTTGTGTCATTGAACGGGTTGGGATAATTCCGGTATAGATTAGGTTTATCCGGCATTGGAACGGTACTGGCCACTACGATTGAGGATAAGGCGGTTTCATTCCAAAACCGGTCTGCCTGGGTCACACCATATAACATAATTGAATCTTGAGTTGTCTGAAATACTGAGCGAATTGTAAAGGGTTCTTTTGTAAAATGGATGTCCACGATCTCTGCCTGAGCGGGATCCAATTCTTCTCCGGTTGAGCGGTATAATATAAACCAGGCATTCTGGCTTGGATCGGAAGGGACAACAGTTAAGTCATGCGTAAGAGAATCAATAGGAGTCAGTATCAGAGCGGGGGATATAGCTGGAGCTTGGCTGTTGCCTGGGATTGGCCTGATTTTTGATTTCCAGTTGAAAAACGAATTGCCTGCACTTGACCAGTAGTTCCGGTCCCTCCAGGATCCATAACTGAAAAACTGGAATCCGTCAATCCATGGGATCGATCGACAGGTTTCCACAATAGACCCATGGTTATTCCAAACATTGTAATCCTCCAGAATATATGACCCGGGTCCTGAAGTAAATAATCGACCAGCACTAATACCTGGCTGGATAAACTGTCCCCAGCATTCTGGGCAATCTCCTTCAAGCATTCCATAGAATCCATCAGCGGTATACCAGTGGTAGTGCATTGGCATGAGCTGATCAATGTAGCCTTCGTTGAACCATAATGCACCATCCTGGTAGACAGTGCCGTATCCCTGCCAACCTGACCAGTTGTATTTTCCCAGTGCTGCTACAGAAAGCCGGACATGGGGCTTCACT
>DTUJ01000270.1 GCA_012964235.1 Fidelibacterota bacterium
GCTACCCCCTGGTTGCGCAATGTTGTACTATCCGATAAATCTCTCTGCATTCTTGAAATCGTTAGTTTCGCAGCAAGGTGAGTAAGCAGGCTGCTGGACAAACACAGGTTGCCTTCAGCATTTTCGAATTGAATTGGGTTGATCTTATGAGGCATGGTGGAAGAGCCCACCTCGCCGGAAATCTTTTTTTGTGCAAGGATGCCGCGGCTGATATAGGACCACATGTCCCGACATAATCCTGTTAGGACAGAATTCACCCGAATGATTTGATGATAGCTTTCTGCTAACGAATCATGAGGTTCAATTTGGGTAGTGATCATATTTGGTTCCAGCCCAAGACTTTTGATCAGCCGTTCGGCAAAGCGTTTCCAATTTGTTTTTGGATATGCCACCACATGAGCAGACCAAGTTCCCGTTGCGCCGCCGAATTTTCCTAAAAATTTATGTGCTTTAATTTGTTTAATCTGCCGATCAAGACGAGCACAAAAGACAGCCAGCTCTTTTCCAAGTGTGGTTGGGGTTGCGGGTTGGCCGTGAGTCAAAGCAAGCATTGATGATTTTTTATATTTCCGTGCCAGCTTCTTCAATTCTTTGTTGACCAATTGTAGCGTAGACAGATAAGCCTGCTGCAATCCGTCTTTCCACATGAGAGAATAAGACAGATTGTTGACATCTTCAGATGTAAGGGCAAAATGGATCCATGGATGCAGGGCCATTTTCACCTTATCTTGAATGTAATACTCGATGGCTTTGACATCGTGGTTAGTAGTGGCTTCGATCTCTTTTACTTTTTCTGCGCCGGCCGAATTAAAGTTCTTATATATTTCTCTTAAACGGGTCTGTTCAGTTGTTGAAAAAGGCCCCAGTTCGTGAATCCTTTTTTCATTACCTATGGCAATTAAATACTCAATTTCAACTTTTAGGCGAAAGCGCATGAGGGCCGATTCGGAAAAAAAGGCAGAAAGGTTTTTTACAGCATTGCCGTAGCGACCGTCTAAGGGGGAAATTGCGTTCAGTCTATCAGACACCGAATATTCTTTTTACCGCCATCGCACAATTTTCAGGGTCGATGATTGTTAACACCGGCGCATTACTAGGCATTTGAAGTGTGGAATGAATATTCACCAACATGTCTGTTTTATTTACAAATGGCGGGCAGGCCAAGGTTGGAAATTCTGAATTGGCTGCTACAAATCCAGAAAGGGCGTTTGAACGCCCAGCGATAGTGATATACACAATATTTTTCTCATTTTTCTTGGTTTCTAGAATTTCTAAAACCTTTAGTGGTTGCTTGTGAGCGGAGGCGGCATGTTGTTCCCAAGCGATGCCATAGTCATCAAGCTTGTTTGTTATTTTCTTCGCGTGGGATTCATCGGAAGTGGATCCCATAATTAGAACTGCTTTCATAATACATCCTTCAGGTTTGCATGAATTCTATCTAAAACTGGCTGACCCGAAGCCAGGAAAGAAAAAGGTTCGCCGGTAATGGTTTCATATAAATAGATATACCGACTGGATAACTCCACCACCAGTTCTTCAGGTGCTTCTGGTAATGTTTCATCATTGTAGGGATCACAATTGTCTACGAACCAGAGCCGTAAAAACTCTTTATCAACATTTTGTGGTTCTTTTTCGGAGGCCATCCGTTCTTCATAGGTATCATTAATCCAGTACCGGCTGGAATCGGGTGTGTGGATTTCGTCAATAAGCATGATATTACCATCAGTATCCCGGCCCATTTCATATTTGGTGTCTACTAAGATCATCCCATTTTCGGCAGCCTTCTTTTGTCCAAAGGAAAACAGTTCCAGTGCCTTGGTGCTGCAGTATTCCCAATCTGTCTGACTCATCCAGCCTTCAGCGACGATTTCGGCCGGAGAAATTGGTCGGTCATGGGTTTCATCTTTGGTAGTAGGGGTGAGCATATTGGCATCCAGCTTCTGGTTTTTCAACAATCCTTTTGGCAGAATATTTCCGCAGTATTCACGTTCACCACTATTATACACAGTCCATAAGGCGGTACTGGTACTGCCGGTGATGTAACCTCGGACTACAAACTCAATGGGAAAAACGTCACATTTTTTTGCAAGGGTTACATTTGGATCCGGAACATCAATGACATGGTTCTGAATAATATTTTTTGTCTGTTCAAACCACCAGGCACTGGTTTGATTTAGTACTTGACCCTTAAAAGGGATAGATGCTAATACACGATCGAAAGCACTCTGGCGATCCGTGGTAATTAAAGCGACGGTGTCGCCCAGATCGTATTGGTCCCGAACCTTTCCCACGTGTTTGGTCCCGACAGGCAAAGCTGTTTCTGTCAGAGTATTGTTTAAACAAGAACGGATATGGTCTGTATAGTGTTTAGTTGATTCGATAGCAATCATGTGATAGTGGATTGAAAAATAAATGCGTGTTCAAAACGCCACTCAAAACATCATTTAAATTACCGCTATTCACGGTCACATTCCAAATAACACCGCGATTGAGATTGGCGATTCCGCCTATTTCGAGACGATTTGTTAAGGTTTCAAGCTTGGATCGGCCGATCATATCTTCTTTCTGGCGCACCAGGAAAGAGGTGGTGTTTTCTTTTGCTATGGCCTTGCTGATGAATTCCTTGTTGGAATTGTATAGTTCGCCGCTTTCGTCAATTTTTTGCAAGACGGATTTTCGGTCTCCATGCGTTTTAATCTCCCAATGCGTTTGCCGAGAGATACTGACGTTATAGCCAAGGTGATCTAGGGCATTATGGACCGATGCCGCTTCATTATCCGTAATAATCATGTCAATGATCCATTCCGTGGAATTGCCATTTGATTCATAGGGTGCCACTTCATAGTGTGGCCGTTCAAATGAAAGGGTATATTTTTTAGAGGGGAGTTTATTTTTAATGGACTCTTTCATAGACGAGAAGATTACATCACCGTTTTTAGTCCGTTCAGGATGGGGCATCATAGCCATGACATTTCCTGCGGGATTGCATACTGCAGCCAAGTTATACACAGATCCATTGGGATTTGTGGGGAATTCATCAATGATATTTCCACGATTGTCGCAGTAACGAAAAACAGTTTGATCATTATTGATCATTTGCGATAATATTTCATCGGGTATAATAAAACGACCTTCGCCGTGGGCTAGGGGAATGTTGATCCACTCGCTTTTTTTTAAATGATGTGTAAAGGCACAACGTGCATAAGGAACGGACATTTGGAGATTTGCCCATGTGTTGTAATATCCAACCCCGATCACATTCCCGTTTTTTATTCGTTTGTTATCTGTCATGGCAATTCCCAAACGATGATCTTTAAGGCCGGGGACCAATCCCGATTCAACTAAAATCTGTGCACCATTACATATGCCCAACACAGGCTTTCCGAAGTCGGCCTCAATTCGGACTTGTTTCATAATAGGATCAAGGGAGGCAATTATGCCTGATCGGGATCTGTCTTCATATGAAAACCCACCCACAATAACAAACCCATCAAATTCAGATAATTTTTCCGGTGCCTCATTCCATAAAAACTCAACGGGGTTTAAACCCGCGCGATGGCAGGCCATAAGCGTTTCTCGCTCAGTATTGGAACCGGGGAACTGGATAATAGCAATAGATGCATTCACTGTATGTTCACGCCCTTACCACTTATAACAGTTCCAATTTTATAAGTCTCCATTAGACTTTTTGTCGCATCCATATCAGCAGGATTAACAATGAACACCATTCCGATGCCCATATTGAAGGCCCGGTACATTTCATCTTCATCCACATCGCCAATGGACTGCATTACACCAAAGACAGGCAACGCTGGCCAGGATTCTTTTTGGATTTCCACACCGCATCCATCCGGCAAAATACGCGGGATGTTTTCAATTAGTCCGCCACCGGTGATATGGGCAATGCCTTTCACCTCAACCCCTGCATCCAGCATAGCGAACACATGGTTTGTATAATTAATGTGTGGTTTCAGCAATGTAAGCCCAACCGATTTTTCCAGTTCTGGGATTATATCGTTCACGCTATAACCGCCGACATCAAAGAAAAGTTTACGAGCGAAGGAATAACCATTTGTATGCGGTCCGTTAGATGGCAGGCCAAGCACCACATCGCCGGGCTTGATGGATTCACCGGTAATAATTTTATCTTTCTCCACCACACCGGTGATGATGCCTACAAGATCATGTTCTCCGGGCAGGTAGGTGTCGGGCATTTCCGCCGTTTCGCCCCCCACTAATGATACACCGGTGTCTTTGCACGCTTTCACCATCCCTGATATAATTTCTTCAACAATGTCTGGGCTCAGCTTGTCGTTGGCTATATAATCAAGAAAGGTAAGGGGCCGTGCTCCCATAACCAGAATATCGTTGGCACAAGCACTCAAGAGGTCTATGCCGATAGTATCGAACTTTCCCATTTTTCGGGCAATGATGGTTTTTGTCCCAACCCCGTCTATGCTCTGAACCATGACTGGATTATTGTAGGCTTCCAGGATCGGTTTAAGATCATAGAGCGATCCAAAACTGCCAAGCCCCGCAATTACGTTGGGTGTGAAGGTGGATTCTACTTTATCTTTAATACGATCCACCGCTTCGTTCCCGGCATCAATGTTTACTCCAGCAGATTTATAATAGATTTTACCCATTATAATTTTTCTCGCAGTCCATTAGTCCAGGCTTCTTTAGCATCAAATACGTACATATCCAACACACTGTTCAATTGAATCATAATTCCACCCGTGTTGCCTATATGAAAAACATCTAATTCATACTTCGAAAATGTTGTTGAAATTGCACCAACATTTTCCGATGATACTTCTAAAACAAAGCCACCCGTTTCAGAAAATAAAATTTTATCTGTTTGAAGATTGCTGTCAATATTTACATCACATCCAATCCCATTACCAATTGTCATTTCAGAGAGAGCCGATGCAACACCACCGTCTGAAATATCGTGACAGGATAAAACCAAGCCGTCATCAATGCAATCTGTGAGGGCGAAGATCTGGTTTTTCATTTCTTCTAAATTTGGTTTCGGGATGTTAGCACCTAGCTGATCAAATACACTGTAATAGACCGAACCGCCCAACTCATCTTTACGTTCACCAACCATTAAAATAATAGAATCTGATTTTTGAAAATGGGCAGGCACTGTTTTATTCACATCCTTGAGTCTGCCGAGACAACTTACAATAGGGCTTGGCGGAATCGCACCATTTTTTGATTCATTATAAAAACTAACATTTCCGGCTATGATGGGCGTGGGATCATTTGGATTGTCTTTTAGCGTAATGGTATGACACGCATCAGCCACTCCGCGGGTTGCTTCTGAAAATTCCCACATTTGGTGTAGTTTTTCAGGATTCCCGAAGCAAAGGCAGTCGGTGATAGCATGTGGTGTAGCACC
>DTUJ01000271.1 GCA_012964235.1 Fidelibacterota bacterium
GGTTGTCGTCCTTTTTTTACAGAACCTTCTGGGCCGCCCACAGTGTAACCGTGGGCCCACCGATTGACAGTAATACTCTCAACATCTCTGTCGAAATCAAATAATTCCTTCGGGAGCATCCCGTTAAAATGTGCTCTGATTTCCTCTTCGTAGTCTTTGAATTGCAAACCTAACATTTTGTATCGTGCTTCGCGATATTGCTCAAGTGCTGGCGCACCAATGGTTTCTCCATATGGACAGCTTATCATATGAACAATACAAGGGTCGTCTGGTGTCTTGGTATACTCATAGCCGCCTATACTTACCGGAAAGTCCATCAGAACGGCTTGGTGCATATTTCCGGGCGACATGGCCAATCCGATCTCCATTTCTTTCATTGCCCTCCAGTTCCTTAAGCCCACAGTAGTGTATTGCAATGGGCTTTTATTTTGAAGTCTCAATGCAGCCGCTTGTTCTTCTGGAAGACCTGAAACGATATGTGGAATCATCATGTTGTAACAGGCCATCACCACACTTTTACCTTTTACCTGATGCGACTTGTTGTCATTGATATAATTTACAAATACTTCACTCGAATTTTTTGGGTCACCACCATGCCTTACATTAACAACCGTACTGTTTAGTCTGATGCGTACAGCATTACTGGCTTTGTCCAACTCGGCATAGTTGAACTTGGATAAAACAAGTTCTTCGGCGTTGTTACCTTCTGCTACATCAGAAATCATCTTTTTCACCAACGCACGAGCGACACTGGCATTGCCATCTGGAAAATGATAAATGTATGGATTGTCTTCATCGTATACTGCTTTAGGAGTAAAACCAAGGGCTCCACAGCCCTTGGCTGTTCCTATGGTCATTAAGTCTGTTCCTGTAAGCGCCCAGTCTAAACCAGAATTCCTGGCCATTTTCAATATGCCGGGGTCATCAACACCTAAGGTGTTTTTTAGATAATCGAAGTAGGAAGTAGAATATATGTAATCTTCCATTTCCTCTTCGGGCACATCTATCACATGCAGTCCGCCATTTAATACCCGAAGTAATTGTTCTTTGCCTTTCTCACTTAATGGAGCTTGTTGTGCAGCTTCTTCGTTGGATAGTTTTCCACCCATTACTATCCCTTCTACATAATTTGGATAATTACAATATGGATGCCTGACCACTTTGTCTTCACCAAATGTTTCTTTGTTGAAGTATGTAACGGCCCCTAAATTGTTCCTTTTATAGAAGTCACGGTCGTAGGCCGTATCAAATCGCTTGATGTCTACACCTATATCTTTTAACAGAGCATGTACGATTTCGCTACCATGTTTTGGTTCCACGATAGATTGTGAACCACCATGGGCTAATCGTAATTTGCCATCAACCGTATGTTCATTCCGTTTGGCGTGCCCTCCAAAATCATCATGATTGTCTAGGATAAGTACCTTCTTATCTTTTCCGTGTTTTTGCTGGTAGAAATATGCGGCTGCTAGTCCGCTGATCCCACCGCCAACAACAACCAAATCATAGGTTTCTTTTAATTCAGTAGTTGGTCCCCAATCTGATTTCTTATCCCATGCTCTGGCGTGTGAGTGAGTGTGAGATCCTGGGTGACTTCCCCTAAGTCCTGTGAGTGATGGAGGATAATACAATGGATAGAGTTTGTCCAAAATAGCACCACTTGTACGTCCAAATGGAAGCATGGAGGCTCCTGCTGCCATTAAAGTTCCATTAATAAAATCTCTCCTTGTTATTTTGCTCATTTTTTCAGTGTGTTTTCTATCATGTTTGCTAACAGTTCAGCTATATGCCGTAGCCGACGAATGGAGCGATTAATATCATTTCCATAATTCCTTTCCTTTATTATTTATTCAAACATGTGGAATCTATATATCATCCCACCAAACAAAAAACCCCACGAATGTGGGGCTTGATGCGATGCTAATTTCTCACTTTTCTTCATTTGAAGAATCTTCCTTATGTATTGTAGAACCCAAAGCTGCACCTATTGCTATACCTAAAGCTATACCTAGTCCCAAATTATCGATAACTGCTCCAAGGATTATTCCAAAGACTACTCCAAACGCAGCTCCTAATGCTATTTTATTATTCTTCCCAGCGGATGTCAAAAGTTCGATATTGAACTTTAAGTGAAGCTGAGAGAGGCACCTCGACCCTGAACGAGGCGGTTTGATCAGGCTCCAGTGCTGTATCAGTCCTGACTCCAGTATTATATGTCATTTTTATTCCGTTTATAAATGCAGAGTCCTTGGCAGCAAGTTCTGTAGTTTTAGTCCAGAGATTTGCTATAACCCGGATGAAATCTCCACGCTTTTTCCCAGTGTTTTTCACAGATCCGGTGATTACTTCTTTCCCGGAAAAGATTTCAACCTGAGGCTCTTCAATAAATTCAACCACGGCAACGGGTGGAAGTTCTTCCTCTATCATCATTATGGTCTCTTGATCAAGGACAAGCAGTCCGATGTTGGTTTTTAGGACTATTTTATCAATCCTCTCTTCGATGATTTCTCCCAGGACAATAGTTCCATTGTGCAATGTGATCCGGTGCAAGCGGTCCGGTACTTTGATAAGATCAAGCAGTTCTTCTTTGATTGTAGGCATTTCCCGTGTTTTTTCATACAGCTTCATTATTTTTTTTAGTGAATCTATTTGGGACTGTATATCAGGGATTTTAGACTTATAATCGAAAAAAGGTTCTTCTTCCACTTTGGAGGTAGTATCACCATCGCGGAGAAGGGGAAGGGGGATCTTTTTGGAAGGAGTTATCAATGGGATATCGGTTTTCAACGTATCCGGCAATTGAGCCATACCGAATTGAGTGATAAAAAGTCCTAGAGTTATAAGAACCTGTTTATTCATAGAGTTCACTATTTAAGTGCGCTTTAAAAGCCAGTCTGCGTATTTCCTCCTGGTATTTGTCAGTTACACCAAGGGTTTTAACCAGAGTAGTGATTTCATGATATATATTGTAATTATCAGAGTGACTTAAAAGAGATAAAAAGGTTGGAATTACAGACACATCTCCCGATTCACCCAGTTTGTTTATGGCTTTTTTTCTCAGGGCAAGGTCATAATCATTGTTTAGGGCGATTTCCGTTAAAGCATTACGTATTTTCGGATCCTTAAAATTCCCCAGGGCGTCGATCAAGGTATTGAGCAGGCTGAAGTATTGCTTTTTCCCAACATTGTATGTGTCTAAAAGCGTGAGAATCAGCTTTTCTTCGGTAACACCCTCCATGGTATTGAGGGCAAATTCTCTGACTTCAAGATTTGTATTTGGATCACCAAGCAATTCCGTGAATGCACCTACAATTTCGGTTGTTTCTTTCTTCCCCAGGATTTCAACAGCCCGGTTTCGGATGCCTATATTTATATAAGGATCCTTGGCAATATCTACCAGGGCAGGGATGACTTTGTCATCACCAATAGTTCCAAGAGTTTTCGTGAGCAATTCTTCAGTCCGAGACAGGTTAGACTTGGCGACTTCATAAAGATCCATTAACGCGTAAACCTGATCTTTAATGCGAACTTTCCCCAAATTTTTCACTAGGTAAAGATGCAATTTATTGGTTTTTTTCTGGACGGTGTGCATTGCCCGGATCATAGCTTCAGCAGCTTTGGGGTTTTCTTTAAACTTGGCAAGTAAATCAATAGAAAATTCCATAAAGGAAAGGTCTATTGCCGCTGAGCTGGCAACGGTTTCCGCGATCGCATTTAACGCATTTGGATGATGAGTTTCAGCAAGGGACTCACCTGCTGCAAGCCGGACATCATAAGATTGATTTGAATCCTGATAAATTCCAATGAGTTCTTCCAAAGCCTGAATGCGTCCATCTTGGAAAGCAGTGCGCAATTTTTCTACATCACCATGTTGAATTGTTGTAATCCCTTCTTTTTCTTTCTTTTTTCCGAAAAAAGGAAGAAGCGATTTGATTTTTGAACATCCTTCAAACATCAGGATCGAAGTAAGGAAAAGAATAAGTGTTTTATTCATCGGTCTCCCAAAACTTTAAGGATAAATCATTTCCGTTGAAATATCCATATGAAAAATAATGAATCCAATCACCAAGAATCAAAAGCTTTCCACCGTTTATCATTTTTTCTGTTGCTTGGTGATAATGCCCGGTAATCACGTAATCAACCCCATTGGTTATATGTGGTTTTGAAAATGCCTCCAACTCATTGAGAATTCGCTCATTGTATTCATCAGAGTGCTCATAATGTTGACCTTTCTTTGAGATCCAATTTGCAATGCTGTACCCAATGGTTGGATGCACCCAACGATACAGCCAGATAAAGACCGGATTTCTGATGACCATTTTTAACAACCGATATCCTCGATCCCAGGGTAGAATTCCGTCACCATGGGTCAGGTAGAATTTTTTTCCGTTGACTTCAGCAATTGTGTTATCAGTGTAGGTTTTATCAAATAGTCTGTCCGAAATAAAATCCTGAAACCAGTAATCGTGGTTCCCAGCCATAAAATGCAGTGCAACACCTTTACTTTTAAGATGAAAAAGTTCATGATACAGTTGAAAATACATCTTGGGAATCACGTGAGGATATTCGAAATAGAAATCAAAAAGGTCTCCTAAAATAAATAGAGTACCTCCCGTATGGGCAACGTGATGGAAGAACCGGAATAACCTCTGTTGTTTTTGATGTTCCTCTTCGGATGACTGTATTGCCAAATGGGCATCAGAAATAAAATAGACAGGTGAATGCATAAGTAATAAAACTTACTACTACCCAAGGATTAAGACAAATTAAAATGTTATGCGTAACTTAATCTTGAAAATACGATTGGTTTATCTTAACCTATTGTAAATTAATAGTGTCAAATGTAGTGTAGATATAACAATGAACCATAGATTCATATTATTAGCTTTTCTTTGCATTCAGATTGTTTTTGGGCAGTCTTTTGGGAAAAATAAAGTTCAATACCGGGACTTTGACTGGAAATTTATTAAGTCTCCCCATTTTGATGTTTATTATTATGCAAATGAATTTGAGTTGGCAGAGTTTACGGCAAATGCAGCGGAAGAAGCATATGAACAAATTTCGATCCACCTTCGATGGACATTAAAAAAACCGGTTTCAGTCATTGTATATAATTCTCACAATGACTTTCAACAAACAAATGTAGTGGATACGTACATGTCTGAAGGAATTGGTGGGGTCACAGAATTATTTAAGAACCGTGTGGTCTTACCATTTGATGGATCTTATAAAGAATTTAGGCATGTTATTCATCATGAACTGGTGCACGCTGTAATCAACGATATGATTTATGGAGGGAACATCCAGGGAATCATTTCAGGGAGGATTAGGCTCAATATACCTCTTTGGACTAATGAAGGGCTTGCAGAATATCTCTCTTCCAATTGGGATACCAAAGCGGATATGATTATTCGGGATATGGCAATTCATGACGAAATACCTCAGGTGAAAAGGTTGGAATCCTATATGGCCTATAAGGGTGGGCAATCAGTGTGGCGATTTATTTCTGAAAAATATGGCCGTGAAAAAGTTGGTGAAATATTTACCAAGATGAAAAAGTATCAGAATGCTGAAAAAGGGTATGAAAAAGCTCTGGGCTTTGATTTTGAAGAACTGAGCAAACAATGGAAAAAATATTTGAAGAAAGAGTACTGGCCGGATGTGGCCGGACGGGATGAGCTTGAAGATATCTCCAAACAATTGACTGACCATAAAGAAAAAGGGAATTTTTACAATATTTCTCCGGCACTCTCTCCAGATGGAAGCAAAATTGCGATCTTGTCAGACCGAGAAGGATATGCGGACATTTATCTGATTGATGCCTTGAATGGAAAGGTAATCAGGCGGCTGGTTAAGGGAAACCGCTCTATTGATTTTGAAGAATTGAAATGGCTTCAACCGGGGATATCCTGGGCGCCCGACAGTAAAAAAATTGTGATCGCATCTAAAGCAGGAAAAGGAGATGTCTTTCATTTAATTGATGTAGCCAGCGGGAAATCTGAAAAAATATCCCTTGAATTGGATGGACTTTTTACCGCTTCGTGGAGCCCGGATGGAAAACAGTTGGCTTTTATTGGGAATAAAGGCAGAGCGAGTGATATTTATCTCTATGATTTTTCTACAAAAAAACTAGTGAACTTGACTGATGATATTTTTTCCGATTCAGAACCAGTCTGGAGCCCGGATGGTAAGAAAATCGCTTTCATTTCTGATCGTGATGATTACCTTCGGGTTGGTGCAGACAACACGACTGGTGAGAGGCTTGAAGTAGATATGTTTACACATGATTTCTCGCAAGATGATATCTATGTAATAGATGTAAAGACAAAAGAGATTATTCGGGTCACCAATACAGATTATAATGAAAACTATCCTGTATGGATGCATAAAAGAAATGCCCTTTTTTTTACGGCAGACTATAACGGTGTATGGAATATATTTTATCGTGATCTGGATTCAGGCACACAGATACCGGTCAGCAATGTATTAACTGGAATTCAGCAATTGAGTTTATCAAATGATGATCAGCTCCTGGTATTCTCTGGTTACAGTAAAGGCGGGTGGGATATTTATAGTTTGACGAATCCGGGAGGATTATCTAAAAAGGAAATCCCGTTGACGAATTATACACAAAATAAAGATCAAGACGAATCATTAGCTGATCTTAGATGGAATAAAGATAAACAAATGAAGAGTAGCAGAGGTATGGATGATTATTCTCAATATATTTTTGCACGGCAATATGATCAATACAATAATACGATTCTAAACCAGAGAGAAGAAAAAAAGAGCGCGTTTCATGATAGTCTTCGGCAAGAGGATACGTATCTTCCCCAATTATACAAAACGCATTTTACCCTGGATATGATCGGGGGCAGTATGATGATCAGCAATGTGTTTGGTGCCCAAGGGATGACCTTTTTCTCCTGGAGTGATCTTATGGGAGATCATAAAATATTTTTTGGGACTGAAATGGTTTTGACCCTTGAAAATAGCGACTATTTTTTATCCTATGCGTATTTAAAAAACCGGACTGACCTCTACTTTAATTTTTCTCAAACTGCTAATTTTTTCTCATTAGGTTATCAAAGATTCGGGAGACTGCGTCATATTGGGATTGGGAGTTTTCTGTCCCGTCCATTCAACCGTTTTAACCGGATTGACGTGGGATTGTCATATCATCTTTTTAGATATGAAATTTTTATAGATGAATTTTTAACTGGAGAATATGCCCTTGATTCTGAAAAAAAATTATCAACCGTTTTGCCTATGGTAAGCTGGGTCTATGATAATTCTGTTTTTGGATACACAGGGCCATTGGATGGATTCCGTCAAAATATTTCTATAACTGCCACACCGGGGATTGGTACGGGAAAAATTAAATTTCAGACAGTGATATGGGATATACGTAAATATATTAGGTTCTGGAAATATTATGCGTTTGCAGGGCGCTTGATGATTGGAAAAAGTATGGGGCATGATCCACAGAAATTTTTTCTTGGAGGGGCACATAACTGGTATTTTGGGCGAGGAGAAACCGATGGGAAAGACGATTCAGGTCAGTTTAGAGAAGTGATACTGGATGATGAAAATAATAACCTATTGAAGGATATCTATTTTACTGAATATGCCATGCCGGTTCGGGGAGCACGTTATGCCGAGCGGATGGGAACAAATGTTGCTCTGGCTAATTTTGAATTTCGATTCCCTTTTATTTTTGCATTTGGACCTCCTTCCCATGTAGCTGCAACATATTTGTTTGGACATGCTTTTTTTGATATTGGTGCAGCATGGGATGACTTGGACGAATTCGGCAATCTAGGAAAACCCAATGATAAATATGGAGGGAGTGTTTCTACTCCGAAAATTTCAGGATTTGGAATAGGATTCAAACTTTTCACCCCACTGGGATTGCTCCGGGTTGATACAGCCTGGGATATAAAACCAAGCGGAAGTTATTCAAGACCGCAGTACCTTTTCTCCTTTGGTCCTGATTGGTAGTTGATGAAATTCCTGCCTTTTGAACTATAATAGTTTGACAGTCTAATCGATTTGAAATCAGCAGTAAAAATAGCATTTTTATGTTCCGAATGTGGGGGTGATTTTCCAAAATGGCATGGACAATGTCCGGCATGCAAAGAATGGGGAACACTCAGCGAATTCAAGGTAACTAAAAAGACGAATAAATTTTTCGATGGTGAAAGTAGAAAACCAACATCTTTGAATGAAATCTTGTACGACCGTCCGGAAATAAGGATCCCTACAAAAATTACTGAAGTTGACCGAGTTCTTGGTGGAGGCATGCTGAAGGGGTCTGTAATTCTTTTAGGAGGAAGTCCCGGGATAGGTAAATCTACCCTGGCTCTACAAATCGTTTCAGGATGTGATATAACCTCTTTGTACGTATCGGCAGAAGAAAGTGAAAGTCAGATTGGGATGCGGGCAAAGCGCCTAAAGGTTAGTTCCGATAAACTACAGATTTCTGCCGAAAATCAAATTGAAAAAATCAGAGATTATGTCTCCCTCATAAAGCCAGAATTGATAATCATTGATTCGATTCAGACAATGTTCACCCCGGGAATTGATTCTCTGCCGGGGTCTCCAAACCAAATTCGGGAATGTGGACAGCAACTTCTTCAGTTATCGAAACAAAGGGAACTCACGGTCATTATTATTGGTCATGTCACAAAAGATGGCATCATAGCTGGTCCCAAAATGCTTGAACATATGGTGGATACGGTTTTGTATTTAGAGGGAGATGATCGATACGACCACCGGATACTCCGATCTGTGAAAAATCGTTTTGGTGCAACCCATGAAGTGGGAATCTTCCTTATGAGTTCAAAAGGACTTCAAGAAGTAAAAAACCCCTCTGAACTTTTTCTTGAAGAACGGACAAAAAACGTAGCAGGAACTGCAATTTATGCATCTCTGGAGGGAACAAGACCAATTCTCGTTGAAGTGCAGGCCTTAGTTTCTCCTGCAAATTTTGGTACTCCCCAACGGAACGTGAATGGTTTTGATTTTAAAAGACTTTCCATGTTATTAGCAGTTCTAGAAAAAAGGATGAACGTTATTATGGGTACAAAGGATGTGTTTGTAAATCTGGTTGGTGGACTAAAAATAAACGATCCTGCCGCAGACCTTAGTATTATCAGCACAGTAGCATCAAGTTCCCGGGAGAAACCTATTGATCCAAGCACTGTATTAATTGGAGAGGTTGGATTAGCAGGTGAAGTAAGATCGGTGAGTCAAATCGAAAAGCGGATTCAAGAAGCTAAAACCTTGGGGTTTACAATTGTTATTGTACCGAAGTCCAATGAAAGGACATTAAAGCCGAGGCCCAAGGGAATTTCCATCGAATTTGTTTCTACCGTTAAAGATACATTTAATATTCTGTTCTGAAATATTGCAATTTACTCTTTTACATTCTGACAAAGAAACTTCAGCCAGGACTGGTATTATTCAAACGGATCATGGTAAAATTCCTACACCAGCCTTCATGCCGGTGGGTACATTAGGAGTAGTAAAAACATTTTCTCCCCAGGAATTGAAGAACCTTGGCACTGATATCATTTTGGGAAATACTTACCATCTTTATTTGAGGCCCGGAGATAAAATTATAAAGGATGCCGGAGGGCTGCATTCCTTTTCAAGCTGGAAAGGACCGATTTTAACAGACAGCGGCGGATTTCAGGTGTTTTCACTAGCAAGATTAAATAAAATATCTGATGGGGGTGTCGAGTTTCAATCACATTTGGATGGGAGCAGTCATTTTTTTACACCGGAAAAATCAATGAGCATTCAAAGAAATTTGGGTGCTGATATCATTATGGCTTTTGATGAATGTCCTCCTGGAAATGTAGATAAAGAAACAGCCATGAAAGCAGTTAAAAGAACTAATAAATGGGCAGAGTCTTGTGTGAAATATTTGAAAGAAAACCCACCGCATTATGATTGGAATCAAACTTTTTTTCCTATTATCCAGGGTAATGTGTATCCGGAATTAAGAAAACAAAGCATACAGGAACTATGTTCGTTTTCAAGGTGCGGGATGGCAATCGGCGGACTGGCAGTTGGGGAAGAAAAGTCCGCCATGCTTGAAATGGTCCATTTATCTACTGAGCATCTTCCAATGGAGCAGCCGCGATATTTGATGGGTGTGGGTAAACCTGCTGATCTTGTTAGAACCATAGGTATGGGGGTAGATATGTTTGATTGTGTGATACCTACAAGGAACGGAAGAAACGGTCATATTTTTACCGAAGATGGTATCATTAATATTAAAAATGGAATGTATAAAAATGATTTTTCTCTCATGGATAAAAAAAGTGATTCCCCTTTTGGTGTACAATTTTCAAAGGCTTATGTGCGCCACTTATTTAATGTAAATGAAATTTTGGGAGTGAGGATTACCAGTGCTTTGAATATTGCTTTTTATATGAAATTAATGAAAACGATCCGATTAAAAATAGAATGTGGTGAATTTTGCAAATGGTCAAAATCTTTTCTTAAAAAATGGGATGATGAGTAACAAATTAGCCTTGATTGAACTGTGAAAAAGGAATTCACAAATAAAGAGGGTAAATAAATGTCCGCCACTTTAGTAAAAGTTAGAGTAGTGGATACATATGTATTTCGTAAAATTCAAAACGGGTATAAATTTCTCATGCTAAAGCGTGCGGAAACAAAAATATATGAACATCTCTGGCAGGGAGTCGCAGGAAAGATTGAAGCGGGAGAAACTGCTTGGCAGGCTGCAGTTAGAGAATTAAAAGAAGAGACAGGACTGACTCCAATACGGATGTTTATTGCAGATCATGTGAGTACATTTTACGAGGAAAACGGAGACCTCATAAATTTAGTTCCTGTTTTTGGAATTGAAACTGAAACAAAACGCATTACGTTGTCAAGTGAACATTCAGAATATAAATGGATGGATTTTGAAGATGCAGAAAGAACCCTGGCATGGAATGGACAGAAAAAGGGTATTCGGACTGTTTATGAAATGCTGATTTCAAATGGTGACCGCATGAAGTGGTCAGGAATAAAACTGAAATAGGAGTAGTCTATGTTACAAGTTGGTGATACAGCCCCGAAATTTTCTTTGATGAATCAAGATGGAGATCTCATATCTCTCGAAAGTTTAAAAGGGAAAAAAGTATTGCTTTGGTTTTATCCAAAAGCAAACACACCTGGGTGAACGGCAGAAGGAGAAGGGCTCCGTGATGAGTCCAGAGCATTCCAGAAAAAAAATATAGAGATCATTGGGATGAGCGCAGACCATGTAAAAGCTCAGAAATCCTTTTGTGAGAAAAAGAACTTTCCCTTCGCACTTCTGAGTGACGAAACGAAAGACACGATTAAAGCTTATGGTGCATGGGGTTTAAAAAAATTTATGGGTAGGGAATATGAGGGAATTTATAGATATTCTTACCTGATTGATGAAAATGGTACTATTGAGAAGGTATATTCAAAGGTGAATACAAAAACACATGCGAAGGATATCCTTTCAGATCTGGACTGATTTTTGTACTGCTTAAATTTGAAAGGAGTATAGATTTTTCAATCTATAATTAGATATTCATTTTTCCTTTAATAAATATTTTTTGGTTGTTTTTATCATTGAGGTATCCCATCATAACAGAGTGTCCAGATATTTTTAGATGCTGATTATCTTTCTCAATAGCAGTCATATGAACCGGTGAGGAACCTATCGCGAGAACAGCCGTGTTCTCAGGTTTTATATATAGATGGAGTGGGGTTGTGTTTTTTAATTCAGTCCAGTCAAAATCAACAATATAATCTGCTGAATCAAATTGAGTTGGAAGACTAATGGTAATTTTCGGATTTTTTGAAGTAATACCTGCTCCGGTGTATAATGGAAGAATTGCCTGGAGAATTACCCAGGCTGTGGAATCGGCTTTAAGTTTGATGTAGAAAGAATCTTTTTCAAATAAATCCAGCTTTTTCTGAATACCGTTTGCATTTATCAGCAGGTTGTAATGACTGAGCCGAATGGCTTTTTCGTCTCTCCAATAGATTACTGCCTCTTCCTGGAGGTTGGGTTTAAAAGCTGGTATAAATTGTTCATCAAAAACATCAATTTCCTTTTCCAGATCTAATTCAGGTGGAACTATAAAAATTGGTTGGCAGGCTGTTTTTGCTGTTTTGAGATCATTTTGTGCGGTAAGTACAAGGATTGCGCCCATCGTCCAGATACCAAAAGCAATAATTTCTGCAGTTGGAAAGGGAAGACCAGCCATCATCACTTTGTCTTTTGGACGGACGCCTGAGGCCTTCAGCCAATGGGCGGCTTTCTGAACCCGAATGAAAAAATCCTCATTTGTCATACTCAAGTCATGATACAGAAGATGATCTTTATATTTTACATTTTGTCCCTCCACGAGTGCATGGAGATTCGGGTAGGGTACCATGTATTCAATGGGTTCAATATTGCCATAGCATTGAGCGTTATAGATTCGTTTTTCCAGATTTGTTTTGTTCATTATAATATGAGCAAATTTACACGTTGAATTTAGAATAAAACCATCCGAACTTGAAAATCAGAGAACAGCTTCTCAAAGGCAAATTTATTGAAAGACCAAACAGATTTTTAACTGTAGTGGATATGAACGGCTTAGTAGTGGAGAGTCATTTACCGGACCCAGGGCGGCTGAAGGAGTTATTAACCCCGGGAGCGGAATTATATATATCTTCCGTTCCGAAAAATACACATCGAAAAACTCAATATACAACCAGGATGGTTCGGTACAATGGTACTCTTGTGTCTCTGGTTTCTGCTCTTCCAAATCAATTTGTTAAGGAAGCCCTTGAGTCAGGCGAACTTTCAATGTTTACTGATTATAAAATGATAAGACCGGAATACACAGTTGGCCGTCACAGGTTTGACTTTTTACTGGAGGATAGTGATAAGCATGAATTCTATTTAGAAGTAAAATCGGTTACTTATGTAGAAAATGGAATTGCAGAATTTCCAGATGCTGTAACAGAGCGGGGACGTCGGCATGCTATGGCGCTCCAAAAATTAGTGGAGTCCGGCAAAAGAGCAGGTATTTTGTTTGTGTGCCAGCGTCCGGATGCACACGAATTCAGACCTATGTGGGATCGCGATCCGAAATTTGGAAAGGCATTGCAAAGTGCATTCAAAGCTGGAGTAAGAATATGGTGTATTACAGTTAATGTGACTTTAGAAGAAATCACTTTTTTACGGGAGATTCCCGTAAATTTAAATATTGATTAAGGGGAAAAATAGGTATTGAGAAAAAAAGAATTTATTATTCCTAATAAAACACTATTTATTTATCTAATTGTACATGTTTTGTTTTTTATTCTGCTTTCATGTGCAGTTATCCAGGTACCATCTGGAGGACCAGTTGACACAACACCCCCGGAGCTGGTTGCAGTGACTCCTCCCAGTGGGACAATACAATTCAGTGGAGGTGAAATCCATCTCCGATTTTCAGAATACATGGATGAATCCACCGTAGAACAAGGATTCCGGGTTTTCCCCAGACTGAATGAACAATTGGATATTAGCTTTAAAGGGGATGAATTGTTTTTAGAGCTTCCTCACGATTTAGCACCAAACCAGACCTACGTCATTACAGCTGGAAGGGGCTTGAAAGATGAACATGGTGTCCCATTGGCAGAACCTGTTCATATGGCTTATAGTACCGGCAGTGAAATCGCCCGGGGTCAGATTTCAGGACAGGTATTTAATGAAAATGATATTGCTGTCCACTTATGGCGGTTTAATGATGAAGATATTGATTCATTATTTTTTACAAAGCCTGATTACGTAACTGACGTAACGGATGATGGTTACTATCAGTTTAAATATTTATCTCCCGGCAGATATCAAATTCTCTCCATCGGTAACGAAGGCGCAGGGCTGCCTCTTGACACAAAGAGAATGCGGTACGGTCTTTATTGGAAGAATCACCTTGAACTTGGGGAAAATGATTCCTTAACAGAGATAAATATGATTGTTCGAAAAGAGCCGCAACCTTTCCGCCTTGTTAAAGGAGAATGGAATTCATCCAGATGGGGAAGGTTATTTTTCAACCGGGGATTACCAACGGAAAAACTGGAAGGTAAAATTATACTTGTAACCGAGGAGGGCGTATCTGTGCCAGTAGATTTTTTTCATGACCCCCTTGATAGTAAAAACTTAATTCTTACTGTCTTAGATAGTTTGGAAGGAAAGACAATTGAAATTCACCTGGAATATTTGTCCCTGAAAGAACGTGTAATTCTTGATACATCTTTTATAAAAATTACAATGCCGGAGACACCTGATTCGTCCTTTCTTGAACTGGTTTCCCCGGGTAGCAGGGTAATCGTTCAGCCTGAATTGGGAAATAAGCCCCCGGTTTCACTTATTTTTTCTAAACCTGTACAGCAGGGAATGGTTTTTCAAAGCATCGAATTTATAAAGGGAGATTCTGATTCTGTAGAATTTGTGACAAATTATATTAGTCCACTCAAGATCAATGTGGCAACGGTTAATGATTGGGAACCAAATCAAATTTATTTTTTACAATTAATCAGTAATAAAGATGCCGGGAAAATGACATTTGAAGATTCCCTCACAAACATACATATTCAAACTGAAAATTTTATAGGCTATGGCAATCTGTATGGAACTGTTGAATTTGGTGAAAAGTCGCGTCTGGTTGTTGAATTAAAATCTCTTGAAAATTCTGAAAATAAATGGACATCAGTTGTAAACTCAGAGTCTGGATTTGAATTAGTAATGATTCCAGAAGGGCATTATTTTCTGATGATATTTGAAGACAGGGATCAAGATCACAACTATACATATGGGAAGGCAGTACCCTATTCTCCATCAGAATCATTTTTAATGATGCCGGACACTTTAGAGATACGGGCTAATTGGGATATAGATCTTGATAAAATTTCATTTTTGAGGACATTCTGAATGTATTGTGTTATCATGGCCGGTGGAAGCGGGACGCGTTTCTGGCCTCTGAGCCGCAGAGCAAAGCCGAAACAACTTCTGGATATTGTTGGTGATAAATCTATGCTGCAGATGACCGTTGACCGTCTTAAAAAATTAAAGGTCGTGGAGGATATCTTTATTGTTACTGGAGCGGAACTGGCTGAAAAGATATTGAAATCCATTAAGGGGATCAGTGCTGAGAATATAATAATAGAGCCAAGCGGGAAAAACACTGCACCCTGTATTGGCTTGGCCGCTCTTCGTATTGGTGAGTTACAAAAAGATGCGGTTATGGGAGTGTTTCCCGCGGATCATCTAATAGTTGGCCAGCGGAAATTTGTGAGAGCAATTAGTACATCTAATCGTTTGGCTAAACAGAAGCAAACTGTGGTAACGATCGGCATTATACCCACATTCCCCTCAACCGCATATGGCTACATCCAGCACACAAAAGAGAGTACTGCACACTATTTAGATGCACACTCTTTGAAGGCATTTGCAGAAAAACCCCATTTAAGATTAGCAGAACGGTTTATAGAGAGTGGAGATTTTTTATGGAATTCAGGGATTTTCTTTTGGCGTGTGGATGTACTGATGGATCTGATGAAAACACACTTGCCGGACCTTCATGATCGGTTGCAAAAAATGAAATCCTTGTTGAACCAAAAAGAAGATATCACCGCCATATGGGAAGGTATAGTCCCTCAATCCATCGATTACGGGATAATGGAAAAAGTAGCGTCAAATGCCTATGTTATTCGAGCAGATTTTGACTGGAATGATGTTGGGTCATGGAATGCAGTGTGTGACATCCTGCAAAAAAATAAGAAGGGGAACGTGGTGAGAGGGAATGGACTGGTTCTTAATGGAAAAGAAAATTTTATTCATTCTTACGATCATTTTACGGCAGTTTTGGGACTTGATAACATTGTAGTTGTCCATACGGAAGATGCTACACTAGTTGTCCATAAGGATCAGGCAGAAGAAGTAAAATTGTTGGTGGAAAAAATGGGTAAAACAGACCGGAATGACTTGTTGTAAATGAAACAGAAACAATTATTAGAACATTTTGTGTCTTTAGCAAAAAAATTGGGATTGCGAATTGTCCAGGGAAAAGGTGATTTTTATGGGGGCTCATGTATCCTTAAACAAGATAAGGTCATTGTATTGAATAAATTGAAGCCTATCGAACAAAGACTTCGAGTTTTGGCCCGTGAATTTGCAGATATTGATTTAACCGGAGTTTATATTGTACCGGTACTTAGAGAATATATAAATGAAAAAGGGCTGGATCTTTTTGAAATAGGTCAGGCGGAAAAGCCTTGATTTTGAAAGGATATAAAGGCTACAATCCTGATCGTTTTTGAGTAGAATGAATTAATAAAGGATTACTATTGTGAAAGACTATCAACCTGCTGACATAAGAAATATTGCTGTTGTAGGACACGGAGACAGTGGAAAGACAATTTTATGCGAAGCCATGCTTATGTGCGGGGGGCAAATTAACCGCATAGGTTCTATTGAAGCGGGGACAACCACGTCAGATTATCATCCCGGCGAAAAGGAAAGACAAATATCTATTCATGCTGCACCATTATATTTGGATTGGAAGGGGAAAAAGTTTAACCTGCTTGATGCGCCGGGATACATGGATTTTGTCGGCGAAGCAATTGGAGCAATCAGTGTAGCCGACCTTGCGATGATCGTTGTTCATGCCGTAAATGGTATTGAAGTGGGTACAGAACAAATGTGGACCCATGCAACCAACCAGGGTATTTCTAAAGTTATTGTTGTGAATGGTTTTGACAGAGAGCATACAAAATTTGATGAAATTTTGTCTTCTGCTAGAGAACGGTTCGGGAAAAACGTATTCCCGATGCAAATCCCCGTTAGTGCAGGTCCGGGATTTAATAAAGTCATTGATGTAATGCGGAAAGAAATAATCACATATCAAACAGACGGAAGCGGGAAATTCACAGAAGATACCGCAGAAGGTGAATGGAGTGATAGAGTTGAAGCCCTGCATGAAGAACTGATTGAATATGTAGCGGAATCAGACGATTCTCTTCTTGAAAAGTTTTTTGAAGAAGGTGGACTTTCTGAAGATGAAATGCGCAGTGGAATTCACGCAGCGATTCAGAGCCAAACTATCGTTCCGCTATTCTGCACATCTGCAACAACAAACGTGGGTGTTTCGCGGTTGTTGGATTTTATTGCGAAATATGGTTCTTCACCGGTGGACAGAGCAAAAATTGTTGCAAAAGATCCTCGCTCAGATGAAAATATAGATGTTGAACTGGAAAACAGTAATCCAGTGGTGCAGGTGTTTAAAACTATTAGCGAAGCTCACGTTGGTGATCTTTCTTTTTTCAGAGTCTATTCTGGCAAGGTAACAACAGGGATGAATATATTCAACACATCCCGTGGAACGACTGAGCGGTTTGGACAGCTTTTTGTTTTAAACGGGAAGAACAGGATAAGTGTAAACTCATTAAATCCAGGTGATATCGGTGCCGTTGTTAAATTAAAGGATACCCATGCTGGAAATACCCTGTGCAGTCCGAAATTTAAAGTAGTAATACCGGAAATTGAATATCCAAATCCGAATATTCACTCTGCAATTGTCCTCAAAGCAAAAGGAGACGAAGAAAAAATATCTATGGGTTTGGCAGCTCTTCATGAAGAAGATCCGACTTTTATATATCGTGTTGATAGTGAAGTGAGACAAACGATTATATCCGGCCAGGGAGAACTTCATATCAAGACTTCAGTTGAACGTCTAAAACGGCGATTTAATGTTGATATTGATCTTATTGAACCAAAAATTCCGTATCGTGAGACTATTCGCGGAAAAGGTAAATCCAAATACCGTCATAAAAAACAGTCTGGCGGAGCGGGTCAGTTTGCTGAAGTGTGGATGCGCATCGAACCAAAAGATCGTGGCGAAGGAATTGAATTTGTTGATTCACTTCGCGGACAGAATGTGGATCGTGTTTTTGTTCCATCTGTGGGAAAAGGGGTAAAAGCAGCCTGTGATGAAGGGATTCTTGCAGGGTACCGGGTTGTGGATTTAAAAGTGGATTTCTATGATGGAAAACAGCACCCGGTTGACTCCAAGGATATCGCCTTTCAAACTGCGGGGAAAAATGCATTCAAGGAATCATTTATGGCAGCCGAGCCCGGATTACTGGAACCGATTACCAATGTAGAAGTGAAAGTTCCGGAGGAGTATATGGGAGATGTGATGGGTGATATTTCCGGTCGGAGGGGCAAAATCATGGGAGTGGATTCTGATGGACATTTTCAAAAAGTGAAAGCCCAACTTCCACAAGCTGAACTCCATAATTATGCAACCAAGATACGATCTCTGACCGGTGGTCGTGGCTTTCATACCGAAACACACAGCCATTACGAAAATCTACCAAGGGAGTTTGAACAGAAAGTCATTGCAGCTTATAAACGCCAAAGAGAAGAATAAACTAATCGTTTCAAGTTATTTCTTTTCCCTATGAAAAAACTTTGGGCTCCGTGGCGGATTGAGTATATCCGTTCCCCGAAAGAGGATGGCTGTATTTTCTGCGATAAACCAGCCGGGGATAATGACAGGGAAGATTTGATTCTTTATCGTGGAGAGAAGGTCTTTATTCTTATGAATCTCTATCCCTACAATAACGCGCATCTTATGTTAGCACCCTATATTCATGTGGATAATACCAAAGAACTTGATGCGGACACATATAAAGAGATAATGGTGCTGGCAGATCAATCCATGGCAATCCTTAAGGAAACCATAGACGCGCAGGGATTTAATTTTGGAGCAAATATTGGTCCAGCCGCCGGGGCCGGAATTGAAGATCATATCCACTTCCACATTGTTCCAAGATGGGCTGGAGATACCAACTTCATGCCGGTTTTAGGGCACACAAAAGTGGAGGTTCAGGGACTTCAGGAATGTTATGATTTATTGAGGCCTCATTTTGATCGCATCAAAATAGATAAGTAACTATCAATGGATCTTTTTTCACATTCCTGGTTGCCTTTCATTTATCTGTATGGATTGGGAGGATTCCTCTTCGTTTTTGGAATCATTATAACCTTGAAAGCCGGATCATTTGATTTGCGCCGATATTCTCATAAAAAATGGATGTGGGTTCTGGTGTTTGGTTTTGTCTGGTATTTAGCAATGCATTTTCTTATGACGCTTGCTGCTCTTGATATGATTTCTGTATATGCGGTGCCAATTATCCTGCTGCTGTTGGCAGTGGTATTTATCATTGTAACGGTTATTCTCAGAAAAAAATAGGGGTATAATGGAACACACCGTTGAACAAACTTTCCATAGTATCGGGACGACCACGGACTGGATTGTCATGGTGGTTTATTTCATTGCGATTATGCTTTTTGGCAGTTATTTCGGACGGTATACAAAGAATACATCAGATTTTTTCTTTGGCGGACGTCGATTCTCATGGTGGTTGATCACAATGTCTATTGTGGCAACCGGTGTGGGCAGTCACAGCTTTGTGAAGTACTCCGCTAAAGGATTTCAGCACGGAATTTCTTCGTCCATGACGTATTTAAATGACTGGTTTTTTATTGCCTTTTTCATGTTTGGCTGGTTGCCAATTATTGTGTATTCAAAGGTTCGTTCAATACCTGAATATTTTGAAAAACGTTTTAGTCCATCCGCACGATTTCTCGCAACCATTCTACTTCTTCTGTATATGATCGGATATATCGGCATTGGTTTTCTCACATTGGGAAAAGCGGTGATACCGATGCTTCCACAAGCATTTGTGATCTTTGGAACTACAGTTCCGATTACGCTTATGGGGGCGATTGTTGTGATCGCAATCATCACTGGGATTTACATTACATTTGGCGGTCAAACAGCTGTTATTTTCACCGATCTGCTCCAGGGATTCATCCTTCTGTTCGCTGGCCTGCTGCTTTTCTTTTTTGGTATTACCTACCTTGGCGGATTTGATATCTTCTGGAATTTGCTTCCGGTGGAATGGAAACTGCCGCTGGCGGATTTTAATCAGCCGGCGAATTTTAACTTTGTAGGAATATTCTGGCAGGATGCCATTGCAGGGTCTATCGGATTTTTATTTATGAATCAGGGATTAATTATGCGCTTTATGGCGTGTAAGAGTGTGAATGAAGGACGCAAGGCTGCAGCGGTAAATATTTTGTTTGTCCTGCCCATATCAGCAATTGTAGTTGGCAACGCAGGTTGGGTTGGGAAAGCTATTTCCATCGCAAGTCCTGATGTAATTAGTACTAACACTTCCCCGGATCAGATATTTGTGGTTGTAGCAAACATCATTGCCAGCCCCGGTATGTTCGGATTCATCATGGCAGCGCTGACAGCTGCTCTCATGAGCACGGTGGACACACTTATCAATGCCACAGCAGCAATTTTTATCAATGATGTGTACCGGCCAGTGCGGAAATTTTTGAAGAAGGCGATTCCAACGGAAAGTGAAAAAGAACGCAGGGAACTGGGAGCAGCACGATATGCTTCAATTGGAGTAACAGTGCTTGGTGTGCTGGCCGTTTTGGCATTTAAAAATTTTCCCACTGTTTACGAAGCGCATGGTTATTTCCACTCCACCCTTACACCACCGCTTGTTGTTGGAATTTTTCTTGGTGTATTCTGGAAAAAATTTACTCCTGCTGGAGTAATCACCACTTTTGTTGGAGGAATTGCGCTGATGATTCTTGGAGCAAGGTATCCTGGAATCCTGATTGCACCGTTTGATCATGGGATCGAGATGAACCAATCGCATCCATATTCATATATTCGTGCATTGTACAATATAGTTGTTTGCCTTGGGGTGGCTATTTTAGCTGTTTTTACTGCTCCATGGCAGGCTAAAACAGTTTCAGTATTACAGAATAAACAGAATGGAAAAACAGCAATGAACGTTTTAACAGGATTCGTTATCTTTTTAATTGTATTGGTTACGTTCAATATTGCGAGTATCGATTTCCAGATTCTTGCTGCGCTTGGCATCATTATTCTCGTTCCATTTGTTGTAACTTATTTTGTGCAATATGATGAGGAGAAAAACACAAAAGGGTTGATAGCAGGCTCAATTGGTGAAGCCCGAAGGTATTTCAAAGACGGTGAGCCAAATGATGAGGAAGGGGAGAAGGTGTTTGTCCATTGGAAACAGATTGACGGTGATACTGCTGTCGTCCGTTTTTCGATAGAGAATATGGCAAAGATGAAAGCACAGCCAGGAGATCTTGTATACCTGTCTGATAAACGAAAATGGCTTGGTGGATTGAAGTCAATCCATTCAGTATTTGGAGAACCGCATGATGAACCTGGCGTGGTTTACGTAACCGGTGAACAGATTGGCCATGGATTATTTGTTCCCGGGAGAATATTAGAAGCAGAAAAAGAAATGTAGTTTTGAGGGCCTGAAGTATTGTAATAAATTCGCCAGCTTTTCATACAGGATAATTTACCAATTCCGGAGTAGCTCAGTTGGTAGAGCAGGTGGCTGTTAACCACTTTGTCGGGGGTTCAAGTCCCTCCTCCGGAGCAAGAGTCTTTACCACTTAATTAACCTATACGGATACATGGTAGAGGGGATATAAAAATATGGCTCCTCTTAGAAGATTAAAAATATAATTATCACCAAAAGGGATAGTATTTAAGCAAGAACTCCATCTGTTGTGGTATTTTGTTTTCACAATTTTATCCTTACATTTCATACTGAAGATTAGAATAAATCAATGAGATTAAAAATGACATGCCCCAGGTTCATATTAGTAAACTCACGGGAATATTATATTAATAACACATAATTAGATGAACGTTTTCGAATTTATCCGAGAAAAGACCGAAGGTTTCCAAGAGAATGCAACTGAGTTCAGAGCCAAATTAGAACCTAGATTTCGACACTGGTCTAATACGCTCAATGATAAAATAACAAATACACTAAATAATCCCTGGATAACCAATCTTAACCCATTTGATAAAAAAATAGTTATTTCATCAGAAGAGGTCATCAAAAATAAGGTGGCAGAAAAAGTCTATAAAGAGCTGAAAGAACAACTGGGCCTAGAAATATATGTGGGAGAATGGGAAACGATTAGTCAGCATTGTATCGATCAATTTGCAGAAGTAACAGGCGATACACAATGGATTCACACTGATCCTGATCGCGCGAGAAAAGAATCGCCATTTAAATCAACAATTGTTCATGGTTTTCTAACACTGTCTTTAATACCGAAATTGACCAATACCATGAGCTCCACAAGTATTGTGTACCCCGAAGCGAGAATGATGGTTAATTATGGCTTGAATCAAGTGCGTTTTCCATACCCGGTTAAATCAGGTTCTAAAGTCAGAGCACGTGTTCGTCTAGTAGGTGTGACACCCATAAATAATAGTATTGAACTGGTAAATGAAATCAGTATAGAAGTGGAAAATAGAAAACGGTTTGCCTGTGTGGCAGAAACTGTATTTCGTCTCTATTTTTAAGCTTTCTCTTTACCAAAGGAATAGGATTTAAGCAAAATTTTTCACTAATGGGCGGGAGCTTATAATTATTTTTTAGTTCTACCTATAAAGTCCGTATTTCTTTTTATCTCTTCAAGTAATTTGATAACCTTATCCATCTGCTCATCTTGTTCAGTCTGTAATCGAATATGATTTCGACTATATTTAGCATATTCTTCATTTTCTTTTTCGAAAAACATGCTATAGGTTATTAATGATACAAACATTATAGTAAAAATCACTGTACAGCCTGCAATAATTATCCAAATCTTTTTCATAAAACTGTCCATCTCAGCTCCTTTATTAAACCGTGAATATGAGTAAAGCATAGCAATAAGCGTAATGCCTATTGGAAGAATGAATATTATCAACTTCAAACGTACAACTTGCTACTAGTTATCACATAAAAAGTTTCTTAAATCTAGGTAAGTATCCATCCATCGGGTTATGAGCTTCACGCAGTTTCTTCTATTTTAAATTAGCTGGAGGGAAAAAGTATATCAATGTACCCCATTCCCACTTTTTTATAAAGAGGTGATAGCAAAAATTCCTACTACTCAGCGAGGCTTGATAAGTATTATGTAATCAGGGGACAGACATAATATCTATGGTTTATTTTACAGCGGAAGATACCTAGGATTATCGGTACAATAATTTACAGTCTTCTTCTTCGGCCGCTGCCCTTATTCCGGTTTTTTCGGGCTTTGGCACGACCGACCTTATTTTCGCGATATTTCGATTTTCCTTTCGATCCTCGTTCACTTCTCAGGCTGCCTTTATCCACTTCGATTAATAATGGAATCCCTTCAAATTTCTTACCCTTGAAACCCACAAACAGTTTTGATTCCCATTTATTATCGATCTCAAAAAAGGAGAATGTTTTCATCACTTCAATTTTCCCGATCACCGCATCGCTGGATCGCAAACATTCATTGATCAGGCCAATGAGTCGCCCCGGGTTCAGTTTATGCTTGAATCCCACATTAACATAAAAACCGGCGAAGGAGGTATTCCGTCGATCCTCCCGGCTTCGCTTTTCTCGCTTGCTTCTTTTTTCCCCCATGCTATCCCCGGATATATTGATATCCCTGGCATTTTTATAATAGGATAA
>DTUJ01000272.1 GCA_012964235.1 Fidelibacterota bacterium
AAAATATAATTTTGAATTGATTGTTTTAGGGTTGCTTCTATTGGGCTTTTTTCTGTTGTGGGAACGTTGGCAAATAAAATTAATTATCTGGGATTTTATTACCAAAGCTGCCCGAACTAGTGTCAACCTTATAAGGGATATTGCTGTTCGTATAGGTACAGTTATTTCAAAAGTGGAAACATCTGACCTTATTGGAATTGCATTAATTCTGATAGCATTGATTCTGATTATGAACCGTACTCGACTTAGAATTATTCAAAGTCATCCGAGCTTATCTTCCTGCTCCCTATGTGAAGGAGGTTTGCGTCAAACTCATCGAAAAATGAAACATAAGCTTCTGGAGATCTTGCTATTCTGTAAAGTCAAACGGTATTCATGCAGAAAATGCTCTTTCGATGGAATTGCAATGGCCACCATCAAAAAACAGTAAAGCTGAATACTGGATGATACCAGTTGATTTGAACACATGTAAAATCTAAATTTGCTTCGTTTTTTGGCCCGTTCGTCTAGTGGTTAGGACTCAGGATTTTCATTCCTGCAACAGGGGTTCGATTCCCCTACGGGCTACGATTTATCAGTGGGAAAGACCATAATCTCATTCAAATCCAAACGTTGGTGATACTTTTTTGAACATCCTGCATCCTTATATTGTCCACTTCCCAACCGCACTGATATGTGCTGCATTTTTTCTCCATGCTGTGCAGATATGGCGACCGTACTGGATGTGTAGAGTGATCGGGTTTTGGCTTTTAGGGTTAAGTATTCCATTTACTTTTCTATCGAACCTAACAGGGGAAAAAGCAGCCCTCATAGCTGGAGGAAAAGGTTTTCCAACTAAAACATTAGAATTATTAAGACTCCATGAAAGTTTTGCTGATGTTCTTACCTGGGGCAGTCCAATCTTTTTCGTTCTGTGGATTTTTTTCTTTTTTCGCAATATGGAAAACAAACGGATTGATCATCTTGCGCTTGCCTTCTTGGGTTTACTTTCTGCTATAGCACTGGCAACAGGATACCTTGGTATCCAACTCGTGTACATTCATAGCGTTGGGGTTCCTTAACGCCCCGATCCTATCCCGGAAATACCGCCTGGACGTCAATAAGTCAGGAGAAATAAAACTACTCCATGTTTTTGGAGGAAAACTAACCACCTTTTTATCCCTTTCAAGAAAAGCGGTTGAATTGGTTACTGGTCAGAATCTTTTTGTTGTGATCAAATAAACAGGGGTGAAAAATCCCAGACCTGCTTTCATTACCGGGATTGGCAGGTTTTATTGACTTTGCAATGTATCTATCACTTCAAAATATTTCGTGCGAGACGACATGGCACCAAAAGCCCCCATAACAGGATTTCCATTTTGATCCCTTAAATTAGTACGCTCCGGGTCTGAAAGGTCTAATATACTGAAAAAGTAATAATTTTCATATCCTGGTGAGAAGGTAAAAATATCGTATTTGAATTTATTTGCCTCATCATATTTTTCTGCTACTACTATTTCGAACATCAAACAAATTTTATTGTCTATAAAATTATCACCGCTGTCAGTCCCTCCGTCCGGATGCCCATGATAATATACATATCGATCATTTGATTCATCGTAGATATACTGAACAGTTTGATATTTGATGGATTCAAACAAAGACGCATAGTAAATTTTTGCTGAGGGGTCGTTTTCTTCAAAGTAAAGAGAATCCGTGTTATGAAAAGATTCAAGACAACCATAAATATCCGGCTGGTTTGCACAGGATTTGACTTCTTCCTCATCAGATTCTGAATAAAAAATCACAGGACGACGAATTGTATCCCTGGAGGTTATTTCTCCATAATATCCATACCCGGATTCCTCAGAACATTCACAAGAGAATTGATATTCTGTATCGAATTGATTGAATTCGATATCACAATTGGTTGAATCGGGAATCCATGCGCCGTATGAAACAATACGAATATCATCAATTTTAACGCCGTGATTTTCCGTCCCTTCAAATATAATCCCCGCATCTTCCTTAAAAATAAAATTACAGGTTCCGGTTTCATGGGTAATTCTAACTGTACAGAAACTGTCTAAATGTATATGGGGTAAAATTTCGTCATATTCATCCACCTCCGGTTCATTACATCCAGGGATTCCATCACCCTCCCCATCATCAGGAGCAATATCTCCTCCAAATCCAATATCATCGTAATCACCATCGTCATTTGAGTCATATGCCTGCATTCCATCTTCTCCAACATCATCTGTCAAGCATTTCCCCGGACAATCGCTGAGACATTCTGTTTTCGTTGGATATGTCTTTAGTGTATCGAAGGGCCAGTTGCAATCCTCACAATCTTCTTCATCAACTTTACAGGAATATAAATGGAGAATACAATCGGATTCATCACCGCATGCCTCCAGGCATTCACCTTTTGATTCATAGGATATGGAGTCCGAATTGCAAAAATAGTAATTCCAATCTAAATCATCATCTTCACAATTATACAGATCAGCCTCATCCAGCGGAACAGAGCGGTCAATCCTGACAATCGCTGTATTTTGAGAAGGAAGGATGAGCGCTTCAATTCGGAGTTCAGACTGATAAAAGGAGAAGTCATCAGAAAAATCACGGATGTCCAGTTCCTTTTTACAGTTTAGGGAAAATAAAATAACTCCTAGGGGAAAAATAATTTTGATACGCATTTAAATATTAAACTCCCAGCCAAAAGTAACCAGAATGGGAAACATGCTATAGGCTAATACCTGTGAAGGTGATGCCTCATGATTCCAATTATATAGCAGTACATTGTAATGATTGGTCAGGTTTATAATCTGGAATTTCCATTTTCCGGTGAGTCCCCACAAATTTGACTTTCTTGTCAGACTCAAATCAATTCTAAAATAATTAGGGTACCGTCCGCTGTTTCTTCCGCCATAAATATTTCCGAAATAATGGTAAGGATTTTCAAGGCTGCCATAGCTTTGGCTCCCTGCCTGATGTACTTTTCCCACAACCGGAGTGTATGTCTGTCCGCTGCTAAATATAGTACTCAATCCAATTTCGTGTTTTTCCGATAGCTGATAACTGAGTACCGAATTAAAGGAGTGTGGCTTATCATACTTGGCAGGATAGATTTCTTTAGATTGCCAAATGATCCCGTCAGAATTAAGATCCACTTCTCTTTTGATCCTGGAATAGGCATAACTGATCCACCCTGAAATCTTATCTTTTTTCAATCTGTACATAAGTTCCAATCCGTATGATCTTCCTATTCCGGATAAAGCAATGGTTCCTTCGATATCAGACCCTTCTACTTTCGGATTGAGGTCGTAAATATTGCTATAATCCTTCACATATGCTTCAACAGAAAAAATATTTCCTTCTGAGATCCAGTATTCACTACCGATTATAAAATGTTCAGATTGTTGGGGTTTTCCTCCTTCAGGAATAGGCTGCCAGAAATCAACTATTCTTAATAATTCATCTTCTTGATTGATGGTGTACAAAAATTGAGAATATTCCCCCCAACTTGCTTTCAGGGCTAAATCCGGTACAGGACTATATTTTATGCCTATTCGGGGATTAACCAAATAATCATCGTATTGACTAAATTTTGATAATCTGACACCCGTATTTATATGCAGTTTTGCTAGCGGGTGCCATATACTATTTGAATACAAACTAGTGATTGATGGTTCTGAATTCAAATTAACTCTGTTAATCCCTGCAAAACTCTCATTATAGTCCATATAAAGAACTTTATACTGCCAACCAACTTTTATATTGAACTCATCTGAAAAAAAATAACTTAGCTTCTGATCAAAACCTATATCCTGTACAATATTGTCAATATCAAATGTCAAGTCTGAATCCGATACACCAGCATTATCACCTAAAGTAGTGTCAGGGTTAAAATCTATCGCAAAGTCAACATTAAATTTGTAGTCTGTTCTGGATAAATTATTCTCTATGAAATAATTGGAATTGGGAATGTATTTCCATAGAAAGCTTTTGGTCGAATTTCCCCAATTCCAGGAAAAATCAATTCCGGGGAAATCATCTCCGCCCAAGGATAAAAACAGATCATCCTTTCCGGAGAACTGACTGTAAATAAATTGATTATTTTTATTGGGAGAGGTCTTGAATTTTATATGGGTATCCCAGAAATAGTAATTAAAAGGAGATTCTTCATCTTTGAAATTGTAATATAGATTCACAAACTGGTCAAAATAAGTTCTCCTTCCTGAAATCATCCAGGAACCATTATAAAGCGGTCCCTCTGCCAAAATTTTTGATGATAACAAACTAATATCCCCGTGTGCTTTGCTAAAATCCCAGTATTTTTTAACTGGATTCGTATCAGATAATCTACCATTTTTCGAATCTCCTTCCCGTGCCGTAATTTTTAAAACTGATGATAACCTTCCGCCATATTCTGCAGGGAATCCTCCCGCAAGAAATTCAATATCAGAAATCATGTCTGCATTGAATGTGGAAAAAACACCGCCAATGTGGTAAGGATTATACACTTCCGCTCCATCCAGCAGAATGAGATTTTCATCAGGGCTTCCTCCTCTTACAATTAAGGCAGCATTAAAATCATTGCTGGCACTCACACTGGGTAACAATTGCAGAGTTCGGAATATGTCCGCTTCAATGAACGCAGGTGCTCTGCGAATTTCTCTATTGGTGAGGTTTATTCTGCTGATATCCACACGCTTTTCAAACCGCATTCGTTCAGCTGAAACAGTGACTTGATCAAAATCCAAAGCAGTTGGCTCCAGTTCTATGTCAATTCGTAAATTCATATCCTGAACAGTTAATTCCCGTTCCAATGTTTTGTAACCAATCATCATAATTTTCATAGTGTGCTTGCCATCATCTACAATTGGAAAGATATAATACCCATTTACATCAGCTGCAGTCCCAATATCATTTTCAAGAAGAATGATATTTGTATACGCCAAAGGCTCACCATTGTTTTTGTCCCGAATAAAACCAGAAATACTCGCCCCAATTAACAGAGAAAGTGACAGAAATATTACTAATACTTTTATATACTTCATTCCGATGCTATTAGATATTTGAACTCATGAATCGAACTTACTGATGAAAACTGAGTTTCCCGGGGAGTTTACTCTCAGATGTAAATTATTTAATTTTCGTTTGAAAATAGTTTCAGAATTTCGGCAGCGTGATTATGGACATCTACGTTATTAAATATCTTCCTCAATTTCCCGTTTTTGTCAATCACAAACGTCCTCCTGCTGGGGAAAAGAAATCCTTTTGTACCATATTGTTTTGAAACAACTTTTTTTC
>DTUJ01000273.1 GCA_012964235.1 Fidelibacterota bacterium
CCAGAGGAATCAATATGCAGTGAATTTAGAATTTTCCTTTACGTTTATGAGAAATTGCCATTCCTTAAAAATAACCACGGCCAATTCCGGGATTTCAAGTGTTTGAACAGAAGTAGTCGGGTAGATACGTTTTTCCATGCCATTTATATCAACATCCAGCGGCATTCGAAAATCCGGAATCACATCAACCCAGCGGTAGAATAGTGTATTCCCTTTTTGATAATACTCCAATTTAGGAGGCCTGTGGTCAAAAAAATATTGATCAAAAAAGTACTCTAAATCGCGATCGGTCCTGGATTCCACATGGGTTTGAAAATCACCGGTTTTCACATGTTTTCGGGCATTGTCAACTGCGAATGATCTTAGAATATCCCACCATAGGCTATCATTGTCGATCACATGGCGGAGGGTATGCATTACCCATGCGCCCTTATTATAGGAATCCCCGAAAGCCCAGTAGTTTTCGTTTTCCGGCCCGACAATCGGGAGTTTGTTTTGGATGTTCGTACGCTTCCGCAACATAAAATCTATCATTACGTTATAACCAAGCTGATCTTCAATGAACATCGATTCGCTGTATACAGCCATACCTTCGTGAATCCACATATGGGCAGGGTCTGCTACAGTGACGCTGTTCCCCCACCATTCGTGTGCAGTTTCATGGAATAAAAGACCATCGACTATCCCGTAATATGCTTTGGTCCAGGGACGGGATCCTCCCCAATTATTCCAGGCATTTCCATAAGTTACAGCTGACTGGTGCTCCATGCCCAGGTAAGATACTTCCACCAGCTTATAACCATCCTCCCACCATTGATAATCCCCAAAATACTTTTCGAAAAACCGAATGACATTCTTAGCCTGCTGGAAATGGTTTTTGGCAACCTCCTGATGATAATCCAGTACATAATGATTTAATGATTCAATTTTTCCATTTCGATGAAGGGTGTCCCTGACCAGAACATAATGGCCCAATTGAACGGATATATTGTAATTGTTGATGGGGTTGTCCACTTCCCAGGTATACGCCTTTTTCCCATTCTCTAAATCTTCAGCTGTGCTGGTAAGCTGGCCATTGCTGACACAAAACAATCCCGATGGAACTGTGAATGTCATCTTTGCACCTTTATCCGGTTCATCCATAATATGATCTTTTAAAGGCCACCATAACCCAGCCCCATCTCCTTCGCAAACGACAGAAACAAAGGGACGGCCCTTCTGGTCTTTTTCCCACACAAAACCGCCGTCCCAGGGCGGGTTTGAAGATTCCCGGGGTTTCCCTTCATAGTGGACACGAAAATGAAACATTGTTTCACGATTGATCTTTGGAAATTCCACAAAAACAGCATCTTTCTTTCGTGTTGTTTCCAGTTTGTTTCCGAGATAATAGACGCCGTTTAACTGCATATCTTTTGCTAGATCAATCTGCAGGATAGTAAAATCATCAACGGCAACGGCAGTGAAATCCACATAACCTTTTAAATATTTTTTATCTACATCGATGTCAATATTGATATCATAATGCTGGACATCATAGCAGGTTCGTTCCGGTGATAATGCCCCCAGCAGTCGGTTGCGCTCCTTTAGTTTTGGAAAGGATGCAGCATTTTCTGGAGGTTCGCCCATGGATTGGGGAAGGTTGACAGGCAGACACCCTATAATCAGCACAATAACCGGTAATAATGAAATTATTTTCATGAAATAGTATAATCCTGACGGTCTCAATCTACTCCTGCCCCCACAAATAAAAAAATCCCATGAGCATTGCTCACTCAAAGCACATCTTTCGCCTGGAGAGCATCCTGCTCTTCCATCAATTCTATATATTCATTTTCAAAATCAGTGAGGTTTTCCATGGCTTTTTGGAGAATTTCATATTCATCAACATGAATCGGATCTTGAATGGTGGAACGCTCTTTTTCCATTTCTTTTTCAATGGTATTGAATCGTTTTTTTATCCAGGCCAGGCGGTTGTGGGTTCTTTTCCTTTCTTGATAATCCAGTTTATTTTTAGAGGGCAATTTAGGTTTTCGCTCATTAATTTCTTCCGATGGTCTTTTTGATTTTTTCCATTCATAATATTCATAATTTCCTTCAAACATCCGGATATCCCCTCCGCCTACTTCGCAGGTAAGATTGGTGACATTATTTAAAAAATGCCTGTCATGGGAAATACACACAATGGAACCTGTAAACTGATCCAGGCTTTTTTCAACTACGTTCCGGGAAACAATATCCAGGTGGTTGGTAGGCTCATCCAGCAGGAGTAAATGTGCCGGATTAACCAGCATCTGCGCCAAGGACACCCGGGCTTTTTCCCCACCGGAGAGGACCTTCACATGTTTTTCAATCTCATCTCCCGTAAATAAAAAACTGCCCAGATAAGTACGAATCTCTGTTTCGCTCCACTCCTGGTTCGCCTTTCTAATTGATTCAAAGACAGTTTCCCCTGGATCTAGGATTTCCAGCTGATGCTGGGCATAATAGGCTCTATCCACATTGGCACCGATACGCACTGCACCGCCAGTCACATCTTCCACACCGGCCAGCATTTTTAATAAAGTCGATTTCCCTGCACCGTTATGCCCAACCAGTCCAATTTTCTGCCCCCGTTCCACGGTCAGGCTCATATCCTTGAATACTTCAACATCCCCGTAATTTTTCGTCACATTGCTGCAGGATGCCACATTCTGGGGCAATCGGCTTGGCTGAGGGAATCTCATATTCATAGCATGATTGTATTCTGAAGGTGGTTCAATCTTTTCCATTTTATCCAGCATTTTCACCCGGCTCTGGACCTGGGCTGCTTTTGTGTTCTTATAGCGAAACCGTTCGATAAACCGCTCTGTATCTTTTATCTGCTTCTGCTGGTTTAGATAGGCCGCCCGGTGCTGTTCCATCCGCAGGAATTTTTCGTCCTTATATTTGGAATAATTTCCATGGTACAGGGTAATCTTTTTCAAATCGATTTCAAGAATGTGATTCACAGAGCTGTCCAAAAAAGCGCGGTCATGGCTGATCATCACCATCGCCCCTTTCCAATCGGATAAAAAGGCTTCAAGCCAAATCGTCGCTTCCAGGTCCAGATGGTTGGTGGGTTCATCAAGAAATATTATATCTGGTTCCTGCAAAAGAATTGCCGCCAAAGCCACCCGCATCCGCCAGCCACCGCTGAACACATTCATGGTTTCCGTAAACTGCCTGTCCGTAAAGCCAAGGCCGCCCAGGATCTTTTTGGCTTTCTCTTCCAGCGACCACCCGTCAAGAGCTTCGAATCGATTCTGGGCATCACCCAGCTGGTTCGCCAAGGCCTGGTTTTCGGGATCATTGGCAATATCATGAGACAATGATAGCATTTTCCCTTCCAACTCACGAACCTCCGGGAATTTTGAAAGCACTTCTTCCAGAATGGAGCGGAGGGACCCAGGAACGATTTCCTGGGCCAAATACCCGATAGTTACATTTTTGCCAATCTGAATATTCCCGGAATCGGGGGATTCCTCTCCCAGCATAATTCTAAGGAGGGTGGTTTTCCCTGAACCGTTGGGGCCCACCAGCCCTGCCCGCATACCACTCTTGAAGTAAATATTTACATCGGAAAAAAGGTCGCCATTCGGAAAAGATTTGGAAAGGTTCTCGAGACGAATCATTTTGTTATTACATGCAGCAGCGCAAAAAGGAAACTGTTATTAAAAGTGATTATTTTTCATCAATCTAATCTAATACCCCCGCACACAAATAAAAAAACTGCTCTTTATCCCATCCCAACTTTTTTACAAAGAGGTGGGGAAACAAAAACTTCCCCCTCCGCTTACATGCAGTTAGGATGTTCACGCAGGCGGAATGAGGCATGGGGCATGGGGTTTTTACAGGGATCAACTATAAATATTTCTGCCAGAACTCCAGCATTTTTCTGTGCCGGTGAATCTTGGCAGGTTTATCTCCAAAACCATGTTTCCGCATGGGATAAAACATCATATCAAACATGATATTTTCCTTGATTAGTTCATCAATAAAATGCCAGGAATTTTGGGGATGCACGTTGTCGTCATAGGTGCCATGGATCAAGAGCAGTCGTCCATGGAGGTTTTTCGCATTTTTAACAAAAGAAGTCTTTTCATACCCTTCCGGATTATCCTGTGGGCGCTTCATGGCAAACTCTGCCCATTTTGTGTCGTAGTAGTGCCAATCCGTTACGGGTGCGCCGGATATACCAGCCTTGAACTCCTTAGTGTTGGTCATAGCATTCAGAGTAAAACTGCCGCCGCCGCTCCAGCCCCAGATACCCACCCGATCCGAGTCAACATAAGGCTGTGATTTCAGCCAGAGGATCCCATCCAAAATATCAACAATTTCCCTAGGACCGGACATCATCATTATAAGACGATTTTCCAGTTCCTTGCTGATCGCAGTTGCACTGCGGTGATCGAATTTCACCACCAGGTAGCCTCTATTCAGCAACATGTTATCAAAAAAAAGAGATGAGCCCTGCCATTGGTCAAATACCGTAGGCGCAGATGGGCCTCCATAAATATGGAAAATAAGCGGATAAGATTTATCTGGGTCAAAATTTCCCGGTTTTAGGATTTGAGCAGGCATGTGGAATCCATCTGATGTAGAAATGGTAAAGAGCTCCGGTGTTTGCAGGTTCATTCCCTTTAGCAATTCTGGCCGCGGTTTTGCAATCGTATGCAATTTTGTTCCATCTTTTTTATGGAGGGTCAGCGCTGGAAGAGTACTACTATTGGAATAGTTGTTCAAATAATATTGCCCATCGGGACTAAATCCAATCTTGTGTATCCCATCCTCTCTTGTGATCCGCTCCATGCCGCTACCATCGAACTCAATCCTATACAAGTGGCGTTCAACAGATGATTTTTCCAAAGCAGTAAAATATACTTGGCCATATTCTTCATCGATATTGACCACTGATCGCCTTAGCCAGAAGGGGCCTCCAGATGAACGAAGTGCCCAGGACCCCTTGGTGACCTGATTAACCAGCCGGCCATCTTCCCTGAAGCGATATAAGTGCGCATACCCATCCCGCTCTGACTGCCACAAAAAATCACCTGATTCCAGAAAATAAAGATCATCATTGATATTGACCCAACCTTCATCGGTTTCTTTTAACACCTGGCCAAGGTTTTTTCCAGTTTTCCGATCGATAAAAAACAGGTTCAATTCAGTTTGTGCCCGGTTCATGGTCT
>DTUJ01000274.1 GCA_012964235.1 Fidelibacterota bacterium
AGTAAGGATAATGAAAACCTCCATAAGGTCTATAATAAAAGTTGACATTATAGAAAGGATCAAATCCCCAATGATCATCATAGTAGGGATTAAGTGATAAGGAAGAATAATTGTTTATTATTGTTACTGACTCTCCATCTTCAACAACAATTGTATCCGATTCCAGGATATATTCCTGGTCATCAAAATCAGTTTCGTTGCTGCGAAATGGCTGTTCTGCAACAACCACTCTTTTTTGAACCGAAAGTTGGGTATAACATCCTTCAAAAAAGAAAAAGAGTGTGATTATACCATAACAAATTATGTATTTAGGTAGCTGCATGATTATCCTCAAAAGTTGCATTCTTCAGTTCATTAGATACAATCAACGTGCCAAAAGGAATAAAAATAGTTTCTATATCTTTTAAGTACCATAATATCAGCATTTATAACATAAACTAACTTAAGTTATTCAAAAGGTCTTTATGACAAATTGTAATAAATATTTACATAATTATTGTAAATTATTTTTACAATTTATTTCATATCGTGCAATTTTTTGGTACAAACCTGGACGGCTCAAACCCAACGATTTCGCTGCTTTACTGATATTTCCTTTCCACCGCTGGAGTGCCTGAAGAATTGCCTTTTTCTCCAGGGCTTCAACCATACTTTTCAGTTTTTTATCTTCCTCACCGGGGAAAACCAAATTGAAATTCAAGGGCTGATCCGAATGCAAAGATATTTGGTCTTCTGTCAGGGTTGAACCATCCTTCGCTAACACAACAGCTCTTTCGATAATATTCTCCAACTCACGTACATTCCCTGGGAATGGATAAACCATAAGCGAAGAGAGAACCTCCTGAGATATCCCATTGATTTCCTTTCCTAACCGCTGAGAATACACTCTTAAAAAATGTTCAATTAAAATTGGAATATCACTGTGCCGTTCACGGAGGGTGGGAAGCGTAACTGGAAATACATTTAATCGGTAAAAAAGATCAGCTCTAAACCTTCCTTGTTTTACTTCCTCACCTAAATCTTTTTGGCTTGCTGAAATGACACGAACATCGACCTTGACTGCCTTATCAGAACCCAAAGGATGTATCTCTCCTTCCTGCAGTACGCGTAATAGCCTTTGTTGAAACGCTTTTGATGTGTCTGTTATCTCATCCAGGAATATCGTTCCCCCATCTGCCATTTGAAATAATCCTTTTTTATCTGATACTGCATCAGTGAACGCCCCTTTTTTGTGACCAAAAAGAGCGCTTTCAAGGAGCGTATCTGGTAGCGCTGCGCAATTCTGAGGGACAAACATCCCGGTTTTCCTGGATCCATTGGTGTGAATTGCCCGCGCAACAAGTTCTTTCCCAGTTCCAGTCTCTCCAAGAATTAACACAGTTGTATCCGTAGGAATAACTTTTCTCATCAATATAAATACATCATTCATTATCGGGCTCTCACCGATGATTTGGTCAAAAGAATACCGTTTTTCAGCATCCTTTGTTAAAAGCAGGTTTTCATCGGACAACCGCCGATTTGTTTCCTCAATTTCAGCAACCAGAGAACGGTTTGTCTGGATAAGGTTGTACCGGTCAATCGCCTGCCGAATGATCAAATGTACGTCCTCTGGTTCCCATGGTTTGTGAATATAATAATACACATTGCCTTCGTTTATTGCATCAATGACAGCCTGGATATCGGAATATCCCGTGATAAGAATTCGGGCTGTATCAGGCTGGATCTCCATCGCTTTTTGCAAGAGAGTAACGCCATTCATTTTAGGCATCCGCTGATCTGCAATGATGACAGCAATTTCTTGTTCATTCAAAACCTGGATTGCAGAAAAACCATCCTGAGACAGTATAACATCGTATTCTTTTCGTAATGTACGTTTTAAAGAATTCAAAACAGAAGGTTCATCATCTACAATTAAAATTTTCCTTCGTATGTTTTTACTCATCAGATTTTCCTTTTTCTGCAGGTATTTTGATAGTGAAAGTTGTTCCTTTGCCTGCTTCGCTTTCCACCAAAATTGATCCATTATGCTTTTCAACAATTCCGTAACTAATACTTAATCCAAGTCCGGTTCCTTCCCCAACAGGTTTTGTTGAATAAAACGGATCAAAAATTTTGTTCAATTCTGTTTCTTCTATCCCTTTTCCATCATCTCGGATTTTAATAATCACCCAAGATTTGTCCAAATTCGTCTTGATCCAAATATTCCCTTCTCCCTGAATAGCTTGAACCCCATTCAAGAGAAGGTTCATAAATACCTGATTCAAATGTCCGGGAATACAAAGGACCTCAGGGATATCTCCGTATTCTTTATGAAACCGGATCCTTTCACCTGCTTCCTTGGTCAATAAAAGCAGAGCTGAATCAATTCCTTTATGAATATCTGTCTGGGTGAATTCTCCTTCATCAATCCGTGAAAAATTTCTCAAGTTTTCCACAATGGCTTTCACCCTGTTACTGCCCTCCATACTTTCTATTATCAGTTTTTGAACATCTTCACGAATATATTGAAATTCATCCTTGTCAACTTTTTCTTTCTTAGTTAAAATATCAATATAGTTTTGCATTTCTTTCATATTCGCATAAATAAAACTAATTGGATTGTTTAACTCATGTGCAATTCCTGCAACCAACTGCCCTAAACTGGACATCTTTTCACTCTGAACTAATTGAGCCTGGGTTGATTTCAATTTCTCAAGAAGATCCTTCTGTATTTGATTTCTTTCCTCCAGCTCTTCCACATATTGATTCCGGGTTTCCGATTCTGCAACCTTCCGGGTCAAACTTTTTGTTTCCTCAATAAAGTCAATATTTTCAAGCGAAAGTGCAGTTTGATTTGCTATAATCGATAATAAATCATTATCTTCTTTTGGAACTGGATTTCCATCCCGCTTTTCACCGATCAGTAAGATTGCGGTTGATGACCCCTGATGTAAAATCGGGAAAAAACCCGTCCTCTCCGATAGTCCTGGAAAAACTGATCTCACTTCTTTTTCAAAAGTGATGCCCTTTTTGCGAAGTGAATCGCACTGTATATCCGTAAGATTCACTGTTTTCGGGATTGCATCAGTGCTGCCTGCAAAATCCTTTCGTACCAACTTTTTATCCTCTATGACACAAATACCTGCAAATGACACATCCAGTGTGTCGCTGATGGTATATACAAGCTTTTGAAACAACTCGTGTTTGTCCCTGATCAGGATCACCTGTTCAGAAATATCCTTCAGTACTTCCCGATACTCAAACCGATGAAGTTTTCCACGGTAAATGTTTTCCATAAATCCCAAAAATATGCTTATTACCATACACTCAGTTACAGTCAATACAGAAAGGACATTCTGCATTGAACGCCCTTCCACAAGTCCATAAACGAGGTAGAAAATTGCTAATCCGCCAAACAAAAAACCCATAACTTGTCGATTGGACCACTTATATCGTTTGAATGCAAGGTTTAAAAAAATCATTAAAGTGGCAGCCATGACAAAGATTGTACAAAAATTGATCCAGAAATATGGGAATCGAATCTTTCGCAGGATCTCTCTCTTTGCAAGGACCATGTTTCGGAACATTCCTGATATTTCACGGACTTTGCGAAATTCTCCCGGATTCAATCCGTCCACTTCCACTTTTTTCCCAGACGGAAATTGAACCAGAGCACTATATTGAAAACCGTCCTCAGCACCGAAATGCACTACTGTTTCTCCGATTGATAAATATCCACCGCCACCTGAAACTTCCCTATAGCCTGCCAGCGATTGTTGGCTATCTCCTTTCTGTTTGGAATACAACCAAACTTTTGCTCCAATTGCATCGCGATTACTCTGAATTCCTTCCAAATAAAGTCGAATGGACTGACCTTCACTCCCTGGGTTTAAAAATAAGGTACTGGTAGTATCCTTGCTTGCTACAAATAGATCTAAATCTCCATCCCCTTCTAAGTCTGCTACAGCTGCCCCGGTGCTATAGTATTGAAGCCTTGATTGAGCATTAATCTGCTCCTTGTACACCAGGGTAAATGATCCATTCTGTTGATTTTTAAAAAAAAGATTGGGTCCAATATTGGCGAAGAAAATATCCTGCCATCCGTCATTATCCAAGTCAGCGATAAGCCCCGAATAAGAAGGAAAGGGGTTTTGTATTCCTGTCTCATCTGTCATATCTCGAAAATCCCACTGTCTCAGGTTTCCACTTTTATTGATATACAGCCGACTCTGTCTCTGTCTATCTGTAACCAGAAGATCTAAATCTCCATCATTATCCAAGTCTCCGAATTGTACGCCATTGCTGTTCAGGGATTGTGTCAAGTGAACCAAGGGAAGTGAGCTTTTCTCAAACCGGGATCCCTCATCATTTCGGTAAAAAATATCCGGAGCATACCAATTGCAGACATAGAGATCCGGATAACCGTCCATGTCTACATCAGCAAAGGAAGCACTCTGGCTTATCCCTTCATCATTTACACCATACTCCGCTGCCTTATCAGCGAATTTCCCCTTGGAGGATTGGATATACAACCTGTTTTCACCATGCTCATTTGTTAAATAAAGATCCAAATCCCCATCCACATCCACATCAGCCCATACGCCCCCGTTTCCGCTGAAAGGTGTCTGGAAGCCAACCTGTTCTGAAACATCCTGAAATTCCAATTTTTGTGATTGACGAAATAGTTTTGTGGTTACTCCCCAACCTATAATGACCACATCCTGCAAACCGTCATTATCATAGTCCACAACCGAAGCACCTAACTCAAGGTTTTCCAAATGCCTGGGATAAAGATTACCCCCAAGTCCGGTCTGAATCGTGATATCCTTGAACCTCCCCATTGTGCTTTGGTAGAGAAACATCCGGTTCAGGTTTCGAAATCGCACAACGTACAAATCAGCATCTCCATCACCATTCAAATCCCGGAAAGCCACACCGTAAGCATCGGAAAACTCTGGAAGAAGTGAGACACTCTCGATGTTGGGTTTGAACATTGAATTTACCCAACTACCCGTTGTTGTATCCATCCCCAATAGAAAAGACAACGAAAAACAGGAAAGAACGATACAAAATACCCAACAATTATTTATTTTCATTTGAGAAAATATAAGTAATTATGTAAATATTTATTACATAAAATATTAATTAATTTGTAATAAATATTATCAATTCTATGTGAATTCAGTGTACTAATGAAAAATAAACAGGATTTGCAACCTAAACATGCA
>DTUJ01000275.1 GCA_012964235.1 Fidelibacterota bacterium
CTGTGGGTAGAAAAATCCGGTGAAAAAAAAATTATTCAGGCATCAGCTCAGATATTTGGATTAGCCATGAAAGCAATCATTAGTCTTGAATGATTTTCTAAAGAGAAATAAGAATCATTTTCTGGCCTGGTCAATTCTTCTGTGTGGCATTATTATTGCTCTTAAAATGGGGATTGATGAAAAGGCTGTTGTCTTTTTTACCCTGCTCCTTGGTTTATTCACCCAGGTTTTTTCCGGACTGGGTGCTCTAATTGCTCTGATCCCATGGATCGGTCCTTTTATTATAAAAGTATTTACAATCCCATTCTTCTGGATATTAAATGCTTTGGGTTATTTTGTGTCTGTTTTAGCCATAAAGAAAGGGTACACAAAAGAGGTTGCCAGCTCAAGGGTGCTCACTATCGCTCTCTTAACTGGAATCGTTATTGGATATGTTCTTGGCCACATAATTCCATTAAGGTAGGCCTTACAATATGTGTTTTATCAATATTTTTTTTGTACTTAACATAGACAATCATCCTCATCTATGAACCTTCTAATAATACAAGGACCCAATCTCAATCTTTTAGGAAAAAAATCTTCTCAGGGTGGAGAATGCATTACTTTAGATAAAATAAATAAAGCCCTGCGGCTCCGAGTAAGAAACCAGAACATTAATTTAAAATTTCTTCAGACCCACAAAATTGAACGAACCATTACTTCGCTACAAAGAAACAGAAACTGGGCCGATGGAATACTTATTGCACCCATGGCCTGGGCAAAATTTGAATATGTTCTAAAAGAAACGCTCCAATTAATTAAACTTCCTGTGGTAGAAATATTCTTTAATGAAGCCTTCTTTATGGGCACTGGAAAAAAAGATTCTATGCTCACCGAAACCTGTATCGATTCCATAGAAGGTCTTCCTGAAGATGTATTTACTAATGGAATAAATCGTTTAATCCGCCATATACAAAAATCTGTTTAATCAAAAAATTTTGGCGTTTTCCCGCACTATCCTCTGCTTGGTTTTATTATTAATTCTGTGGGGGTGTGTTAATAAACCAAAGCCCACAATCAGCACGGGGCCGAAACCAGCTAACATTTATTACTCTAATGATAAAATCAATATGACCATTACAATTCCATCTGGAACGACTGAGCTGTTTTCATCCGAAGCCCCGCCGTCTCTTCCGCCAGATTCTTTATTATCAAATATGTTAGCACCTATTATAGATGATTCGCTCAGAGTCGCAATACGAAATATCGTTTTGTCTGAATTGCCTGCCGATGCATTTAACTATAGATTGAAAAATGCAAAAGTTTCGGAGAAGTCAACCATTCTTTACTATGCTGTAGACACAGCATCAATTGGGAAAATTATTAATCCTATATTAAACCGGTATTGTAATCCTGAGAGCATTCAAACTTCGTCACTTGTTACTATCAAACACACGTTCCCCTCCATGGAAGAATTAAACTATCTTCAGCTGATGAAACCCTGTGATAGCGCTCCTGTACCAAAACTGTCAAAACTGTTACCAAATGCACCAAGGGCTTATCGAAACGGGATTCACAGGGGAGTGGATTTTTATATTGACTGGGGAACTCCTATCCATGCTGTGGCAGACGGCATTGTCATTCGAGCAGATCTTAACTATAATGAAGTTTCACCTGAATTCCGTCAATCTTTGCTTAATAAAACAAAAAAAACCGGTCATACACCCTCGGATATTTTTGAACACATTCTTCTTGGACAATCTGTCTATATCGATCACGGATTTCATCTTCTCCCAGGATATCGTGCTGTTTCCATTTATGCACACCTGTCTCATATTGACAACACAATCCAACCGGGGGTTACTGTCAAGGGGGGGCAGTTAATCGGAATGTCTGGTAATTCAGGTACAGAACCGGCCACCAAGGGTATCAGGGATGGTGCTCATCTTCACTGGGAGTTGCTTTTACAAAATAAAGGCGGAGAGTCCTATCTGGGGCAAGGGCTTCCCTATGATGACCTTTTCTCTTTACTAAATAATATCTTCTCTTATTAATCTAGCAATAAAAATATCAGAAAACTATTTTCTATAATAAAATCTAATTAACCTCTTTATTTTCTCATGTCAGAAGTAGCCCAATCCATTTCTTATTTTGACCTCATTTATACTCTTATTCCAGTAGGTGTCGTCATATATATACTTTTTAAATGGCGGTTAAAATTTTCAACAGTAATCTATGCACATGTTCGCATGTTTATCCAGCTCATAGCCATTGGATATTGCCTAAAATATATTTTTAACAATGACCATCCTGTCATCATTTTGCTGATCCTTACTGTTATGATTACAATAGCAGGTTACATTGCCCTCAGGCCTCTGAAAAAAAAACAGTTTTCCCATTATTTGTTCTCGACTATTGCAATTTTTTTCCCGGGAGCTGTTACACTTTACATTGTAACCCAACACGTTATTCATCTTAACCCGTGGTATAATCCGAATTATTTAATTCCTTTGGGGGGCATGATATTTGCCAATTGTATGAATTCAATCAGTCTTGCAGCTGAGCGGTTTGAAAACGAAAATGAAAACAGATTATCATTTGAAAATCAGAGAAATATCGCATTCAAGGCTTCTCTCATTCCCATCACTAATTCTCTTTTGGCCGTTGGTTTAGTTTCCCTGCCGGGAACTATGACCGGAATGATATTGTCCGGCATTTCTCCAATCATAGCGGTAAAATATCAGATCATGGTTATGTGTATGATATTTGGTTCGACGGGACTTTCATCCGCGTTATATTTGATATTGATAAAAACAAAATGAGGAGCACACTCATCAATATTGGTTCCCTTGGTTTCCTATTTCAGCAGGGTCACTTTTCTGGCTTGTACACAATCACCTGCCTGGGTTAGATATAAATGCACCCTAAGATTAACTAATTATACAATGCTTAAAATAGGTGTGTTTTTCTTAATCGATTTGAGTTCCACACAACATTAATAGACGACAGTGCCATGGCTCCCTCTGCTATTACCGGATGTAATAATCCCAAAAAAGCCAAAGGAATGGCAATCACATTGTAAATAAATGCCCAGAATAAATTTTGCTTAATTTTTTTAAACGTAGCTTCCGCCAAGATTGCTGTACGAACAACACCGGCCAAATCACCTTTCACCAACACAATATCCCCAGATTCCATAGCAATATCCGTGCCTGTTCCCAGGGCGATACCCACATCCGCTTGTGTCAATGCGGGAGCATCGTTGATTCCATCTCCGACCATTGCCACGATTTCTCCCCGATCCTGATAGCGGGAAATAATCCCGGCCTTTTCACTTGGGAGAACTTCAGCATGTACCTCTGTAATCCCAAAAGATTCTGCAAAAGTTTCTGCAATCTCACTGCGGTCCCCAGTAAGCATAACACAGTGTATCCCTCTTTGTTTTAATTTTTTTATTGCAGCTGCAGAATCTTTTTTTGCGCTGTCTTCAAATTCAATGACACCAGATACAGTACTATCCACGGAAATATAGACAGAGGTCCTGTTTGCTTTCTCTTTGTTATCAGCAGAAACAAACCCTAGGTTGCCCACTTTTATCTCTCTACCGTTAACTGAGGCCCTAACTCCTTCCCCAGGAACTACTTTTATCCCTTGTGCAGAAGTTAAAACTATATTTTTTTTCTCTGCAAAGCGGACAATTGCACATGCCAGTGGATGAGTGGACTCTTTCTCAACTGAAGCCGCAAACTGAAGTAATTCATCCTCGGAATATTTACCTGTTAACTTCGTTTTGATAATTTCCGGCCTCCCCTCTGTCAAGGTGCCAGTCTTATCAAACATAATAGTAGAAACTTCCTTCATTCTTTGAATCGCCCCGCCATCCCTAATTAATATACCGTTTTCAGCTCCAAGTCCGCTCCCTACCATAAGGGCAGTAGGTGTCGCCAGACCAAGGGCACAGGGGCAAGCAATTACCAATACAGCAATCCCTGAAAAAAGGGCCAGACCTGTGGGGGCCAACGATAAATTCAACCAAGGGATGTATGGAGAAAATATTTCTGCTGTAAACTTCATTGTATTTGGGAAAACCAGCCATACAGAAAATGTCAACACTGCGAACACTAAAATAATTGGGACAAAAACTGAAACAATCTTATCTGCAAAAACCTGTATGGGTACTTTTGTGTTTTGGGCAGCTTCCACCATTTTAATAACCTGCGATAAAAAGGTGTCTTTTCCAATTCGGGTTACCTCCACCTTCAGCGTACCATCAGTGCTGATGGTTCCTCCAATCACTTCATCTCCCTGGCTTTTAGTTACAGGAAGGGATTCACCCGTTACCATGGATTCATCAACTGCAGAGCTACCGTTAACAACCAATCCGTCAGTTGGAATTTTTTCTCCAGCCCTTACAATCATTTTTTGCCCCATTTTAAGGTCGCGCACATCAGTCCTGGTTTCCACACCTGATCCATCCACCACCATGGCCTGTTTTGCCTCCAGGCTCATAAGTTTACGAATAGCTTCCGACGACCGACCCCGTGCTCTTGCTTCTATAAATCGACCGGTCAAATGGAACGCCATAATCATTCCTGCAATTCCAGCAAAAGAATGAAGATGAAAATAAAATCCTAAAATACCTGTTGAGAGCGCTGCCAAAGAACCCATCGCGATAAGCACATCCATATTTGGGTTACGATGAATTGAGGACAGCCAAGCACTCTTCATGGTTTCTTTTCCAGGCAGGAACAAAACAACGCTGCTTATAATAATCATACCCAAATGGAATACATCTTCTGTGGGCCAGGCAAAACCAAAGACCATTTCCACAAGCATCCATATCATCGCAGGAATAGTTAAGCCCCAAGCAATTACTATCTTCTGTCTTGCTGTGCTAATTTGCTGCTCGGTTTTCAGAGAAAGACCCTCTGTAGCGTCCTTTTCTCTCGGATCAATAAAGTTTACACCATAGCCGGTTGCCTTCACTGCATCAATCAGCTTTTCGGGGTCTGTATTCCCCTCTACAGTCGCTTTTTCCAGAGCCAGATTCACTATAGCAGACTTTACCCCCTCTACATTTTGAAGTGCTTTTTCCACCGTCGAAACACAGCCGGCACAATGCATACCCTCTATGGTGAGTTCGGTAGATTTATTTGCTCCCATGATACCTTTAATTTATAAGATATTAAATTTGTTTCCTTTTCTCTTTTTCAATAGCTTGCTGAC